>NZ_CABTZZ010000007.1 GCF_902489465.1 uncultured Varibaculum sp. | reverse complement strand
TCGCCAGAGCTCCACAGGCTAGAGTAGCGGCGCGGTGATGATTTTGAGATGGACGGGGGGGACGAGGCAACCGCCGGAGAAGTGCCCCCCCTGCGCCACTTATCGGCAAGCACACTGGTTAAGATGGGACATATGGATACTCTGCTCCGATTAAAACACGTCAGTTTTATGCGTGGAGGAAACCCGATCCTTCAGGATGTTTCCTTCAAAACCAAACTGGGAGAGAACTGGGTAATTCTCGGCCCCAATGGGGCAGGGAAAACCACTCTAGTATCGATCCTGGCTGCGCGTAGCTATCCCTCCAGTGGGAAAGCCAAAGTTCTAGGGGAACGTCTAGGGGCAGTACCGGTACAAGAATTACATGAACGGGTGGGGCTGTGTTCAACTGCGGCGCTGCGGGTAATCCCGCGCTCGCAAACCGTGAAGGCACTAATCCTTTCGGCCGCCTACGGGACTATGGTGCGCGGACGGGATCAAGATTTCGAAGATATCGACTATCAGCGCCGCGCAAACCTGATGGAATTATTCGGGGTGGCAGGTCTACAAGACCGCAAGATATCTACGCTTTCCGATGGGGAACGCCAGCGGGTATTGATTGCTCGGGCTTTAATGGCTGATCCGGAGATCCTGCTTTTGGATGAACCGGTAGCGGGGGTGGATCTGCAGGCTCGCGAACTTTTACTTTCCGCTCTCGATGAGCTCAGTTCGGATCCAAAGTCACCACAGATCGTGATGGTCACCCACCATTTAGAAGAAATACCGGCATCCTTCAATCGTGCAGCCTTGATGAAGGAAGGTAAAATCATGGCTAGCGGTGATATCGATCAGGTTCTGACCAGTGAAAATCTCTCAAAGGCATTTAGTTTGCCGCTCAAATGTGGACGCAGCGGCGACGGGCGTTGGTGGGCGCACGCCCGGTAGTATCCGGTAAGCGTCCAAGCTGGAACAAATAACTTTGCACCCCAAATATCGGTAAAGAGTAAGGAAGAATCGTGGACTCAGCGCAAGAGGATGTACTACAAAAGATTGCGGAACTGGGAGTAAAATTCATCCGCCTGTGGTTTACAGATGTATCTGGCTCCCTAAAATCAGTGGCGATTGACCCCGCAGAACTTGAGGACGCCTTTAACGAGGGGATCGGGTTCGATGGTTCCGCCATTGAAGGCTTTACTCGCGTCTACGAATCTGACATGTTGCTGCGTCCCGATGCCTCTACTTTTCAAATCTTGCCGTGGCGAGGTGAGGACGCCGAAGTCGGGCGGATGTTTTGCGATGTCTATACCCCGGATCTGCAGCCCGCCAGGTCCGATCCTCGCCGCGTACTAGAGCGGCAATTAGAGCGCGCCGCCGATCTTGGTTTTACTTTCAATATTCACCCCGAAATTGAGTTCTACCTGCTAGAGCCGCCAACTTCCTTGGATGAGCCACTGCGTCCTATCGACAATGCTTCCTATTTTGATCATGTGCCTAACGGGGGAGACAACTCTTTCCGCCGCCGAGCAGTGGCAATGCTGGAAGAAATGGGAATTTCCGTAGAGTTTTCGCATCACGAAAACGGGCCGGGGCAAAATGAAATCGATCTGCGCGCCTCTGATGCCCTGACCGGATCCGATAACATCATGACTTTCCGGATCCTGATTGAAGAGATCGCGATGCAAGACCGGATGGTGGCCACCTTTATGCCGAAGCCCATGGCGGGGCAGGCCGGCAGCGGGATGCACACCCATATGTCACTTTTCGAGGGCGAGCAGAACGCCTTTTACGATGGTGCCAGTGATATTTATCAGCTCTCTGCCACCGGACAGGCTTTTACCGCCGGGCTGCTCTCTCACGCGCGTGAATACTCGGCGGTGGTAAACCAGCATGTTAACTCCTACAAACGCCTTTGGGGAGGCTCGGAGGCGCCCTCATATATTTGTTGGGGACACAATAACCGCTCGGCGCTGGTGCGGGTGCCGCTGTATAAACCAGAAAAAGCCGGCGATGCTCGCATCGAATATCGCGGAACAGATCCGGTCGCTAATCCCTATTTAGCCTATGCCTCGCTGCTGGCTGCGGGGCTAGATGGGATTGAAAAAGAAATGAAACTGCCCCTAGAAACCGAGGACGATGTCTGGCGCCTATCTGATAAAGAACGCCGCGCCCAAGGAATCCCCGCCCTACCTCTGACTTTAGAAGAAGCCGTTTCGGAGCTGCGCCAATCCGAGTTCATGGCCAAGGTATTGGGGGAGGAAGTTTTTGCCTATGTACTGCGGAATAAAGAACGGGAATGGCGTGAATACTCGGCACAGATAACCCGGGGAGAACTAGCAAAGTTCTTGCGAGTATAGCTATGGCTAGGAAAGTTAGTCTCGCTTCGCGCCTGCGCTCTAGCGGGGTTACCGAAGTTGCTCGCGCCGAAAGCTGGGTAAGTAGCCCGGTCTTTGCCCCGCTAGTACAAAATGAAGACTTTTGGCGGGAACTGTCAGCGTCTGCCTACCCAGACCAGGTGCTAGTGTGCTTAATCAATCTATTAGAGGCAATAGAGGGGACGGGAGACTACCTGGCTGAGAACCCTCGTCAGCGTGCCCTGGTGATAGCTATTTGCGGAGTTTCGCGTTTTGCAGGTGATTACCTCAATAGCCATCCGCAGCTCCTGTCGCAGCTAGAAGCCTCACAGTCAGAGGCGTATTGGGATGGTAAACGCTATCAAGTCAGTCAAGAACTAGATTTTATTGAGCGCTACCGCACCCAGGTCCGCCAAGAAATTTTACAGGCTGTTAATGCCCAAGAAATCCGCAGCGATACCTGGATAGCTCCGGAAAAAAATCTCAATGATCTGCGTCGCGCCTACCGCGCCCAGCTATTGCAAATAATTGCGGAGGACGCCTCACATCCCGATCCCTTAGCTTTCTTTTCCGTAGTAGCCGGAAAACTCAGTGCCCTAACAGATGCTACTTTAGAAGGCGCCCTCGCCTTGGCACGCGGAAAATACGATCCCGCAGGCGAGGTAGATTTCGCGGTGATTGCCCTGGGTAAAACGGGAGCTGGAGAGCTTAACTATCATAGTGACATCGACCTGATTTATGTGGCTGAGCCGGCTGAAAATGGCAGTTTGAATGAAGAAGAGGCTCTTAAGATAGCTTCCCGCTTAGCAATCGGTATTTCGGCTGCGTGCTCGGGACCAGGAGTCGAGATGCCGCTGTGGCCAATAGACTTAGCTCTGCGACCAGAGGGTCAAGATGGAGCTACTTGTCGCACTGTAGCTGCTCACGCCAAGTATTACCAAAAATGGGCAAAAACCTGGGAGTTTCAGGCGCTGTTAAAGGCGCGGCCGGCAGCTGGATCTCCCCGAGTGGCGGATGCCTATATGCAGGCAGTATGGCCGCTAGTGTGGACAGCAGTCGAGCGGGAAGGGTTCTTCAGTGACACTCGAGCAATGCGGATTCGAGTAGAAGAATCAATCCCTAGCCCTACAGCTGGCCGAGAACTTAAACTGGGGCCGGGCGGGCTGCGCGATATCGAGTTCTCGGTACAATTGTTGCAAATGGTGCATGGACGCACCGACGATAGTCTGCGAGTACGCCCCACGCTACAAGCGCTAGACGCTCTCGCTCAGGGTGGATATATCGGCCGAGATCCTGCCCGTCAGCTGGCAGACGCCTACCGGTTTTTGCGGGTTGTCGAACACCGGATGCAAATGCAGCGGATGGCGCGCACCCATTTATTCCCGCAAAACCGCGAAGACGAGCGCCGGGTCGGCAGGTCTTTGCCTCAAGAGAGTTTTGGGAAAAGCGGAGAGCTCACCAGCTATTGGGAAAAGTTGAAACCACAGATCCGCGCCCTGCAACAAGATGTTTTCTACCGCCCCTTGCTGCCGGCAACCGCGGGGCTGTCCAAAGCCGAAGCCGCTCTCAATCCCCAGGCGGCAGCCGATCGCCTCCGCTTGGCCGGATATCGGGACACTCGCGGAGCCTTAGGACATATTGCGGCTCTGACTTCCGGAGTTTCTCGGCGCAGCCAAATCCAGAGCCATATTCTGCCGGTGCTGCTCGGCTGGCTGGCTGAGGGGCCTTTCCCCGATGCTGGCTTGCTGCGTTTTCGTCGCCTCTCGGAAGCAATCGGGAAATCCCATTGGTATATGGGACTGTTGCGGGACTCATCCCGGGTTGCTCACCGCTTGTGTACTATTTTGTCGCTCAGCCCCTATATCGCCCAGCGTCTTGAACATGTACCGGAAGCGGTACAGTGGCTAGACGATGATGAAAAGCTCGCTACCCGCAGTTACGCTCAACTTTATGCCGAAATGGAGGCCTTATCGCGGCGTCACCGGGACAGCTCGGCAGCGATCGATTTGATTCGCCAAACCCGGGGGCGGGAATTGCTGCGTTGTGCCTTAAGAGATGTGGTTAACCATCTAGATCCCATTTCTACCCAGGCGGCCATTACCACGATTAATGATGCGACCATTGCTGCCGCCAGCCAAGTAATCCTGCGCGAGCTGTCGGCTAAAGAGAAAAACCTTCCCCGAATCGCTCTAGTAGCGATGGGGCGCGGAGGAGGACGCGAATCTGCATATGCTTCCGATGCCGATCTGTTAGTGGTGCATTCTGCGTTAATTGATCCGCGTTGGAGCGAACCCGGGACGGTTGAAACTATCCCGGCCCCGCGAACGGAAACCACTTCTGACGGTGCTTCATTGCGTGCGAACGCTAAACTGCCTGCCCCGGAGGCTTCCCGGATTGCGGTGCTGTTTGCGACGCGGCTGCAAGAAGAAATGAATCGGCCAGCAGCTGCCCCCAGTTTGAAAATAGACTACGGACTGCGTCCCGAGGGCGAGGATGGAGTGCTTTCTCGCTCCTTAACGGCTTTGCGTGACTACTATGAACGTTGGGCCGAGCCTTGGGAGACGCAGGCGTTGCTGCGAGCGCGCGTCTTTTATGGCGACCAGGAGCTAATAGCCCGTTTCACTAAAACTATTGATCCGATTCGTTATGAACGTCCGCTTGATGAGGGCGCTACCCGGCAAATACGCCTGCTTAAAGCTCGTATGGAAAATGAGCGAATTCCCGGAGGGCAGGATGCTTCGCTGCACGTAAAACTGGGTCCGGGAGGACTTAGTGATGTGGAGTGGGTTGCCCAATTGCTACAGCTGCAGGGAACAGTTTCCTGTCCCCAGCTGCGGGTAACGGGGACCTTGGAAGCCTTAAAGGTAGCTGCCGAACAAAGAATGCTATCGGATGCCGACCTAAAAGTCTTGACCGAGGCCTGGAAGTTGGCGTGTCGAATCCGCTGTGGAAATGTCTTGGTTACCAATCGCATGAGTGGCAATAAACTGGATTACCTGCCTACTGCTACCGCTCCTGCCTATGCCCTGGCACGGCTGCTGGGGTATGCTTCCGGCAAAGAGAATGATTTACGGGAAGACTATTTACGCATGGCTCGCCGCGCTCGTGCGGTCACGGAGAGGGTATTTTACAATTCTTAAAAAGCAGGAATAGGACGAAAGAGGAACAGATGAAACTGGTTTTGATGCGGCATGGGCAAACTAACGCAAATCTTACTGGAGCCCTGGATACCGCCGAGCCGGGTTCGCCCCTTAATGCCGAGGGGGAGCGGCAGGCACAAGCGGCGGTAAAGACTTGGGGAGAACTCGGTCTGCCTGCCCCCCAACTTATCGTGACCTCGAATCTGATTCGTACCCACCAAACCGCCCGGCCGTTGGAAGAACGATTCGCCCTTACCCGGATACAAAACGGGGGTGCTAATGAAGTGCAGGCGGGAAAGCTAGAAATGGCCAGGGATATGGCATCAGTCGAGCAATATGTGCGTACTATCGGAGCCTGGATGCAGGGAGAGACCCAGGTAAGGATGGAGGGGGCAGAAAGCGGCGCAGAAACTTTGGCACGTTTTAACCAGGTGGTCGCGGAGGCCGCAGATGAGGTAGGTGCTGATGGGTGCGCGGTAATTGTCGCGCATGGTGCGATTATTCGCTATTGGTCGTATATGAATAGCCCGGAGATTACTTTCGCTCTAGCAGCGACGAAACCGGTTTCCAATGCTTCACTATCGGTTTTCGAGGGCGAGCCCGGAAAGTTTTCCGCCCGCATCTGGTCTTCGCGTCCGGTAGAGGATTGGGAAGTTGACGAAAGTGTAACTGAACTACGCCCCTCGAAAGCCCTCCTGGATAAAGTACTCGGCACTCCTAAAAAAGCCTAGTAAGTGACTAATAAACTACCGAAGTAGCTTTAGTAGTGGCCGGAGATAACCGCTATCTCCAGGTTTTGCGGCGCTCACTTTCCGCGCAGCATCCGGCGGTTAATCTTTGCTTTGTTGGGATCTACTCCGCCGGGGAGACGATAGGCTTTATTTTGTAAAGATTGCAGCCGTTGTCCCACAATCGGAACCTCGTCCTTGCTGATTTCCTTCTTTAAGCGATTAATGGTTTTAAGGAGTTTGGAGATCGGAACCTGATTTTTCCCTTGTCCTGTCTGGATCTTATGAATAGGTACCGAAGGTGCCACCCGATGACATTTGCGTTCTTGCTCATTTAACAGCTCACCAGCCCGCGAGGAGGGGCCTTCGGAGATTAGGACAATCCCCGGCCGACCTACCAGACGGTACACCAAGTCTTGTTTGCGGTTAAACGCTACTGGTTCTTCTTCGACAATCCAACCGCGTTTAATGGAACGCAAGATTGCGTACACATTGCCTTTAACTCCCTCTAGCTGCTTATACATGGCGTTATTAGCCAGACGGGTAAGCAGGGTAGTCGCCAGCAGCATTCCTACCGTGGCTGCAATTATGATGTAGAAGATGGTGCGTCCTACGCTCACCGAGGTGAGTAGACAGATTATTAGCACTAGCAAAGGAACCGCTAAGAGGATGGCTAGCATCGCCCAACCGATCCACGAATAGGTACGTTTGGTTACGCGGTAAACATCCGCGAAGTTGTTCCACCAGTGCTTCTTTTTCTGCGGGTTATTTTGTGTAGCCATGATGATCTAAGCTTATCGAAAAAATTTGTAAATCGTATATTGCGCGGGTATCCCCAAAGCAAAGTTGGGAATAGTTTTACTGGCGATCGTGGATAAAGCAGTGACAAATGAGGATGGAAGCACTTTAGTGGAGACATGGAAACTAAACATGCCCTAAACATTCTGGCTTGTCCTCAGCGAGGTAAGCAAAAAAATATCGTGGACGCCGCAGGTAGCAACTGGATAGCACTGGCGGTAGACGCTGAGCAAGCGGCGTTATTAAAACTGATAGTACCGCAGGGGAGAACTATTTTTCCCTGTCCTCATTTGATAGCTGATGACCAGGGAAAAAACTGGCTCCTGCGCCCCGATTATTCCCAAAATTTGTTAGCTGGTAATAAAAATAGCCAACCCGCAGAAATAAAAAGCGGTAGGGGACTGGGGGCGGTAGCACCTGGCGGAAAGTTGCTAAAAACAACGGGACATAGGATCGAGACAGCACCTAGAAAACCGGGTATTGCCAGGGCTAATAGCGTCGAGAAGTTTGCTGTATCCGTTCCGTCAACACAAAAAATTGTAAACCCTAGCCTAGATCTGACTGCAGTGCGCAGCCCCGCAACCGACTCAAAAGGAAAAAAACCTTTGTTTAAGCCGGCAGGTAACCCCCCAGCAGTTGCCCTAGCTGGGAGGCCTACTTTACCAGGGAAACCTTTAGTTGCAGGAAAACGCGTGGCCGCTCCGAACTCGGTATTTGCCCCAAAGATGGAGCCAGAAAAAACAGCCTCTCCGGCCAGAGCGGTTGGCCGCGCTCCGGCTCCCGCAAGTACACTCGCCTCGGCCAATGAAACCTATCTGGTTAAACCCAGGTGGCAGAGACTAAAAGCCAAGGCTAACCGGGAGGCAGCGGTAACTGAGCAGACTAACTTGGGGGATATTGAGATTCTCACCGAGCCTGTCTCCGCCTGGAAACTGTGGTTGCGTCGCATGATACCGCCAGCTTCTGTGGCCTTACTTGCCCTCGGCTCTTGGCAGCTCGCGGTAGGCTAGTAAATCCTGTCGTTGAGTCACTGTTTCAGCTAACACCGCCAACCACGCCCTAGTCGTCTCTAGGGGGCGGTGGCACCTGGCAAAACCGGTACGTCGCTTTGTCCGGTGCATCGTCAGAAATAAACCAGCTACTTTGTGCTATTCCTGGCAGTCTCGGTAGAAGAATCAGCGGGTGCTGAGCTAGTTTCCTCGGTTCCGTTTTCTGGATCGACTGAGGTATCCTCCACGCTGTCTGAGGGAACCGGATGCCCCTCGGGATCTTTATAGGTTTCTTCCTCTTCGTCCCAATAGACCGGGTTGCCCTGCTTATCTAGATAAGTCTGGGAGGAATAATCATAATCAATGGGATTACCTTCGGTATCGGTGCGCCGATACCATTCAGTTAGTTCGGGGGCAGTGGAATCAAATTCTGCGCCCGCTCCTTCTCCTTCTTTAGTGGGAACCACTACGATCTTGAAGTCATCACCATAGCTCTTTAGACCGCCTACTACGGCTTTAGAAAGCGCGGAACGTTCAAAGTTGCGTCTAATGGTGAAAGGATCTCGCGATAGATCCCGCAAGAGAGCGATGATCATGGCAGCCACAATAATCGCAAACGGCAAGGAGGTTACGATAATCAAATTCTGCATTCCCTGTAGGGCGTCCTGACCACCAACCAGCATGCCGACTACCGCGATACCGGCCAGACAAAGTCCCCAGAAAACCGTGATTTTACGATCCGGAACCGGTTTGCCCTGCTGAGAAAGTGAACCCATTACCACCGAAGCAGAATCGGCAGAGGTAATAAAGAAAATAGCTAAGCAGATCATCGCGATTACTGAAGTTATTTTACTGAGTGGCAAATTTCCGAGTAGGGCAAATAACATCACTTCTGCCCCTTCTTCTAAAGGCATATCTGTACCCTGAATCTGCATATACATAGTGGTTCCGCCGTAGATGCAGAAGGAAATTAGACACACCAGGGTGGGGGCAAGTAACACTCCGGTTACAAACTGACGTAAAGTCCTGCCACGCGAGATGCGGGCAATGAATAGTCCTACGAAAGGAGACCAAGAAATCCACCACGCCCAGTAGAACACTGTCCAGGCAGAAACGAACTGTCCTGCCTCCGGTCCGAACGAAGGAGAGGTAGATAGCAAACCAAATAAATCGGATAGGTAGTTCATCAAAGTGGAAGGCACCAGGTTCAAGATGAACACGGTCGGGCCAGCAAAAAAGATGAACGCCATGAGGCAAAAGGCTAGCCCCATGTTGATATTGGAGAGCAAGCGGATTCCGCGCGAGATTCCCGAGACCGCTGAAGCGATGAAGGCTGCAGTTAGCACCGAAATAATCAGGAATAGGCCGGCATTACCGATTTTCCCGATGCCGGTAACCAGCTCGGCGCCGCGGGCAATCTGTAAGGCTCCCATCCCCAAGGAGGCACAGGTGCCAAAGAGGGTGGTGGTAATCGCCAACATGTCGATTATTTTTCCAATCCCCCCCTGGGCAAATTTGTGTCCGAGCAGGGGCTCAAAAATGGAAGAAATTAAAGGTACCCGTCCGCGTCGGTAAGTTCCGTAAGCGATCGCGCAACCCACTAGGGCGTAAATCGCCCAGGCATTGAGCCCCCAATGCAGCATCGTTTGTGACATGGCGTCATTGAGTGCCTGATAGGTTCCCGGTTTAGCATTGGAATGGGGGGCAGGATCGGTAAAATAGATCATCGGCTCATAGGGGCCGAAGAACAGCAGCCCGATCCCCATGCCGGCGCTGAACATCATGGCAATCCAAGAACCATAGGAATATTCGGGTTCTTCGTTATCTCGCCCCAAAGGAATATTTCCATAGCGCGAAAGCCCTATGAAAATCATAAACAGTAAAATAATGGCAGCCAAAATAGAGAATAACCAGCCAGTATTATCTACCACCCATTGCAAGACCACTTCGGATACGCTACGCAGAGAATCGGTAGAGATAAGCCCCCACAGAATAAACCCGAGAACTAAGGTGCCGGTGCATAAGAACACCACCTTGTCAGTCCGGTACTTGATGATCTGCTCGTCAATTGCAATACCGCGGACCAATCCCGGATGCATACCATGAGGATAAGGAACCTTATGCAACAGATTTTGGGTCTGCTCCTTGGCGATCCGGGTTCCACGTTTCCAGGCACTGGGGTGTAATTCGCTGGGGGTATGTGCCTTAGCTTTGCTTTCGGGCTCCGCTGGGGGAGCAGTAGCTGTTTCCTTGGAGACAGGATGATGGGAAAGCGTATTGCGCAAGTGTTCGCTGCGCGATGCCAACCCGTGAACTCGGTCGCGATCGGATCGTTCTAACTGGGAAATCCGGCGATCATATTTCTCCAGAAGCTGACGTAATTCTTCCCCTCGTCCGGGGTGCTTTCCCCGTGGATGTCTAGAGCCGCGCGGTCGGTTTTCTGTGGGCTGTTTGCGATTATCTTTATTATTCTTAGTCATACTCAGTTATATTCGTTAGCTATTATTAAACTGCCACTATTGCCACCGCATTGTGCGGCTAGCTGCCTTATTTTATTTCCTGTCCCGCTGCTTTTAAGCCCGCCACTAAAGATGTGCGGATTTCCTCCATTGTATTAGTGACCCCGCTGGGATTAGACGGCAACATCAGGGTCTGGGTGTTTGAATACTTTGCCACCTCGGCCAGGGTATCAAAGTATTGGGTCATCAAGAGAATCTGTTGTGCCTGGTCACCTATACCGGCGTCCCGTAAGGATTCGTATTGTTCTACCAATCCTTCCACTATGGCGCGCCTTTGCAGAGCGATGCCTTCACCCTGGAGGCGCTTAGACTCTGCATCGGCTTCAGCTTGTTTAACCAGCTTAATTTTATCGGCTTCTGCTAGTTGGATAGCAGCTTCCCGCTCCCGCTGAGCAGCGTTAATGGAATTCATAGAATCTCTCACTCGCTTATCGGGGTTTATATCGGTAACCAGCGAGTTGACGATCCGAAAACCGTAGCGTGCCATTTGTTCGCCCAAAGAAATCTCAATCTCTTGGGCAATCGTGTCTTTTGAAGAGAAGGCTTCATCCAGGTTCAGCTGGGACAGGGAAGAACGTACTCGGTCGAATACATAGGAAGTTATCTGCTGGGCGGGGTTAGACAGGGAATAGAACGAGGCCGCCGAATCTTGTACCTGGAACTGTACCGAAACCGGGATCGCTACGAACACGTTATCTTTGGTTTTGGTTTCTACCACCAGATCCAGTTGCTGGATCCGGCGTTCCACAATTTTGGCGATGCGGTCGATAATTGGAATCTTAATATTTAGACCGGGGGTACAAACCCGCCTATACTTTCCAAAACGTTCGATAATCGCTTCGGTCTGCTGTTTTACGATAAAAATTGCGGAGTATAACAGGTACCCGATCAGTACTAATAGCAGTATTGAGATCAGCGTGCTGCTACCTACAATCCCGGTCATTGGTGACTCCTCCTAGAAATAGTCCTGGCTTGGCGGACAGTTAGAGAATATCAACCCCACCTGTGATCCGCGCTTTGAAAAATTAAACGTTATCCAGCTAGGGTTTTTACTGCCGGAAAGTTTCCAAATCCTAAAATCCCAGCTTAAAGTAGCTGTGAGCAGACCCACGTAAAGTCAGTTTGGTAATCCATAGGTCTTTATAGATATACTTTCATACGCAACGCGGATGTAGCTCAGTTGGTAGAGCATCACCTTGCCAAGGTGAGGGTCGCGAGTTCGAGTCTCGTCATCCGCTCGATTTAGAGGGCGTCGCCAAGCGCGGCGCTCTTTGATTATGGTGGGTTGGTCGAGTGGTTAGGCAGCGGCCTGCAAAGCCGTGTACACGGGTTCGAATCCCGTACCCACCTCGGGCGATTGGCGCAGCTGGTTAGCGCGTTTCCTTGACACGGAAGAGGTCGCTGGTTCGAGTCCAGTATCGCCCACCGGTTTCGTCCCCCCATGCGGACGCTTTATTTTTTATGTCAGATCCTTAGTCTTAGACCCCTCGCAGTTTTTCCTGTAGCTGTGGGGGCAGGGTTTTTAAAACCTCTTTTGGCATTGCGGCCGAAAACGGATTTTTCTCCTCGTAGCTGCAAAGCGTGCACAGCTCGCCCTCGTTGGACGGATGCGGGTTGCGACAGCGTTGGCATTCACTCATTTCCTGAGTCTCTTCCCGGGTTTTTAAAGCGGTGAAAATCTCGAGGGAACGCTGGCTGGCGATCTCGGTTTCAGAGTGCTCTGGGCAGTAGCGGACTGCCAAACGGCAATTTGGGCAAAGTCGACGCCAATTACTGCCGGCTGCCGACAGGTTAAAATCCTTATTTTCGGGGCATAGACGGATCTGCGAGCGACAGGCGTCGCAGCGCAGGACGTGGATGACATCTATCCGTTCCAGTAATGGTAGAAAGTTTTCGGAAGCGTCATTATCGGCTGGGGATTCCGTTGATAGGCAACGGTCATGATCTTCTGGGGAATGGATCGCGCCGGCTACTCGGTTTTCGACCCGTTTTTCTCTACCTAGCAGATGGTAAGCCTGGAAGGTACGAACCGCGTGGGAGGCTCCCAGAGTTAAAGGAGAACCATTTGACACCGGTAGTAAGAGGCGGCGGGGCAGCGGCACCGAATCTAAACTGACTTCCCGAGGACGGCGGGGAGCTTTTTTAGGCGGGCAATAGGTAGCTATTAAGGATCCGAGGCGCGTCCTGGCCACTGCTAACTTTTCATCGAGGCTACTGGCACACTGCGCGCATCCTAGAATCTGCAGGCCATGAATCTCACTAGCTAACAGTTGCGCCCCTAAATCAGCGTTGAAGCTTTCCCCTAAGCATCCCTGCCAGGTCAGAAGGACATCTTTCTTTCCCACTTTGACATCGGGTAGAGACTCACACTTAATAACTAGCGTGTTTATGGGGTCTTGCGCGCTAATCCATCGGAGCAGGGACGAAAAACCACGGGGAAGCAAAACTAACTATCCTCAACTGGCAGACGGCGAGTTAGCGGAACCGGGACGGGGCCAGAGGAGACTTCTTGAGGAGGACGCACTTTGGGGGCGATTTTTAGCTCATACCCCGCAGTAAGTAGCTCTTGCTGCCATTGTGAAAGCGTCTCTGTGGACAGAATTAAGACCGTGCGGAGCCATTGGGTTTTTGCAAGTTTTTCGCCCTCGAGACAGAAATCGGGTGCCCAAGTTAGCAAATGCTCACCGCTAAAGCCACAGAGCACCCCCATTGTCTGTTCGCCTTGTTCTTGCTCTCCGCCCGCGAAACAATCTGCAGCTTTTAACAGACATTTGCTTACAAAGTCCATCTCCAGTCCGATATGGTCATCAGGTTCTTGGCCTAGATGGGGAGCCTGAAAACCCATGGCGCCATAATAACGGCGAACCTGCACGGTCTCGTCGTCAAAAACTAAACCATCATCACAGCGATGTACCGATTCAAACGGAGGTAGCTGGGCGCTGCCGGTGATTCCATACAGATTATTCTGATCCGACCAGAGCGTATAAATATCTTCTTCACTGGGGTTAGAAGCTAGCTCGCTGCGCAGGTCTGCTAGAGCCTGAGTGCCCTTCGAGGTCAGGGGGAGTGGCCATTGATCAGTCATTGCTAGAAAGTCTTTGACCACGCCCTGATCGGGAGGAGTCAGGTGCAGGGCACCCAGGACACAAAAAGCAGCCGCGTAAGAATCTAGTACCTTTGAATCCATAGATTTAATGCTATCCCAATAAGGTATTGATGCCTGCGCGAACCAACCCTTCGTAGTGTAGCCCTCGCCCGATTAGCTCGGTCACAAAAGCAAGGAGGAAGGTTACCCAAAGCGTGATCACCAGGGAACGCTTGGGGTAAGCAGTATCCGAGATATAGCTGCGCAATACCAGAGCTATCAGCAAGACCGTGACCACCAGTAACAATAACCGAATCAGTAGATAGCCATGGGCGGTCATATTATGCGCTACTTGCCGTTCTATCGGGCTGCCTAGTCCCAACTGAGTCATAAAGAACGCGTAGGACATCAAAATAATTAGGCCGGCCGCCGCGGCGATCCCAGTGGTAAGCCTCATGGAGCGCTTGGTCAATTCGATTAAGCCCTCTGGAAGCTTTCCGGCAGGAAACAGGCCGCGCCGCAAACCAGCTTTGAAGCCTTTGCTGTCGGCATCCGAATTCTTATCACTGGCTCCGCGCTGTTTCATCCGCCAAGTGGTTAGCAGGGCAATCGCCACTGCTAAGGAGCCGGTAAATAAAGCGGAACAGAAGAAACTGACCCAAACAAACCAGGTGTTCCAGGCTGGAACGGTATCAGTAAAGTAGTAAATCCCGCACATGGAAATGATCAAGCAAAGACCAAATATAGCGGTTAAAGCCGCGAATATATCTCTAACGGTACGGCTAAAACGGTTAAACCATTGAGTGAGCGCAAAGATCAGTCCGAACAGCGCATAGAGCACCCCGAAGATCAGTTCGCGTGAGAGCCAAGACGATCCCAGGTGTAACAGGGTATAGGGTGCATGGAAGGGATCGTTCAGATGGAAAAACGCGGCAAAGAATCCCAGAATTAGCAGCGGTCCGGCTGCGTACAACCCCGCGTTGGTCAGGCTGTCGATTGCAGACTGTTTAACGCCTGCCCGCCGACCAATCAGCTGGATAATTCCCAGGATCCAAAATGCCCCTACTGACATTTGAGCGACAGTAGTAAAGATAATCATGGGCAGTTCGCCGATATGCATGATGCTCCTTAACCTAGCGGGTGAATAAGATGTTCAGATTTTAAATCTCTTTAGGACTTTGGATGATGCCGCTGCCTTTATCCCAGTCTTGGGCATCACGGTGTGGTTTGATTACCAGGTGTGGCTGAGTGATGGATGGATCCGGCAACGGGGCGATTCCGGCCTCATCTCCGAATTCCTTGCGCAGTTCCTCAATAGGCCCCCAACCAAGAGCACGAGTCGGACAAGCATCTACACAGGCCGGGTTCTGTCCCTGGCTGCGATAGTCATAGCACAAGTCGCATTTAGACATGTGTCCGCTGCGGGCATCCAATTGGGGAGCACCGTAGGGACAAGCCCACTGACAGTAGCGACAGCCTACGCATTTGGATTGGTCTACATAGACGGTGCCATCTTCGCGCTGGGTCATAGCGGTAGTCGGGCATACCTGAACACAAACTGGGTTCTCGCAGTGGTTGCACGCTACCGAAGTGTAGTAACTAAAAACATTGTGACGGAAAGTACCGTCAGTTTCATTTACTTTCCAAGAACCGCCGGTATATTCAATTACCCGTCTCCAGGTCATACCTACTGGCAAATCATGCTTATCTTTACAAGCGATTTGGCAGGCCTTACAACCGTTACAAAGGTTCTGATTAAAAACAAACCCATACTTGGCGCCTTTTTTGGTTAAAGGCTCAGTTAAAGTGTTGTTCCTGCTGGGAGTAGGAATCGCATCGTCGGCCATCGCGTCCTCCTTGCAAAGACTGTGGTAAATACGTCAGGCAGCCCGGTTTGCTGCCATTTATTGCTATGTGATTGTGACTTTTTTGTGGGCTATACAAACAGGTTTAATAATCTCTAGGAAACACCTATTGCTATTTTTCCTGTTAATACGAAACTATTTTTCTATTTAAGGTACAGATATTTATTTTGCGTATTCTGCATTTAAGGAGCCGGCATTTTTTAGCACCTCCCCGGATTGGGTAGCTGACTGGGCCCACGCCTCAATTTCTTCTTGAATGGTCTCGCGAATCATCTGTTTGGGGCTATAGCTAGAAAGGTTGAGATTGCGCAAAACTTTTAAGTTTTCTAGATCTTCGGGGGTAAGCCCCGCAAAATCCCCTGAGGTTTCTTGTCGCAACTTCGCTGACCAATCCCGGAAACTGGTTAAGACTCTACGTAGTGCCGTTAGCCCTTGCGCCACGTTCTTCGGTCCTAAAACCAGGGCAGCGATCACCGCCAGCACCAAGAATTCGCTGCCGCTGATTCCGAACATTATCTCTTACCTCTTACCTATAGCTATTTCTAGTAGTTATGCCTTTACTACCTGCGCCAAAATGGTGTGAACTCCCATACCTTTCGCAATCGGAGTCGGGTGCAGGGAAGTTAAGGTGTTAACTGAACCAGCTACATCGACCGGTTTCTTCGGGTTTGCTCCCGCCGGAGGAGTAACTTCCGACGCCGGCTTGGGGTCATACCAGGCACCTTGGGGAACCGAAATGGTCCCCGGCACAATCCGGGTCGTGACTTTGGCCGGCAGTCGCAGGGTGCCACGTTCGTTATAGATGAACACCAGATCATCATTCTTGATTCCCCGCTCTTCGGCATCTTTCGGATTCATCCACACGGTTTGGATATGGGCTTCCTTCAGCCACTCAACGTTTCCATAGCTAGAGTGAGTACGAGCCTTGAAGTGATGGCCAATGACCTGCAGCGGATACTTCTTGTTCGTAGCGGCGTCCTCGGCTCCTTCCCAGGTGACTAGGTGAGCAGGAATCGGGCAAAGTTCGTCACCGTCTAGACGAGGACGGAAATCTCCGAAGGTCCACTTCTTTGCCATGTTTTCTAGGCGTTGGGAATAAATTTCAATCTTTCCACTGGGGGTACTGAGCGGATTCGCTACCGGGTCTTTACGGAAGTCTTCCAAGGGGATACTCGGTCCCGCGTTGCGACGAACAATCCCGACTTTCTTCCACTCTTCATAGGTAGGTAGGGTGGGATCTTCGGCACGACCGGTCTCGACAATTTCTTTAAGCCATTGTTCGCGGGTCTTGCCCCCGGTGAACTTGTCTTTAATTCCCAGACGGTCAGCTAGCTCGGTGCAAATATCAAAAATAGATTTGCATTCGTAAAGCGGCTTGATGGCTTGCTGAGAAACAATCCCGTAAGCCATCGGGGAAGCGTTTTCACCGTGATGGTAATCGGATTCTTCCGAGGTAGAAGTACCGGGCAGCAGATAATCGGAGTAGCGTGCGCTGACCGTATGCATAATGTCGCAGGTGACGATGAGTTCGCACTTAGTGTCATCCTGTAGGATCTCTACTGACTTATTGTTGTCACCGGTTTGGTTCACGGTTGAGTTTGAGCCGTAGGCAAATACTGCCTTGATGGGAACTTCTAATTTGGTGTTGGTGGGGTTCCCGGCCTCATCTACCGGTACTTTCAGGGCGCGAACTCCCGGTTCTGGTTTGACGCCTACTCCGGCATTGAAAGTGTCCATCTTGGGGCCGTGATCAATTGCGTCTAACCAGCTGAAAACGGAGATAATTTTCTCTGAAGGATTGGCGACTTCGGTGATGAAAGTCTGGGTAATAGGTAGGGATGGTCCGCCTTCTCGTGCGCCGGTGCCTCCGCCTTTAATACCGATGTTCCCAGTTACGCAAGCCAGCAGGAAAATCGCGCGGGCAATACCTTCTCCATTTGCGTGACGCTGCGGTCCCCAGCCTTGATTAATAGTACAGGGTTTAGCGGTAGCGATTTCACGGGCAAGACGGCGAATATCTGAGGCTGGGACGCCGGTAATTCTAGCGGCCCACTCTGGAGTTTTAACCGTCTTATCTTTACCTTTGCCCTGCAGGTACGAAAGGTAGGAGGCATTCTTAGGGGCGCCCTCGGGCATATGAGCTTCATCAAAACCGACACAGTATTTATCTAAGAAAGCTTGATCATGCAGGTGTTCTTCTACCATCACGTAAATCATGCCCGCGATGAGGGCGGCATCAGTGCCGGGGCGCAGCGCCACCCACTCGTCACCCAAAGCTACTGAGGTTTCCGAATAGCGCGGATCGATCACGATGGTTTTAACCCCAGATTTACGTTTAGCAGCCTGAGTTACGAAAGTTTGTCCCCCTCCTGACATGCGAGTCTCTAGAGGGTTGTTGCCAAACATTACCTGCAGTTTAGAGTTTGCGGCATCATCAAAGCTGTTGCCGGCTACCCATTCGCCGTAGAAGTAAGGGTAAGCTTGGGTGATGTTAGTCGTGGAATAATCAGAGTAGTGATCCAGATATCCCCCATATAGGGAGAGCATCCGCGCCATGGGAGTGGTTTCTGGCGGCCAGGAGCAAGCCATAGTAGAACCTAAAACCCCGGTTCCGTATTGGATATAGAAGCACTCATTGCCGTATTTGGATTTCAGCGCCTTCATCTTTTCGGCAATCTCATCGAGGGCTTGTTCCCAGGAGATTTCCACCCATTGTCCTTCGCCACGTTTAGTGCCCGGCTTGCGTTTCATGGGTTTCTTTAACCGGTCGGGATTGTAAATCCGCTGCCTAATAGCGCGTCCGCGTGGGCAGGCGCGTACCTGCTGACTGCCGAGCTCATCGTTACCAGTGTTGTCAGGTAGGACTCGTACAACGCGGCCATCTTTAACCTGTAGCCGTACCGGGCAGCGAGAACCACAGTTCACGGTGCAAGCTGACCAGACCGTTTTATCTACATCAGTGCGACCGGTGCCATTGGGGACGAGCTTCCCATTCTTGTCGGGGGAGTAGGACGAGGGGGTAGCACAGGCTACCAGTCCGGTAGTGCTGCCAGCTATCGCCGACCATTTTAAGAAGGTACGTCGAGAAGGACGGATATTCGCCGGTTGCTTCGATGGCATAATTTTCTCCTTACCGCATAACCATTCCACCCACGCTGGTGAACTTGCACTCATTCTAAGCCTTGTACAGCTGAAAAATTAGGAGTATTACTTTTTGAATTATTTATCCGAAAAATCGCGGATTAATCAATAAATTGTCCGTACAAAATAGAAAAAAATTTTCCTAGGGACGTAAGTCCTGGGTGGGAAATGTCGGGAAATAGGTAAGGGACACCTTTCGTTATTGATATCGGCGCCTTGAAAGCTATCGAATCGAAAGTCAGAGTAGAGATTTGAGTGCCTTTCGGGAAGGAGCTTTCGGCCAACGTAGGCTGAGGCGCTGTTCATACGCGCAACACTTGAGGCCGCAGGAATACCCGCTTAGTTGCTGGGAAAACACGGTTACACCGTAGGAATCCGGGTAGAAAATAGAAAAACTAACCGGTGGCACCAGACAAGTTCAGGACAAAACAGTTGGTGCGCGGGAAGGGACTTGAACCCTCACGGCCGTTAAGTTGGCCACTAGCACCTCAAGCTAGCGCGTCTACCAATTCCGCCACCCGCGCTCAAGGACAACAGAGAGATTAGCACATCTTGGTGCTGGCGGAAAAGCGAAGGGAAAGTGGTTGGGGAAAGCGTTTTGATTTACCGGGGACGAAAGTTGCCTACAATGAGGGCGGGGTCTAGCGCCCTAAAGAATCGCAAGCTACTGAGCAGAAATGAGGGTTTGTGGGGCAGCGTTATTTTGACACCGTGGTTTTCGACATGGATGGTACCTTGACCGATTCGGTTCCCTTGATCACCGAAGCGGTTGCGGAAGTGATCTCTCACTATCGCCTGCCTCCCCAATCTCCCCGGCAGCTCAAACGGTTTGTAGGGCCACCGCTACGTATCGGATTTAAACGGTATCTGGAGTTACCTGAAGCTCTATTAGATGAGGCAGTGGAAGTTTACCGGCGCTATTATCGCCCCCGCATGACTGAAGTACCGCTATTTTCAGGAATAGAAAACCTGCTCCGTCGCTTACACCGTGACGGTCTGAAAACTGCTGTTGCTTCTTCCAAACTGGAAGAACTGGTACGCGATATCGCGGAGGCAACTGGGATGAGCCCCTATCTGGATTGTGTGGCGGGAACCCAAGAAAAGGCGGGAACCAGCGCTGAGAATCCTTCTGATGTGGCTAATCCTCAAATAAGACGCGGTAAAGAAGGGGTAATTCGCTACGCCCTCGACCAGTTAGCTACCCTTGCTCCGCCCGGGCGAGTAGTGATGGTGGGGGATCGCGCGGACGATTATCAGGCGGCTTGCAATATCGGTATCGACGTTATCGGGGTTTCTTGGGGAGCCGGTAGCCGGGAGGAATTTCCCGGAGCCCCCTGGGTAACATCAGTATCAGAACTGCAAAATATGCTGCTTTCAACTTCGAAATAGGAAAGGGAAGAATTTAATGAATGAGGCCGCACCAGCCCAGCAATTTGCCAGGGAGCAATGCGAACAGCAGATGCCGGATCCGCATCGTCCCGAAGATTTAGTTCGCCAATTTCATGAGGTCTACGGACTGCCAATTCAACACGATGAGCCAGATGTAGATCGTGAACGGGTACATATGCGCATGCGCCTAATATACGAGGAAGTTAGCGAGCTGACCGGCGCAGTTTATGGAGATAAAGCCCGCCGGATGCTAGAAGAGACTATTTCCTCTCTGCCCGATGATGGCACTCGGGACACCATAGAAACCGCTGATGCCCTCGCCGATTTGATATACGTCATTTACGGAATGGCACTGGAATGCGGCATTTCGTTGCCGGCAGTACTGCGGGAAGTGCAGGCCTCAAATCTTTCTAAACTGGATGGTGAAGGCAAACCAATTTATCGCGAAGATGGAAAAGTTCTCAAAGGAGATAATTTTTTCCCTCCCAATGTCAAATCTGCCTTAAAAATCCGCATTCCTGAGTAGGATAGTTACTAAAGACGTATTCTTTTTGATAGCGTAAGATACAGTAGAACTGAAAATGATCGTTGGGTTGGTAAGTCTTCATCTCGTCACCCAAAGGGGTGACCGATGGCAACTGCCGGTCTGATTTGGCTCGCATCTGTTTTGGGTATAAACCAGAATAGATAAAAGGAGAGGTAGCGTGGCTAAAGTAGTTGTCATTGGCGGCGGTTACGGTGGCATAACCGTGGCGGGTGGCCTAGATGACGTGGCTGATGTCACGCTGGTCGAACAAAAAGACCAGTTCGTGCATCACGCGGCAGCGCTTAGGGCGGCGGTGGATTCCGTGTGGGGACATACCGTGTTTATGCCTTACAGTCGCCTGCTTGACCGCGGCCAGGTCGTCCATGGAACTTGTATGCGGGTGGATGGTCGCACCGTTTATGTTGCCGGACACGATCCCATTGAGGCAGATTTTCTAGTGCTAGCAACGGGAACTACCTACCCATTCCCAGCAAAACACATGGTTTCTCAAGCCTCGGTTGCGAAGGCACGTTTGGATCAAACTCGCGAAAACTTGGCACGTGCTAAACGGGTAATGCTGGTTGGCGCCGGCACTGTCGGCGTGGAATTCGCCGGTGAGCTCACCTCCACTTATCCGGATATGAAAATCATCATGGTTGACAAGGAACCCTATATCCTTGGTACTCCGGGGTACCTGGATTCCCTGCGCGAAACCATCACCACCCAGATGGAAGAACGCGGTATCGAATTGGTATTGGGAGCGCCTCTCGCCTATATGCCGCCTACCGATGTGGGAATGCTCTCCACTTTCCAGGTAGAAACCCTGGCCGGGGTACCGGTCGAAGCCGATATGTGGTTCCTGTGCTACGGGGCTCAAACCTCTTCCGGCTACCTTCACGGGTCATATTCCCAGGTTATGCATGCCAACGGCACAGTTATGGTTGACGAGCACCTGCGCGTAAAGGACATGGAAAATGTTTACGCAGTGGGTGACATTACCGACGTGCCGGAATCAAAGCGCGCAGACGCTGCTCGCGCTCACGCCCGGGTAGTGATCGCGAATATTCGTGATCAGCTTTCCGGTCGGCCTCCTTCGACAACCTATGCTCCGGGTAAGGAATGGGTCATTTTGCCGTTAGGCCCTGATGGTGGTGCCTCGCAGCTGGTTGACCCTGACGGTACGACGCGGATCGTCGGATCGGAAGAAACCGCAGAAATCAAGGGAACCGACTTGATGGTGACCATGATTCGCGGACAACTTCACCTACCCTAAGCATCCTGGTTGATTCGGAGCCCAGGGGGTGGTGTATCGTGGCTGACCGTTTGCAAATAACATTCGATAACTTTGTAGGTGCGCTGCAAGCGCATTTAGAGGCTGCGCGGGGTGCTGAAGATCCTGACTGTGATCCGCAGGTAGCGCGGGCAGGAGAAAAACTAGAAGCCGCTTTTTCGGCTTACGATGAAGCTCTTTACTCTCAATTAGGATGCGACCTCCCCCTAGATATTTTTGAGGATGAAGATATCGATTCGGAAAGTCTGTTCGACCATGTAGATCAGGTGCTACAAGCAGACGAATCCGCCTATCAGGACGAGGACGAAGAATACGACTTTGACGAGGACGAAGAGGACGAAGACGGAGACGATCTCCTAGATGAACCTGAAGAAATCCTTAACGAAGAATACGACTTCGACGAAGAAGAAGCCGAAGACGAGTAAGTATTTCCCGGTTTTCTTATTCGCTAGCCTCATTTAAAGCTACTCGAATTTGGTGGGGCACATGCGCATCTGCTGCTTTTAATACTGCCGCAAACTGCCCAGCGCTGCGCGCCCCCGTTAAAGCGCTGGTTACTCCAGGGGCATCTTTAACCCACGCTAAAGCTAGTTTTAACGGCTCCCACTCTAAGCCTTCGGCTCCCGCTAATACCGCCTCGATAATCGGCTGATATTCGGCAGATAGGTAGGGTGAAACGAACCCCTGTAAATGTTGGGAAGCAGCCCGCGAATCTGGCGGAATGCTTGTTTGATATTTTCCGGTTAAAACTCCGCGCCCCAGCGGAGACCAAGCGATAAAGCTAGAGTCAAAATGCTCGGCAGCGTCTAACACTTCGTCTTCAACCTGGCGGTTTACTAAAGAATATTCCCCTTGTACGGCGGCGACTTCGTAGCGATCCTGTCCCAGCAATACCGCTAGTTCTGCCATGGCCCAAGCCGGATAGTTGGATACCCCCACATAGCGGGCGCGTCCGGAACGTAGCGCCATCTCTAAGGCTGTTAAAGTCTCTTCCACCCGCACAAATGGGTCGTAGTGGTGAACAAACCACACATCAATATAAGCGGTTCCCAGCCGCTGTAAAGTCTGATCTAGACTACGCAACAGGTTTGCCCGGGAAGCATCAACCGAAGGAGGAACGCCTGCTCTTACCCCGGCTTTTGAACAAATCACTAGGTCTTCACGAGAAAACTCCTCGTCCAAAAGGGTGCCGATAAGTTTTTCAGACTCGCCCTCCCCATAGGTAGCGGCAGTGTCAAGCAGATTGCCCCCGGCATCAAGGAACATTCGCAATTGCTGGCTCGCTTGTTCCAGGTCGGTATCTCGCCCCCAGGTGAGGGTTCCTAGCCCCAAGCTGGAAACCATAAGTCCGGTTCGGCCTAATCTTCTTTTCTCCATACTCCCAGGTTAAGGGGGAGGGAGACGAGAAGTTTTCAGGCACGGCGCAGCAGCAGCAAATAGATGACCGAAAGCTAAATCTAAATGGGAATACCTTATAAAGAATCTCGCCTCGACAAGCGGGGGAAATGCGTTATAGCTGCTACTTCGCTACAAGAGGCTGGACGGATCTGCTGCGTGAGGTGAGAGAAAACACCTAGCCAAAAGGCGAGTAGGGAGCGTTAAAACGATAGGCTTGGAGGTCGTGAACACCATGGAAGCCATCATTATGGGTCTTGTACAAGGATTGACCGAGTTTTTACCGATTTCCTCCTCTGCCCATCTGCGGATTTTAGGAGCAATCTTTGGAGACGACCCCGGTGCTGCCTTTACTGCGATCACCCAGATAGGAACCGAAAGTGCCGTCCTCATCTACTTTTGGAAAGATATCTCGCGGATCGTGTGCAAATGGTTTCAAGCCTTTGCGCCCGCTCGTAGTGGCGTTTCCCAAAGCGACTCGGATGTGCGGATGGGGTGGATGATTATTGTAGGTTCTTTGCCGATCGGAATCTTGGGGCTGCTCGGCCAGGATTGGATTGAAAAAGAATTCCGTAATATGTGGATCACCGTGGTGATGCTAATCGTCTTTGCCTTGTTCTTAGGGGCGGCAGACCGCTTTGGCAAGAAAGACAAAACCCTTGATCACCTTTCCTGGGTGCAAGCAATCATCTTTGGATTCGCGCAGGCTCTAGCGCTGGTTCCCGGGGTTTCTCGTTCGGGAGGAACCATTACCGCCGGTCGACTTATGGGGTTCACCCGGGTGGCTGCTGCTCGCTACTCCTTCCTACTGGCAATGCCGGCAGTTTTTGCTTCCGGGTTTTACGAAGCCGCTAAATCGGTAGGTAATAATCCTGCCGGATGGGGGCCGACAATCCTGGCAACCCTCGTGGCTTTCGCCGTAGGCTACGCGGTAATCGTGTGGTTTATGCGCCTGCTAGAAACCAAGACTTTCACGCCATTCGTGATCTATCGACTGCTCTTAGGGTCTGCGGTAGGAATCGCGCTGGCCGTAGGAGCCCTATCGGCTTTCGCTTAAAAAGGAGACAAATATGGGAGCGGTTCTTTTCGATATGGACGGAACCTTAATTGATTCCGAACCGCTCTGGCAGCGCACTGAGGCAAAAATAGTTGCCAGTTTCGGAAAGGTTTGGACTGAGGAGGACGGGGATACTCTAACTGGACATTCGCTTTTCGATAGCGCCTCCCTCATGATTGAGCTAAAAAAACTGCCGCTGGCGCCAGAGAAAGGCGTGGAGATGATGGTAGCGAATATGCATGAGCTTTACGCCCTTGAAGGAGTTCCCTGGATACCGGGAGCCCGCGAGCTGCTCAGCGAATTGGCCAGCGCCCAGATCCCCACTGCTTTAGTCTCCGCTTCCTATGAAATCTTGGTGCACGATGTGTGCGCTAACGCTCCAAAGGGTTCCTTAGAGGTGATGGTGACCGGTTCGGAACCGAATATGCGACAAAAACCCTCGGGTGATCCTTACCGCCTGGCGGCAAGCAGATTAAACGTACCGATAGAAAATTGCCTGGTGGTAGAGGATTCTGCTCCTGGGCTAGCTGCTGGACAGGACGCGGGAGCACGGCTGGCGCTGGTCAGGAGCACGGAAGTACCTGGCATTCCAGCGGCAAGGTTTGACTCGGTGGGACATCTACATCTGAGTGATATCCGGGAACTTTTAGCTTAAATTCTCGGTTTCCTCTGCGTTGTTTTCTTGGGTGGAAAGTAACCGCTGAACGCCCTCACTAGATATTTCCGGGGCGATTCCCTCCATCAAGGGACAATAGGCGCGATAATCGCACCAATTGCATAGGGGCGAGCGCCGCGGGGGAAAATAACCCGAATGTGCCTGCGTAGAGATTTGTTCCCAAACCGCGAATATTTCTTCGGTGGTGGCGTCAATATCCGCGGGAGTGGGGGTATAGGTATAGACCTGACGGTCTTTTAGGAATAGTAGCTGCAGGCGGGCGGGCAACTGTCCTTGAGTCAAGTACCACAGCAGCGCATAAAAACGAATTTGGAACTGGTAGGGGCCGATATAGCGTTCGGCGGGGGCTTTGCCGGTCTTGTAGTCGACAATCCGTACCAACCCAGTGGGGGAAATATCTACCCGATCAATATAGCCATGCAGGTGCAGGCGGTTTTTATCGGTTACCCGCAGATATTTTTCTCGATGAGCGGGGGTGAGGCGATCGGGGTTCTCCATTTGGAAATAGTTAGAAAGCAATTGGCGGGCGGTTTCTAAGAACTGGTTTTCGCCGCTTTTATCTTCCCCGAAAAGCTCGGCGAGCAAATCCGGTTTTTCGCTAATTGTCTTGTCCCAGGCTTCCTCCATTTTCCCGCTGGCGGCGGCAAAAGTTCGCTGTTGAGCTGGAAGGTCAAATAAATTCTCTAGCGCTGCGTGTACCAAAGTTCCCCGCTGGCGTACCTGAGATTCTTTGGTGGGGAGCTTATCTATCACTTGGAAACGGAACTGCAAGGGACAATTCCGGAAAGTACCTATCCGGGAAGGGGAGAGGGCCGAGGCGCGCTTAGAAATACTCATAAGAGTATTGTAAGACGCTGCCGGATACCGGGAAGTCAGCAAGATAAAGCTAGGATTAGGGAGATGAATCAGATTGAACCAGGAAAAAGAGACGGATGTGTCCCCCCAGATGTCCCCGGATGGTCGGCGCGTGCGCGCGGGTCGTTTAGACTCGGCGACCGGGTGCAGCTTCAGGGGGCTTCCGGAGATCTACATACTGTAACTATTACCGAAAACGGCTGGTTTAATACTGCGAAAGCTTCTTTCCCCCTCGCCGAGTTATTGGGCAAGGAAGAAGGCAGCCTGATTCGTTCTCGCCAGGGGAGAGAATTCTTGGCTTTTCGTCCTCGCCGCTTGGACTATACCCTATCCATGCCGCGGGGAGCGGCGATTATCTATCCCAAGGACGTGGCACAAATCCTGCAATCTGCCGATATCTTTACCGGTGCTCGGGTTTTTGAATGTGGGGCAGGTTCTGGAGCGCTGACGGTTTCACTCCTGGAGATGATTGGAGAAGACGGCCAGTTGGTCTCGGTGGAAGAACGCGAAGACTTCGCCGATATAGCCCAGGCGAATGTAGATTTATGGTTCGGACGCCCTCATCCGGCGTGGCAGCTGCAACGCGGACGCCTGGGGGAAATAGACTTGGATAGCATTTACGGTTCCCACTATTTTGATCGCGCGGTTATTGACCTGCTAGATCCCTGGAGCTACCTGGATATTCTGCACCACTTGTTGGTTCCCGGTGGAGTGTTGTGCTGCTACATAACGACCGTAACGCAAATGTCTACGCTGGTAGAAGCTTTAAGAAGTGATGGGCGTTTCGGTTTTACCTGCAGCGAAGAAACTATTCAAAGACAGTGGCATACCGAGGGGCTAGCGCTGCGCCCCGAACATCAGATGGTAGGACATACCGGGTTTCTAGTTACCTGCCGAGCCTTGGCAAGAGGGGCTAGGCGACCGAAAAAACTGGGAAATACCCCTAAGGCGGTCAAGATAAACGGCGGGCAGTGGAGCCCGGAAGATGATTGGGAGCAAGTGCGACTAGGGCAGCGCAATCCCGCGGAGCGGAAGACACGCCGGGTGCGCCGCGACGTAGTTAGGCGCGCCGAGTATTGGGCGCGAGGAAACACTGCTGCACGAAGCACGCCGCCGCCAGAGCCAGAAACCAGCCTGGGTACGCCCTCGTAAATGTTAGTAATCCTGGACATTTAGAGCAGGTGGCGGGCAAAACTAATAGGTTGAAAGAGGTTTACGGAAAGGAAACTGATGTCAGATCCTAGCGAAGAGCAGTTGCAAGCCCTCCAGAGGGAAGTTACCTCCTTGAAAGGGAAGAACAAGCGTCTGTCTGCAGCTTTGGGAGCAGCTCGCGAACAAGTGGTAGCGATTCATCAGCAGCTTGCAGATTTAGCTAAACCACCTGCAACCGTGGCCGTAATCGCAGAGAATCCCCAAAGCCCTGGTCAGGTAAGGCTGTTTTTAAATGGTAAACCCATGGTGCTTCGGGTACACCCCGATATTAAACCTGAACAGTTACGGGTCGGACTAGAAGTTCTAGTTAATGAAGAAATGGTGGTATCCAGAATCCTTTCCTATCCCCGTACCGGTACTTTAGTACAGGTAGGGGAAGTTATGCCCCATGGGCGCGTCCTGGTGCGGCTATCGAATACCGACAGTGAAATCGTTTCTCTAGCACCGCCTCTAGTAGGAAAAATCGAGGTGGGGGACTCGCTACTGCTGGAAGGACGCAGCGGGATTGCGGTGCAAAAGGTGCAAAGAGGAGAGGTAGAGCAACTTTTGGCTCCCCAAGTCCCCAATGTTTCTTATAAGCAGATCGGGGGACTGGAAAAACAGATTGAAACTATCCGGGACGCGGTGGAACTGCCGTTTATTCACCCCGATCTTTATCGACGCTACGGTCTTTCCGCTCCGAAAGGGATACTGTTATATGGCCCGCCCGGATGTGGCAAAACGCTGATAGCCAAGGCAGTTGCTACTTCTTTAGGGGCTAACGCCCACGGGAAATCCTCCTATTTCTTGTCGATCAAAGGCCCGGAATTACTTTCGAAATTCGTGGGAGAAACCGAGCGGCAAATCCGGGCTATTTTCTCGAGGGCGCGGCAACTAGCCAGTAATGAGCACCCGGTAGTGATTTTCTTTGACGAAATGGAAGCACTTTTCCGTACCCGAGGATCAGGGATTTCTTCCGATGTGGAAACGATGATCGTCCCCCAGCTGCTGGCTGAGATCGATGGGGTAGAAGCGCTTTCAAATGTGATCGTGATTGGGGCTTCTAACCGCGAAGACATGATAGATCCAGCGGTGCTGCGGCCGGGACGCCTGGATGTACGGGTACGTATCGAGCGGCCTAACTTGGAACAGGCCGGACAAATCTTTGATATCCACCTGGGACAAAATGTACCGGTAGAACCAGAGGAGGGAACTTCCCCGGCAGATGGGAAGGCGAGGCTGCGCGAAAAACTGGTGACGCTACTGGCGGAGGAATCAGATCGCACTCAGATTTATGAAGTTGCCTATGAGAACGGGGAAAAAGAAATAGTCTATGCACATTCGTTGCTTTCCGGGGCGATGATTGCCTCGATTGTAGAGCGGGCGAAAAAAGCGGCGATTAAAGACTCATTGCTAGATCCGGCGAATATAAATGGACTTAGTTGGAGGCACGTTGAAGCAGCCACGGTGGAAGAAATTCGCGAAACTGCAGCTTTGGGGGCTTCTGCTGATCCGGGAGAGTGGGCGCGTACCCTGGGAGTTAGGGGCGCGCGAATTGTTGATGTGCGTAGCCTGCAATAGGAGGAGCCGTGAGCGAAAGCGCCATTAAGCGACCGTTGGGAACTGAAACCGAGTTCGGGATTATCCAGGTAGGAAACGTCTACGCTAACCCGGTTGCACTTTCTACCCAAGTGGTGGCGGCCTACCGGGATCACTCTCGGCCGTCAGAAGCTGTTACCTGGGATTATGAGGGCGAAAATCCCTTGCAGGATATGCGCGGGTTTTCGCTTAATCCCCACCAGGCGGATCCCTCGCAGCTAACCAATAATCCCGAGCAGCTGGCGCCTTCCGGTCCGGGAGTACAGGCGGTTGCTCGCCCTAGTGCTCAAGAAGCCGCAATGCCGAAGCCAAGTGCCTGTGTACTGACTAATGGCGCGCGCCTGTACGTTGATCATGCTCACCCGGAGTATTCCTCTCCGGAAACTCTAGACCCCAAGCAAGGGGCACTCTATGATGCGGCGGGAGATCTGATTGCCCATCGTGCCATGGAGCTGGCAGCAGAACATGGTAACCAGATTGAGCTGTACAAGAACAATGTGGATGGTAAAGGCGCGGCCTACGGCAGTCATGAGAACTATTTACTGCGGCGTGACCTAGATTTTTACGCTCTTGCCCAAAACTTGATTCCCTTCCTGGTTACCCGCCCGCTTATTTGCGGAGCCGGCCGCGTGGGCATTGGGCAACGCTCCGAAAAACCTGGTTTCCAAATTTCGCAACGCGCTGACTATGTGGAAAACGATATCGGACTGGAAACTACCTTTAACCGGCCGATAGTTAATACTCGCGACGAACCACATGCGGATGCTAGCCGGTGGCGGCGTCTCCATATTATTGGCGGAGACGCAAACCGTTTTCAATACTCAACCTACCTGCGTCTAGGCTCTACTGCCGCTTTGCTGTGGCTTCTAGAAAACCCTGATTGTCTCCAGGTGAAACAACTGGAAGAGCTGCGGATTACTTCTGATCCGGTAGAAGAAACCTGGGCGGTATCACATGATCTCTCCCTTACTCACCGCATAGAAACGGTATCGGGGCCGCTAAGCGCCCTCCAGATTCAAAACGCAATCCGAACCTCCATTGCCGAGGCCTTAGAAGAGCGCGGCGGAGCAGATGAGGCTAGCGCGGCGTTGCTGGGTGACTGGCAGCAAGTTTTAGATTCTTTATCCACTGATCGTGAGCTCGCCGCCCGCCGAGTCGAATGGGTGGGGAAATATCGGCTTTTAGAACGAATGCGCCAGCGTTTAGGCTGCGATTGGAACCACCCCAAACTTCAGGCGTTAGATTTACAATGGGCGGCGCTGCGGCCGGGAATATTCGAAAACATCTGCGAGGCCGGAATGGTAGAGCAACTGTTTTCACCGGAGGAAGTATTGCAAGCGGTTCAGCAGCCTCCTCGTGGGGGCAGATCCTGGGTGCGGGGGATGGCAGTAGCGAAACTGCCACAAGTTAAGAAAGGATCCTGGCAGTCACTGCTCTTAGATTTAGGCGGGGAGCAGCTATTACGCTTCAGTTTGGGGGATCCGGATTGCGCTGCCTCGCCAGCTGAAATGCGCGCCCTCGAAAATGGCGATGCTGCCACGTTTGCCCGCGCCCTTAGCGCTAAAAAGGAAAAACTGACAGAAAAATTTTAGGCTTAACTTTATTAGGAGGAAACAAAAGTGGTACAAGAACAAATAAACGCGCCCGGCGGGAAAAATTCCAGCATTGACGAAGGGGTAGAAGCCGCACAGGCACAAATCAATGCTCCCGCGATTGATGCCCTCTTAGAACAGATAGATACGGTAATGGAAACTGATGCGCAAGCTTTTGTCGAAGGTTTCGTGCAAAAAGGTGGGGAATAGTTCTTGCGTAGGATTTTCGGGATCGAAACCGAGTACGGGATCACCTGCGCCGCTCCCGAAGGCAGGCCGCCGTTAGATGCTGAACAAGCAGCCCGTAGGCTGTTTATGCCGGTAGTTAACCGATATCGCTCTTCTAATGTGTTCCTCGCCAATGGGGGACGGCTCTACCTGGATGTAGGATCACACCCCGAATACGCGACTGCCGAATGCGACTATGTAACGGATTTATTGGCGCAAGACGTTGCTGGGCAAGAGATTTTTTCCGATCTGGTAACCACCACTAATCAGCAGCTGCACGCTGACGATATCAACGGCCAAATCCACTTGCTGAAAAATAACCGAGACTCCCAGGGGAATTCGTGCGGCTGTCACGAAAACTACCTGTTGCATCGCTCAGCAGATTTTATGGGAATGGCTGACGCCCTAATTACCTTCTTTATTACCCGGCAAATCCTGGTGGGAGCGGGACTGGTAGATGAAGATGGCGGGTATCATTTTTCCCAACGCGCCGACAAAATGTATGATCCGATTTCGGCGGCCACTACCCGGGCGCGTCCCATTATCAATACTCGGGATGAGCCGCTGGCAGACTCTAGTCAGTATCGCCGCATGCACGTGATCGTAGGGGATTCTAATATTTGTGAAGCCACCACCGCTCTAAAAGTGGGGATGACCGTTGCGTTACTAGATGCGATTGACTGTTCTTTAAGCGTGAGCGACTTGGCGATAGCTGACCCTATGAGCGCGATCCGCGAAATCAACGCCGATCTAACCGGCAGGGCGCCATTAAAGCTAAAAGCGGGCGGTCACCTAGATGCGGTAGAAATCCAAAAACGCATCTATCAACGGGTGATGAATACTCTAAGCGATGCGGGGGAGCTAGAAACTACTCGGGAGCGGGTAAGAATTGGCGATTTTGATCCCCTAGAACTTTGGGGGAGGACAATAAAGTGTTTCGAGGACGAAGACTTCCAGGCGGTGCAAACCGAGATCGATTGGGTGATTAAGCAAAATCTTCTAGAACAAAGCGCCAAGCGGCATCAAGTTCCTATGAATTCTCCCCTAATAGCGCGCCTAGATTTGGCCTATCACGACATCACTTCCGCTGGTCTAGCTCCAGCGCTGACTCAGGCAGGGCTGATGCGTCAGCTGCTAACCACGAAACAAATAGGGGTCGCAAAAACCTATCCGCCCCGCACTACCCGGGCAAATATGCGGGGAACGATATTGCGGGAAGCCGAGCAGCTGCGGCGAGACGTCTCCGTGGATTGGATACACGTGCGCATTGATGAATCGAAAATGCCGACGGTAATGCTAGGGGATCCTTTTGCCTCTGAAGGTGAAATCCTAGATAAACTGCTGGCCGAATTGCAGGAGAGGGCGTGAGCTTAATGGAAGCGAACACCCGCAGTCACGGCGATGATACGAAGAATGCTTTCTCCATTTCGTCTCCTGAGCCGCAAACCGTTTCCGGAGAAAACCAGGAAGGCGCATCTAGCGATTTAAAGCGACGCTTTCCTCCGCGAAAGGCAGCAGTTCCGGCGAAGAAAAAACCTTCCCTCTGGCGTATTTTGCGGTGGTGGCTGGCCGCAGCTGCGGTACTCGCGGTGGCCGCTGCGGTAGTTTTAGGGTTTTATCTCTGGCAGGCCGGTAGGGGTCAAGAAATCAGCGGGGTTTCTACCCAGGTGAAAGTCAGTGGTCAATTGGGAGAACAGCCAGTAGTCGAATTTCAAGGGCGGATGCCTATTACTTTGCCTAACTCGCGGGTAGCTATTCGCGGCTTCGGGCCGCAGATACGGGAAAATCAAGACGTACGGGTGATGGTGAGTGTTTATGAGGGCGATACCGGGAAACTGGTTTCCAAGGGAGGAAAACCACAGCTTTTTGTGGGCAAAGCTAACGCCTCTACTTTGCCCAGTGGGTTGCTTACCGAAGTTATAGGCAGGAACGAGGGGTCGCGCCTGATCGTGCACCGCCCGGCTACTGCCAGTGACGGGAAAACCACTATGGAAGTAGACGTTATCGATGTGCTACCTACTGCGGTTTATCAGTCACAGTTGCAGATTCCGGAAGCGGCGGGGGTAAGTTTCTCTTTCCCGCAAGGATTGCCGCAATTCGAGTCGGCAACGAAAACGAAACCGCAAGAGGCCGCAACTTTCGTCTTGGTACCGGGCAAAGGCGAACAACTAGACCCGCGAAAGAAGATCCTGGCGCAATATGGAGTCTGGGAACTAGACTCAGGCAAGAAACGTGCCTACACCTGGGGTAACCTTGGTCCGCAAAAGATAGTGGGTGAAAGTACTTTCCAATCCTTATCCGAACAACTAACTGCCCTGCGTGCCAACTCGCGTATCTTGGCGATTATTCCCGCTGATCAAGCCACCGGTGATAGTGCTTTGGTGGTAGTTATGGATGTTTTGGCCTGCGCGAAATAAGGGAACAGTTATTTCAAAACTAGCGGTAGCTCTGCCGAATCCAGTCCACCTAACGGCGCTGGCGCTCCCTATTCACATTAGTTTTTTACACTGAGGGTAGAGAACCTATTGAGGAGGGCTAAATGGCGGTAGCGATCAGGGTGATCCCTTGCCTAGATGTTGACCAAGGGCGAGTGGTTAAGGGCGTAAATTTCCAGAACCTGCGAGATGCGGGAGATCCCGTGGAACTGGCAGAACGCTACAGCGATGAAGGTGCAGATGAAATCACTTTCCTGGATGTGTCAGCTTCTAAAGAGGGGCGCGCCACCATGGTGCAAACCGTGCAGCGCTGCGCCGAACAAGTCTTTGTGCCGCTCACCGTAGGCGGGGGAGTACGTTCGGTAGCGGACGTAGCACAACTCCTGGGGGCGGGTGCCGACAAGGTGGGGGTTAATACTGCGGCTATCGCCAATCCGGAATTAATCGATCAGATAGCTAAGCGTTTCGGTAACCAAGTGTTGGTGATTTCGGTTGATGCCCGGCGCTGCCCTGACGGGGTGGAAACTACCAGTGGATTTGAAGTTACTACCCATGGGGGAACCCGTTCTACCGGTATCGATGCCTTGGAGTGGTGTAGCGAAGTCACCGCCCGCGGTGCCGGAGAGATTTTGCTCAATTCGATGGATGCTGATGGGGTGAAAACTGGCTTTGACCTGGAAATGTTAGCGCAGGTACGCTCGCGGATAACCGTTCCTTTAATTGCTTCTGGGGGTGCGGGCAAGGTTGAGCATTTTGTCGAGGCAGTCCGCACCGGGGCAGATGCAGTGTTAGCGGCCAGTGTTTTCCATTTTGGCGAGGTCGCGATCTCGGCGGTGAAAGCAGGGCTCAAGGAAGCGGGGTTTGCGGTTCGATGAGTGCACAAGCTTTAGATCCGGATATAGCCTCTCGTTTGAAATTTGATGCGGCGGGACTGGTATGTGCGGTTATTCAGGACTGGCGAAACGGACAAGTTTTAATGGTCGGATATATGGATGACGAGGCGCTGCGACGCACGCTAACTACGGGGAGGGTCACTTTCTGGTCGCGTTCGCGCCGCGAATATTGGCGCAAAGGTGATACCTCTGGGCACGCACAATATGTGAAGCAAGTTCAGATTGATTGTGACGGGGATGCCCTGTTGGTGCAGGTGGATCAGGTAGGGGCTGCCTGTCACACCGGCGAGCGCAGCTGCTTTGAAAGCGGCGGTGAACTGCCAGTCCGTGTCGGGCAGCGCCCTGCCAGCAACTAGAATTATTACTGAAGGTGACAAAATCATAATATGGTTTTGGAGGTGATACTCAGATGAATGCTCTAGAACGGTTACTGGCTGGCGTGCGGCAAGAAGTGGCGCGGCGGGAGTCTGAGGTAAGCCTAGAAGAAATCAAACGGATCGCTGCCCAGCGTCCTCGTCCTCAGGATGGAGTCCGTGCCTTACGCAGCGAGGGCGCGGTTTCGGTAATCGCAGAAATAAAACGTGCCACCCCCGGTAAGGGTTTTTTGCGAGAAGTCTCCGATGTGGCGGCGCTGGCTAAATCTTACGAAGCGGGGGGAGCTTCCGTAATTTCGGTTTCTACCGAAAAAAACTTTTTTTGTGGCTCCATCGAAGACCTGCGGCAGGTGCGGGCAGCGGTAGAGGTGCCGGTACTCTATAAAGATTTCGTGATCACCCCCTATCAGGTTCATGAAGCTCGAGCATTAGGGGCTGACCTAATTTTGATCCTGCAAACCTCGGCAGAACCAACGGTAGTCACCTCTTTGGTAGAGCGGGCCCACTCGCTCGGTTTGACTGCGATTGTGGAAGTGCATTCGCGGCTAGAAGCCTTTCGGGCACTGGAAGCGGGCGCCAGGGTAATCGGGGTAAATGCCCAAGATTTGCGCACCCTCGATTTTAATATGGATACTTTTGCCCAAATCGTTGACGTTATTCCCGAGCAGGTGGTGGCGGTGGCAGAATCCGGGGTGGCCGGTCCGCATGATGTGTTTAACTATGCCCAACAAGGCGCTGATGCGGTACTGATTGGTTCAGCTTTGGTACAGTCAAATAATCCGCAATCTTTAGTGGCTGAAATGGTGGCGGCGGGAGCACATCCAGCTTTGGCAACTTCCCGCAAGTCTCGGATCAGCCGCGATAAGCACCACGACTAGAAAGATAAGGGATGAACCCGTTCTCTATTCCCTCTCCCGCGCAAGGTGTCTGGTATTTAGGACCTATTCCCCTGCGTGCCTATGCTTTAGCGATTCTTACCGGTATTTTCTTGGCTTGCCTGTGGGCTTCGCGGCGTTATAAAGCCCGGGGAGGTGACCCGGAGCTAATCGTGGATTTGGCTATTTGGGTAGTTCCCATCGGCATTATCGGAGCCCGGATCTACCATGTGTTGAGCAAGTGGCAAGACTATTTCGGTCCCACGGGCAATCCCAAAGAAATCCCGCTGATCTGGCATGGCGGGCTGGCCATTTGGGGAGGGGTAATTGCTGGCACCATCACTGCTTGTCTGGTATTGCGGCATCGGCAGTTGAAAATCGCTCCGGTAGCCGATGCTATTGCGCCTACGATCTTGGTCGGGCAAATCTTTGGTCGTTTAGGGAACTACTTTAACCAAGAGCTTTTTGGTAGGCCGACTACTTTGCCTTGGGGACTGCAAATTGACCTGCAACATCGCCCGCTAGGCTTTGAACAGTATGCTACTTTCCACCCGACTTTTCTCTATGAAATGTTGTGGAACCTAGCAGCAATCTGGGTGTTGGTGTGGATAGAGCGGCATTTCCGCCCGCGCGGTGGCATGATGATGGGATTCTATCTGTGTGCCTATAGCCTGGGGCGTTTCTGGGTAGAGAACCTGCGGATGGATCAGGCAAATCAGTTGCTCGGTTTACGTATAAATGCTTGGACTTGTCTGCTGATGTTCATCCTGGGGGTAGCCTTGGCAGTTTGGTGTTATCGCCAGAACGTTCCCCGCCAGCAGGAAGCTAATCCGCAACAGGGTAGTGAAATACCTCCTGAGGGGTGCGATAAAACAACTTCTGTTTAGTTATGTTGGATTGGCAGGGAGCCAACTAGCCCTCGACTAAGTGGAAAGAACTGAGGAACTCGTTAGGATAGAGGTATGCGCAGAGCGAAAATTGTATGTACGTTAGGGCCGGCAACAAATTCCCCGTCCCAAATTGAGAAACTCGCCGAGGCGGGGATGAACGTGGCGCGGATTAACCGTTCACACGGCAGCCAAGAAGAAGCTGAGGTTACGATTGGTAATATTCGGCGGGTGGCACTGCAAACTGGCAAAGCTATTGCGGTGTTGGTGGATTTGCAAGGCCCCAAGATTCGTTTAGAGACTTTTGCTGCTGGCCCGCAGACTTTAGAAAAGGGCGACACTTTCACGATTACCACTCGCGATGTTCCCGGGGATAAAGAAATCGTGGGGACTACCTTCAAAGGTTTGCCGGGGGATTGCACTCCCGGAGATGCCCTTTTGATTGATGACGGAAACGTGCAGGTACGGGTAAAGGAAGTTACCGCTACCGATGTAGTTACCGAGGTAGAAGTACCCGGGGTGGTGTCCGACCATAAGGGACTTAACTTGCCGGGGGTAGCAGTTTCTGTACCGGCACTTTCAGAAAAGGATGAAGACGATCTGCGTTGGGGACTGCAGCAAGGCGCCGATATCATTGCGCTGTCGTTTGTGCGCAGCGCTGATGATTTTGCTGATGTGAAGCGGATTATGGACGAAGAGGAAGTCCACGTCCCAGTTATTGCCAAGATTGAAAAACCGCAGGCAGTCGACCGTCTAGTGGAAATTGTGCAGACTTTTGACGGCATCATGGTGGCGCGTGGCGACCTGGGGGTAGAAATGCCGCTAGAAGCGGTGCCCTTGGTGCAAAAGCGAGCGATCGAGCTGGCCAGAAGGTACGCGAAGCCGGTCATCGTGGCTACTCAGGTATTTGACTCTATGATTCATAGCCCGCGTCCTACCCGCGCTGAAGCTTCTGACTGTGCTAACGCGATCTTGGATGGCGCCGATGCGGTAATGCTATCTGGGGAAACCTCGGTGGGGGCATACCCGATTGACGCGGTGCGCCTGATGGCTTCGGTTATTACTAATGTGGAGGAAAACGGGGGAGACCGGATATCTCCCCTCACTACCTATGATCATGATCGAGCTGGGGTGCTTTCAATCGCGGCTGCCAGAGCAGCGGAAATGCTGGATCTGAAATTCATGATCGCGTTCACGCAGGGAGGTGCGACCGCGCGCACCATGTCCCGACTGCGTTCCCCAATCCCCATGGTGGCGTTTACTCCGTTAGAGTCCACTCGGAATCAGCTGGCGGTTTCGTGGGGAATTCGTACTTACCGGGTTCCCTATGTAACTCACACTGACGACATGATTTGGCAAGTTGATCAGGTGCTACAAGCACAGGGATTAGCTAAGCGAGGGGATCAAGTAATTATCCTCGCCGGTATGCCTCCGGGGGTGACGGGTTCTACTAACTCGATGCGGATTCATACGGTAGGGTTAGAAACCGACTATCGCTAGTGCTTTACCGCTAATTCTCTAGGGCGAGAAAAGTGTTTTTGGACTGCCTCCAGGTATTCGGCCTCGAGGCGCGCAGGGAGTTGACGATCCAAGATTGACAATATCTGGATGGTGAACTAAAGTTGAACGCTTGTTGAAGTTTTCGAGTTTTCTCGGAAAATTGGTTGACTGCCTGCCACCTTTATGGTGTGCTGAAGTTGGCCACAACAGGCAGGGTTCTTTTGGAACCCCGGGGTTACCGGTACGAACCATGTGCCAACCCCGTGAGATGAAGAAGTGAATGGAGTATCAAAATGGAAAAATTCAATATTGTTGAAGCAGGCACTGGCCGTCAAGCAAACAATCTGCTGATTAACACGATTTCGGATGCGATCAGCCCTTGGTTTGCAGACGTTAGCCAAGACCGCCGAGTACGGGAAGCAATCGCGGCTCTGGCAGATGAGACTCTGCGGGCTCGTGCCGCCCAGTACTTAGGTCTGCAGCTACGTCCGGCAGCTTAAGAGGGTGCCGGTAGCGACCTTAGAAACCGAGTTTCTAAGGTATCGCCCTAAGCAATTAGATTCCCCCGCGAGACTATCGCGGGGGAATCTGATTTTCTTTTAAGATCTTGCTGGTGATCTACTAGCCCCTGGTTTCGGCTACGCCGATCCCAGTTTCGCCGGTTAAAGCGGGTATTGTTCTACGCCCTAAGCCTGGTGGTTTTCCTACAGCAACTGTTCTAGCGGTTGAGGCAGAAGGAAATCGGGTTAGAGATTGAGTCTGTCTTTGCGGCACAGTCTGCTTTTATCCTGCTCAATGTAGCTACTTTCCTAGTCGTCCTTTCGTGGATTTTCTGCCTATGTATCGCAGACTGCAGAACTATGTATTACAATAATTCTGGAGGGTGATATATGTGAAAAATGCGACTGTGAGCGCGCGCGTTGAGCAAGATGTTAAAACTGCTGCTGAAAATATCCTCGATCAGCTGGGAATTTCCACCTCAGCGGTAATTAATTCGCTGTATCGCCAAATCATATTGCAGCGCGCAGTTCCTTTTAGTCTGGCTCTTCCCGAAAATTTTAGAACTGCTGATGAAATGACCACGGATGACTTGAACGCAAAGCTTGCACGCAGCTATTCGCAGTCTTTGTCTGGTCAAGGGCGGGACTACAACTCTGTATTTGATGAGTTGGAAAAGGAACTTTAGTTGAATTCCTTCCAGGTTCTCATTACTCCCGATGCTGAGAATGATCTGATAGAACTAGGCAAATATATTGCCCAGGAACTGCTATCTCCACACGTAGCGCGGGATTATCTGAGGTTTTTGCGCGCCGAAATCGGAAAACTCTCATACCTGGCAACAGTTTTCGCGCCCATCCCGGATGAGCCTTGGCACAGTAGAGGAATCCGTTGCATTGCGGCTAAGAATTTCTTGATTTACTACCGCATAGATACCGATTCGAACTGCGTTTACGTCCTCAATGCTATTTACGGTAAACGTGACCAGCTAGCCGCCTTAAGAAAGGCAGATGAAACCGGGTAACAACGATACGGCATTCCCGGATTAAGCCTGGTGGTTTTCCCACAGTAGCTGCTGCAGCGGTTTGCGTTCCCGGTCTTTAGTGAGGCCGGCGGGAGCTTTACCTACAGTACACATCGTGAAGGGAACATAGGGAGCGGAAATCTGGAACTCCCGGCTAACTAGCTCCCGGTCAAAAGTGGCGAAAGGCCGCATATGCAGCCCCATTACCTCTGCTTGTAACAACATATTTTGTACTGCGCTGCCCAGGTCGTAGGAGCCAAAATCTAGACCGTGACGAGAAGGGTATTCTCGATGGATATTTAAAATCAGCCCGGAAGCATCAAGTGCCCAATCGGAAAAACCGGCTACAGCCCGGCGTAACACTTCGTAGTTGTTGTCTCCACGAATTCCCGGCACAAACCACCATTCCTGAGCATTCATGGCGCTAGGAGCCCAACGCGCCGCCTCTAATAGCTGATTGATTTGCTCGTTACTAATCGAAAAGTCCGGGTCGTATTCGCGCGGACTCCAGCGGTCGCTAATGATTTTAGAAATCTCAGTCATGTTTCTATCATAGCCAGCCACCCTGAAAACGGTACTAGCAGTAAAAATAAATGGTCGGGCTGACAGGATTTGAACCTGCGACCCCTTGACCCCCAGTCAAGTGCGCTACCAAACTGCGCCACAGCCCGTTACCTCCAAAATCTTATCTTCCCGCCGCTATCCCAGCAAATCACTCAGACGTGATTCTTAACGCTTAAAATACCAAGCTGTTAAAAACTAGCCTAAAAACGCCCTCGGATACCGTCCCTAGTAGACTGGAAAGGTGAGTGAGCAACTAGACCTGCGCCGCGCTAAAAAACCTTTCACGGTGAAAGCGCCCTATGAGCCTTCCGGGGATCAACCCCAGGCAATCGCGCAGCTCACCCAGCGGATTAACGACGGTGAAAAGGACATTGTTCTCCTGGGGGCAACCGGGACTGGCAAATCCGCAACCTCCGCCTGGCTGGTAGAACAGGTGCAGCGTCCCACCTTAATAATGGAGCCCAATAAAACTCTGGCTGCCCAAATGGCGGCGGAACTGCGCGAACTTTTCCCCGACAATGCGGTGGAATACTTCGTTTCCTACTATGACTACTATCAGCCAGAAGCCTATGTGCCCCAGTCCGATACCTATATTGAAAAAGATTCCTCTATAAATGACGAGGTCGAGCGGCTGCGGCACTCTGCCACTAACTCTTTGCTCACTCGCCGGGACGTAATCGTGGTGTCTTCGGTTTCCTGCATCTACGGCCTGGGTACTCCCCAAGAATATGTGGCGCGGATGGTTCCGCTCGAAGTGGGAATGCAAATAGAGCGTAACGAACTACTTAAACGTTTTATCACCATGCAATACACCCGCAACGATATGGCGTTTACGCGGGGAACTTTCCGGGTGCGCGGAGACACTATTGACATCATTCCCATGTACGAGGAAATGGCAATCCGTATCGAAATGTTCGGTGATGAGATTGATTCCTTGGCCACCTTGCACCCGATAACCGGCGAGGTTATCTCGGAAGAAGAATCAGTTTTTCTTTTCCCTGCCTCTCACTACGTAGCCGGCCCGGAGCGGATGCAACGCGCCCTCGATAGTATTGAGGACGAACTAGGCGAGCGGCTGAAATACTTCCGGGAACAAGGCAAACTTTTAGAAGAGCAGCGCCTGCAGATGCGCACTACCTATGACCTGGAAATGATGCGAGAAATTGGTACCTGTGCAGGCATCGAAAACTATTCCCGCCATATTGATGGGCGCGGGCCCGGCAGCCCCCCGAACACTCTCCTGGATTATTTCCCCGAGGATTTTCTATTAATCATTGATGAATCTCATGTGACAGTGCCGCAGATAGGAGCCATGTTCCATGGAGATATGTCCCGCAAACGCACTTTGGTGGATTACGGTTTCCGTCTGCCCTCGGCTATGGATAACCGTCCTTTGAAATGGGAAGAATTCCAAGAACGCATTGGGCAAACCGTTTATCTTTCTGCCACCCCCGGAACCTATGAATTGGGGCGCTCCGATGGGGTAGTAGAACAGATTATTCGCCCCACCGGACTGGTTGACCCCAAGATCGTGGTTAAACCTACCGATGGGCAAATCGATGACTTGATGGAAGAAATCCTGGTACGCAGCGAAAAGAACGAGCGGGTGCTGGTCACTACCTTGACTAAGAAAATGGCAGAAGACCTCACCGAATACCTCGCCGAGCGGGGAGTGCTAGTCGAATATCTACATTCCGATGTGGATACGCTGCGACGGGTGGAACTATTGCGAGAACTGCGGATGGGACGGTTCAATGTACTAGTGGGGATTAACCTGCTGCGCGAAGGCCTAGACCTGCCAGAAGTGTCCCTAGTTTCGATTCTCGACGCGGACAAGGAAGGCTTCCTGCGCTCGACTACCTCCCTGATTCAAACCGTAGGGCGCGCTGCCCGTAACGTATCCGGGGAAGTCCATATGTATGCCGATCAGGTTACCGACTCGATGCGGGCAGCGATTGAGGAAACCGAGCGGCGGCGGGAAAAACAGTTGACCTATAACCGCGAGCATGGGATTGATCCCCAGCCGTTGCGCAAGAAAATCGCAGATGTTACCGATATGTTGGCGCGCGAAGAAATCGATACCGAGTCTTTGCTGGGCACCGGATATCGGGGAGCAGGGAGCGGCCCCGATGCGCGCACCCGTCGGGAAACCGGTCAGGACGTGCGTGCTCGTTTGGCTAACCAGAACCAAACCGACTTGGCGGCGCTTATCGTAGAACTAACTGACCAAATGCACGAGGCAGCAAAGCAACTCCAGTTCGAGGTGGCCGCGCGCCTACGCGATGAGGTGCGGGATTTAAAGAAAGAACTGCGGCAAATGCGGGAGGCGAATTGAGCGTATCGGACAAGCCAGAAGCACCGATAGGCGAGGACTGGGTAGATTGCTCCTCGAAAATAACCGCTGCAAAAAGTGCGGTTCCGGAAGGTGATCCCCGAGTAAACAGCAGCCAGGCCGTAACTGAAACTGCCGATACTAACGCCCTCAACGCCTCGGACCGCAAGAGGATCGGGATCCAGGACATAAATAATGCTCAGAGGATGCGCGGACTCAGCCAGAAAGAAGTTGCGGCTTTAACGAAAAAAGGGATGTCTAACCAGTTCACTCCCCGAGCCACCCGCACTGTCCGCCAGATTCTGCGCGCCAATGTGTTTACCTTGTTTAACGCCATTCTTAGCGTCTGCATTGTGGTTACTTTGATTTTTGGGCATTGGGCGGACGCCGTTTTTGGGATCGTGATGGTGGTCAATGCGCTCACCGGTATTGTCTCGGAACTGCGCGCAAAACGGGTTTTAGAAAGAATCAGTATTCTCCAGGAAAATCCGATTCAAGTGATCAGGGAGGGAAAGCAACAAGCAATTTCACCCCGCCAAATTGTGCAGGGAGATCTCTTATGGTTGCGGCGCGGTGACCAGGTACCTGCCGACGGAGAAGTTGTTAGTACTCGCGGGCTTTACCTAGATGAATCCAACCTAACTGGGGAATCAGTTCCCCAGCCGCGTGCGGTAGGAGAGAAGGTTTATTCCGGTGCTGCCGTAGTCGCCGGTGATGGTTACGTACAGGTCAGTGCGGTGGGCAGCCGCTCGTGGGCTAATGCGATGGCTATCCAGGTCAAGAAGTTTAAAATGGCGCATTCGGAGCTAGAAGAGGGAATCAACAAGATTCTGACGGTAATCACCTATTGTCTTCCCCTGGTGATCGTGCTGCTGGCGGTGGCGCAGATACGTAACTTGGGAGGGCTTAGCGAAGTTACTTGGAAAAACATTGGCCCGGTGGTGGTAGCAGTAGTTGCCGGTATCGTGGGGATGATTCCGCAAGGCCTGGTGCTGCTCACCTCGGTTAACTTTGCGGCAGCTTCCTTAAAACTGGCGCGACAAGGAGTGCTCATACAAGAGCTGCCCGCGGTAGAAGTATTAGCCCGGGTAGACACTCTTTGCTTAGATAAAACCGGTACTCTCACTACCGGAGAGATTGCCGCGCGTGGTTTTGTCCTCCCCGGGCAGGATGAACTAGTTCCTGCTGGTAAGCTGGATTTAAACGCGCAGGCTGCGTTGGCAGTTTTGACTAAAGAACGTGAAAATGACACTTCGGCGGCAATCTATGAACGCCTCGATAAAGACCTTAAAAAGCCGACCTCAAACATTGAAAACCCGCAACTAATACCCTTCGATTCGGCGCGCAAATGGTCGGGGTTGGTTAGCGCGGGTGATACCTGGGTGCTGGGCGCTCCCGAAATTGTTTTGGGTCAAGACCGCTCTTGCCAAGAACAAACCGCTACTTGGGCTCAGAAAGGAGCGCGGGTTCTGGCTCTGGCGCGCAGCGAAAATGAGCAGATTTCCCCGCAAAATCCTGCCCTTCCTAAAAAGTTAGAACTCGTCGCCCTCATAGTGCTGACCGAACGCTTGCGCGATGATGCTGCCCAAATCTTGGATTTCTTTAGGGAAGAAGGGGTAGAGGTTCTGATTATTTCGGGGGATAACCCGGTCACGGTTGCGGCTTTAGCCGGCAGACTCGGGGTTGAAACTACCGGGTTTGATGCGCGGAAGCTTCCCGAGGACGAGGAAGGGATTGCCCAGATCCTTAAAAAACACCAGGTGTTCGGCCGGGTAACTCCGGAACAGAAACGAGCCCTGGTGCACGCCTTACAGGCTAGCGGAAAATGCGTGGCTATGACCGGGGATGGGGTAAATGATGCCCTGGCGTTAAAAGATGCGGATTTGGGGATCGCGATGGGTAATGCCGCGCAGGCCACCAAGTCAGCGGCGAAAGCAGTATTGCTAGATTCTAGATTTTCGGCTCTGCCACAGGTGCTAGGAGAAGGGCGTCGCGTGCTGGGAAACATGGAGCGGGTATCTACCTTGTTCCTGTCTAAAACTACCTATGCTGCCCTTTTGGCGCTGATAGTGGGGGTATTAGGGGTACGTTACCCGTATCTACCTCGCCACCTGACTCTTATCTCTTCTAGTACTATCGGAATCCCCGCGTTTTTCTTGGCGCTGGCGCCCTCTAACAGGCGTTATCGTCCCGGGTTTTTGCGCCGGGTAGGTCAACTAGCCTTGCCGGCAGGATTATTGTGTGGAGCCACCTCGATTGGAGCCTACCTTTGGTTAGGTAGGACGGAGGTTGCCACTTCGGCTGCCACTATTGTCCTGGCGATTGGGGCGCTGGGACTGCTGGCGATCCTGTCTCAGCCACTGCCTAGCTGGCGTGGGGGATTGCTCACAGCCATGATTGCCTTGGTGGTGGCGGCAATTACAGTGCCCGTGGTTCGCGACTTCTTTGCTCTGCAGGTCTTAAGCTTTACACAATGGCTGGTAGTAGGGTTTTGTAGCATCATCTCTCTGTCGGGATTGGCGCTTATCGGTACTTTTTGGGAACGGCGTCACTGGCCGGATCACGGTTCGGGGTTGCGGCTAAAACACGTTAGACTAAGAAAGTAAATCCGGAAGGGGAGTACTTCCATTAACAGGCCAGTCGTCATCACGGCAATTATGCCCGGCTGGTTCGGCCTGAAAAGGCGGAAGAAGACCTGAGCATAGACAACGCCAACGAAATGGAGAACGCTGCATGGGTCTGATGCCTACGCTTAATGCCGTCCCCGGCCATGAAGTAATTCACTGGTGGAACTGGCTACTGCTAGCTATCATTATTCTCGCTCTACTGGTGCTTGATTTTCGCGGACATGTCCGCAAAGCCCACGAACCCTCAATTAAAGAGGCCGCCATCTGGTCAGGTATCTATATGGCGATTGCGGCCGCCTTTGGCTTGGTGGTGTGGCTGCAATGGGATCTGAATCTGGCAGTAGAATACTGGGCCGGTTGGATCACCGAATGGTCGCTATCCTTGGATAACCTCTTTGTTTTCATCATCATCTTGAGTGGATTTAAGGTTCCGCGGGTCTACCAGCAAAAAGTGATCATGCTGGGAATCATAATCTCAATGGTGTTGCGTCTGGCGTTTATCCTGATCGGCGCAGCACTAATTAATCAATTCGCCTGGATCTTTTACCTATTCGGACTGTTCTTGATCTACACCGCTATCAGTCAGGCGCGGGAAGGGATAACCAAAGAGGACGAGGGGGATTCTGGCGAGGGTTACCAGGAGAACAAGTTCACCACCCTGGTGCGCCGGGTGCTCCCCGTCTCTGAAGGGTTCCGGGAAGCGAAACTGCTGTACCGTCACCGCGGAAAAACCTACGTAACCCCAATGTTCTTAGTTATCGTAGCTATTGGATCGGCGGATCTAATGTTCGCCTTTGACTCCATTCCCGCGATCTTCGGTCTGACAAAACACCCCTTTATTGTTTTCGCCGCTACCGCTTTCTCTTTGATGGGACTGCGCCAGTTGTTCTTCCTAATAGATGGACTTTTAGAGCGCCTGGCATTCCTGCATTACGGGCTGGCTTTGATCCTGGGATTCATCGGGGTGAAACTGATTATCCATGCCGCTCACGAGGCGCCCTTCTGGGGGATAGAGAAATGGGCAGCGGCTATTCCGGAGCCCTCTATCGGCTTTTCAATGGGATATATCTTAGTTGTCCTGGTAGGAACCGCGCTGCTATCGATCTGGTACTCTAAGCGGTACCAGGCAGCAAATCCTAAAAAAGATTAAGCGAAAAGTAATCGGCTCGGATACCTTCTAGGGTGTTAAAAACCTTAGGTATCCGAGCCAAAATCAATATGCAGGGATTCTACCTTTCGGGTAGGTAGTCGTTAGTATAGGCACCTTCCACGTCCGCTAGGGTAGCGGTGGTAAAGCCGTGTTCGCTCATCCACGTGGTGTAGGAACGAACTATTTCGGCATCCATCTCTCCCCAGCGTCCGGAGGGTGCATGCCAAGAGGGCGCCATGAACTTAAGGGAGGACTCTAATACGTCCTCTTCGCTGGCGCACATAGTGGAAGCTAAAATATCTACGGTTTCTGCCTGGTTATCCCGGGCAAAATCATAGCCGCGACTGGTAGCCGCCAGGAACGCCCGTACTTGATCTTCGTGGCTACGCAGATAGCTTTCCTCTACGCACAGGAAATAGGCATGGTGGGGGGTGACCTCCACTTCATCGAAGGATAGCTGCACTACCTCGGAGAACGGTTTACTGCCCTGGTAGGCTTCCCAGCCTAAAACATTGAAAATCGCGTCATATTTGCCTTTTTCAACTGCGCGAATATCCGGTTCGAATACTCCCGGATCCATGACTTTGACTTTAGAGAAATCGCCGCCATCTTTCTCGACGGCTTCAATTACCATCTGGATAAGTCGCTGCACCGGTGGAATCGAGACGGTTTTTCCTTCTAAATCTCGAAAGCGGCTAATCCCTTTCTCTTTGAGGGTAATCACCCCACCTAACTGATTTTGATTAAAGGTGGCTACCGCTACGAAGGGGTGGTCGCTATGGCGGGTTTCCAACAGCTCTCCCAGCCGAATAGAGGCAAATTGAAACTCTCCTTTGGCAGCTAGCTGGGCCGGAGTCCCGCGGTCAAAACCATCCCAAGAAATATCAACATCTAGGCCCGTCTCTTGATACCAGCCTTTCTTGCGAGCCACGAATAAGCCAGCGTGATTAGGCCAAGTAACGACATATTCCAAGCGGATTCGGGTTAAATCCATTTTTCCTCCCTATTTTCAATGCCCCAGAGGGCGTTTTCGATTTCTTGATAGGCTTTCACAAAATTTGGGGTGGTGCGCAGTCCGGTTCCGTGACTAAAACTGCCGCTAGCTCCCACTGAATTTGCTGATAAATATTCCACCCGTTCCGGAATCTCAATCGGAATTTCAGTGATAATACGGCCAGGCCGGCCTGACATCATCAGTACCCGGTCAGCTAGGGTGACCGCTTCGGCAATATCGTGGGTGACCAGCAAAAGAGTTAAATCGCGGCTGCGAGCGGCTTGCCAGAGCCAACGTTGCATGTGGCTACGGGTTATCTGGTCAAGAGCCCCGAAAGGTTCATCTAGGGCGATTAAAGTGGGTTTGGCTAGCATGGTGCGCAAAAAGGCTACTCGCGAACGCATTCCTCCTGAAAGCTGCGCCGGATAGACTCCAGAAAACTGTTGCAGGTCGAACTGGGCGAGGAGGGCGCGGGCGCGCTCGCGGGCTTTTTTGCGGGGGACTCCCCGAATACGTAAGGGCAGTGCCACATTGTCTTCGATAGTGTTCCAAGAAAATAGTCCATCGCGTTGGGGCATCAGGGCGATTAGGGGATTATCTACTGACCAGGCCAGGTTGCCTTGGGAGGGAGAACTAAGACCCGCGATTATTCGCAGCAGGGTAGATTTTCCGCAACCTGAAGGTCCCACCAGGGCGGTCACTGTCCCCTTAGTTATGGTCATCTCCACGTTGTCTAAAGCGGTCAGAGGTGGATTAGTAAAACTCTTCGTTACCGCTGATAGTTGCAATAGGCTCATTTTGCCTTCTTCCAGGGAATCAAGATGCGTTCTGCTAGTCCCACTAGTAAGTAAGCTGCCAAAGTCATTAGCGTTAGGATCCCGGCACCGAAAAACACTAGTTCCGTCCGAAAAGATCCTTGGGCAGTAAGCAAGTAAATTCCTAAACCATTCTCCGCCCCCACGAACTCGGCGGTAGCGGCAGTGGCCGGCCCGTAGGTGACCGCGATGCGTAGTCCAGTAATAAAATCCCCGAGAGCGGCCGGCATTCGCAAGTGGGAGAAAATCCAGGCAGGGGAGGCTCCTAAAGAGCGCGCTACATCAATCTGGTCGCGAGAGGGAGCCGCCAGACCTTTAGTAAAAGCGACAATGATCGGGAAAACTCCAAATAACGCCACTAGGAGGATTTTTGAGGTCATGCCAAATCCGAACCAAATTATCAGCAGGGGCGCGATAGCTACTACCGGAATAGTTTGGGAGATCACCAGAAGAGGCATCACGGCTTTGCCGAAAGTTTTGGCTCTCCATAGCGCAAAAGAAATCGCTACCCCGCAAATAATTGCGAGTAGCGTGCCTGCCAGTACCTCTATCAGGGTTATTTGGGTGGCTAGTGAGGCCGCCGGCCAGTCCGCAACCCCGGCTTTAATGATCACACTGGGGGCGGGGAGCAACTTGGGGTTAACTGTCCCCAGGCGGCAAACTCCCTCCCACAAAAGCAGGGATAAAAGGACGAGGCCGGCGGCGACTAGTCGCGAGCTTGCTTTCATTTACTGGCGGCTTTTGCTAGGAACTCGTTGGTTACTACTTCGGGCGCGGAGATTTTTTGGGTGTAGGGTTTTCCATCACCGTCAGTAACTAGCTTCTGCTCAATAATGAAGTCTAAGTAGCTTTGCCACTTATCCATATCGGCATGCCCCACAGTGCCGGCCGCATCTGGCCAATACTCTTTGGAAAGCTTCTCCTGGGAGGCGTTAACTAGTTTTGCATCTAGCTTTGCCTGCGGGTTCGCTGCTAGTAGGATCTTAGCAGCTTCTTGCGGGTGGTCTATTGCCCACTGGTAGCCTTTCTGGGTGGCTTGCACGAAGGAGCGCACCAGCTGCGGATCTTCTTTTATTAGGTCGGCGCGGGTAGAGATTCCCAGCAGCGCCGGGGTAGTGGGTACTCCGTACTTCTCGTAATCAAAGTAGCGTAACTTATACCCGCTCTGCTCGGCCTCAATGCCTTCCCAAGTAGACAGAAGTTCCGCAAAGTCAGCGCGTTCTTGTTCCACTGCCTGCAGGGTCCCAGCGCCGGCGACCACTTTTTTGAAATCACCTTTGCCACCGTCCTTTTGGATCAGCATTTTGGTGGCAATATGTTGGAATCCGCCGCCGAAGTCAGCGAGGGTATTGCCATCTAAATCTCGGGGACGCTGAATATCCGCCTTATCTAAGAATCCCAGCATATAGGAAGACTTTGGTTGCAGGTTGAACACCATCTTGATCCCCAAGTTGGAGGCTTTCGCGGAGGCAATCGAGTCGGTGCCGGAGAAGCCGAAATCGGCACCTTTGGCGGCCATTACTGATTCCACGCCACTCTTAGAAAAGCCCATTACTTTTACGTTTAGTCCGGCTTCGCGGTAAAATCCTTTTTCTTGGGCAACATAGATCCCGGTGTGGTTAGTGTTGGGGGTCCAGTCCAAAATTACCGAAGTATTTTTCAACTCGGGGTCTTTAGTTGCGGAACTAGATCCCGCGGCACACCCCGCCAAAGTTAGGGTCAGGGTGCAGGCTAAAGCGGTAGCTATTTTTCGCATGCTTTTTCTTTCGCTAGTTGGTTGATAAGGGACAAATATTTTTTGCCAGGTTCGGTCAGGAACCACTGGCTATGACCTTGGAAGCCGATATCCCAGGCCCAGTCTTTAATCTGCGGATCAATCGGTGCCAGCAGATCGTATTCGATGGCAGAAAGAGAAAACTCTGCGTTACAAAGAGCAATCAGCGCACCGAGCATCTCGATTTCCTCCGGGGAGAGGGAGAACACCTGCCCGTATCCGGTTAGCAAGTCGCCAGCGACCTGCGGCCAGTAACTATCGGTTTTCCCTTCGGTAATACTGATCCAGTCGATACTGTGGCGTTCCAGTAATACTGCTAGGTCAAAAAGTGGGGGATTTGGGCAGGCCAGACCAAAATCAATTAGGGAAGATATGCTGTTTCCTTCCCAAAAAGTATTAGAAACATGTAGATCACCGTGAGTGAAATAGCGGGGAGCATCGGCTAAGGGAGTAAGAGCGCGCGCAAAAGGACGCAAAGGCTCTAGTGCGGTACCTAAATCGTGGCCATTGTCTTGCAGATAGTTAGCAAGCACCGGATGGGCATCTAAAAATCCTGCTAGCTTGGGTAGCGGATCTCCCAGTAGGAGCTCTATCCGGTTTTGATAGGGGCCAGGATCCAGGGACTGCGGCTGAATTTTTTGGCTAGCGATACGGAGTCGGGCGGCAACTCTGCCCAATTCCACGGCTTCTTCGCGGGTCTTTGGAGGTAACCAGGAGCGCAGATCTCGATAGCGGTCTTGCCCAGCCGCGCCTGCGGAGGCCTCGATAATCCACTCTCCAGCGGCCAGGGTGCTGGTTCCCTGATTAAAACAGAAAAAACGCGGGGTGGGGAACCCCTCATCTGCCAGCTGATTGACAAAGGAATGTTTGCTTTCTAGCTCAGCCGCGGTCACCAGATTTTGGTGGTAGCGCTTTAAAAATACTTGCTTGCCGCTAGCGGTGGTCACTAGGCAAGCCGCAGCCATAGGACGGGAAGAAGGGGAGAGGCTTGCGATTTGCTGCTCGCGAAAATCCGGGATTTCCCTCAGGACTTCGGCTGCCTGACTGGTGGAAAAAGGTGGCCAGGAATTGTTGACCACTTCCAGCTGCTGTTCTCGATCCATCTGTGCCTCCTATATCCGTGCACAGGTGAACCAGCTTCCTGCGCCAGCATTACCTGGATCAGGTGTAACGGTCGAAGCGTTTTTGCTTCCTCTCAGCTCGAAAGCTCCCGTGCTACAAGTAGCGTATCAGAATGGCGGCGAATTTGGATTGCGCCCTCAAAATCCGGTAACGTGGTTTGAGTTCAAGGGCCATTGGCGCAGGGGTAGCGCGCTTCCTTCACACGGAAGAGGTCACTGGTTCGAAACCAGTATGGCCCACCATTAGGGCTTATTTCTGCAGATAAGCTCGCATTATTTTCGTCATCTGAACCTGGTCGCTAAGTGCACACATTTCCCGGGCAGCATGCATCGACAGAATCGGAACTCCCACATCAATAGTGGTGATTCCTAATCGAGTAGCGGTCATCGGCGCGATAGTTGACCCACAGGTGACTGTATTGTTTGACACAAAGCGTTGAGTCTTAACCCCGGAGCGCCTAGCTGCGTCCTCCCAAATGTGCCAGCCGGCAGCGTCGGTGGCATAACGCTGGGAGGCATTGAGCTTTAGTACCGGGCCAGATCCCATCACCGGACGGGTATCAGGGTCGTGTTTTTCGGGATAGTTGGGGTTTACCGAGTGGGCAACATCGGCTGATAGGCACGAGGAAGCGGCCAGCATCCGTTCAAATGCTTCCTCTTGACCGGTGGTGCCGGCGCAGCGACGCAGCACCTGTTCCAGTAACGGTCCGGCAGCCCCAGTTTCGGTGTGAGAACCTACTTCCTCATGGTCAAAGGCGGCGCTAATTAGAATATTGTCTCCTTGAAAATCCAGGTCAGCCAGGCTTAGTAGTGCCCTCGTGGCGCTATAGACCGAGAGAAGATTGTCTTGACGAGCCGATGCCAAGAATTCTCCGGTAGTTCCCAGCCGCTGCGGGGCATGAGTATCGAAAGTGTAGAGCTCGTGACTAGAGATCTCATCGGCTCCGGCAAGGCCAGCTTGCCCAGCGATTACCTCCAAAATTTTGCGAGAGGATCCCCCTACCTGCCAGAGGAGACGCAAGTGTTGCTGGCGGTCTAATTCCAGGTGGTTGGCGGATTCCCGATCCAGGTGGGGAGCTAGCTGGGGAATAGTAGCGATCGGATCGGTACGCACCAGGTGGGATTTTCCAGTTCGGTCATAGACGATCCCGGCGATGCCCAGTTCCCGGTTTAGCCAGGAGTTAGGGAGCATTCCCCCATAGATCTCTACGTTGAGCTGCCCCCAACCATCGGGACTAAAACTATCAGGGGTAGGTTTTAGTTTGAAGGCCGGAGAATCAGTGTGGCTGCCGATGATGCGGAATCCCTTGGGGGATCCAGTAGGTACGATCCAGGCGATGAGGGCGCCTTTGCGGCATAAAAAGTAACGTCCGGCACCGCGCGGCCAAGGTTTAGTGGCATCTACTGGTTTAAAGCCCTGGGAGCGGTAGATATCGGCCAAGGTGCGGGCAGCGAAACTGGCGCAAGGAGAAGCAGTAATAAAGTCAGTTAAACCTTGGGAGTAGGTTTCCAGATCAAAACTCGTCATAGTTTCATTTTAAGGGGGAGGGTTAAAAAGTTCCTGCCCCTTAGCTGCGGCCGCTAGCTAAGGGGCAGGAAAATGAACTGGATTGCTTAACGCGGTAAGGAGACCGGGTCAGTGGAAATGAAACCGTCATCGCCGTCCTCGCCCCGCACGTGGCGCCCACGTCGGCTACGAGCCGCGCGCGAATTCCCCAGATCTGCTGGTTCTTCGGAACCCAAGTGTCTGGGATCTGAATCTGCTATTAATCCCTGGTGTTCCTGGCCGGTTTTATTATCCTCTTCTCGTTGAGCCTGCTGGGCTTTTTCCTCGGCCAGCTTTTGGGCTTTGCTGCGGGCATCCTGCTGTTTCGCGATTTTCTTGTGCTGCTTCTTGGTGCGCTTAGCCAGTTTTTTACGGAGTTTTTCTTCTGCCTTTTCTTGGCGGCGAGTAGCTTTTTCTTGGCGGAGCCGCTGTTTTTCGGCTGCCCGCTGTTCCTGATATTCCGCGAATACTAACGCTTGTAACAGCTGAATTTGGGAAATCCATTCGGGCAGTTCCAAAGATTCGCGCAGATAGTAAAGCTGGTGAGCCAAGCGCCCGCGTTCAGCTAGCAACAAACCATGAAGATCTTGGCAAAACTGTACATAATCTGGAATCTCTCCCCAGGGGCGGCGGTCATCCTTAGTAAAGAGGGGGAGCGCCGACGGACGTAGCCGAGCCAATAGCGCCGCTGCCGCCTTGGGTTTTAGCACCAACGGATCCTTCGTTAGTGCCGTCCAAATCTGCGCAAGCGGTCCGGTCTCAGTTTCTAAAACCTGATCGGCAATATCCACTAGTTGGGTGTCGGTCGGGATCTGAGCAAGTAATTCCGGTAAAGGCTCGGAAGCAAAAAGCTGATCTAAGCCTTTACTATCTACCTGCAGATCTAGATTCGCAAGCGCTAGCAGATCGCAATCTCGCAGATTTAAGCCCCCTTCCCAAGAAGCAGCCGCCATTTGCGGCTGCAGAGGAAAACTAGGAGGAAACTTTGAAGTCAGGGAAAACAAAGTAATCCGGGGATTGTCTCTTTGGCAGTAGTAATCAGTGAGTAAGACGCGTGCCTTTTCCCAGGCATCGGCGTCTCCGCGAGTTATTCCGGCGACTATTTCCGGAACCTTGTTAATCATTTTCCCTCCGCAAGTAGCTAGTTTCCTAAATTGTAGTCGAAGACCGTGGTTGCCGGGTCGATACGTTCACCATGAAGAACTTTCTAATCCACTGTTAAACCGGTTAGCGCCGATGCCGTTATCCTTCCGCTCTGGGGGGGAAAAATCTGAGCGCGTGCCTGCTGCTTACCTAGCAGTGTGTCCTTGCAGCTATATTTTTCGAGGACGCCGCCGCCAGCGGCGGTTAGCTTCTCCGGTTTGAGCCGCCGCTACCCCCTAGATAAACAAGGTGGGGTCAATAATCAGTTCCGCGGTCTTTTGCTGGCTGCAGCCGGGAGATACCCGCGCGGGAACCCCAATCGCGGAGCATCCGGCAGGCACATCACGAACCACTACCGCATTGGCAGCAATTCGCGCATCCGAGCCCACGTGGATGGGGCCGAGCACTTTGGCGCCGGCTCCTACCATCACCCGATCCCCGAGGGTGGGGTGCCGTTTGCCTTTCGACATTGACACCCCACCCAAGGTGACTTGGTGAAACAGTACGCAATCGGTACCGATCTTAGTGGTTTCTCCGATTACTACTCCGTTGGCATGATCAATAAAGAGGCGGCGACCCAGGCGGGCTCCCGGGTGAATATCTACTCCGGTATAGCTGCGGGAAATTGAAGAAACTATCCTGGCCAGAAGTTTAAAGTTTTTCTTAAACAACATATGCGCCAGGCGGTAAGCCCAAACCGCATGCACTCCCGGATAAGTTAATGCCACCTCTAGGGCGTTGCGGGCAGCCGGATCCGAGTTAATAGCTGCTGCTAGGTCTTCTTTACAAAGTTGGATTAAAGTCGGTTCCGGCTTCGCCATGGTTGCTCCTAGTCCATCAAATCTTTAAACAGCGGGGTAGTTAGGTAACGCTCGCCAGTATCGGGTAGCAAAGTCACGATACGTTTACCTTTCATATCAGGGCTTTGCGCTAAACGCAACGCTCCCACCAAGGCAGAACCAGCAGAAATTCCTACAAGCAGTCCCTCCTTAGCGGCAGCTTTGCGTGCCATGGCGATGGCATCCTCAGTTTTAACCGTGAGCACTTTAGTCAGCACTTTCGAATCCAAAATATCCGGCACAAAGTTTGCTCCGATACCTTGAATACCGTGTGCCCCAGCCTTACCGGTAGTTAGCAGGGCGGACTCTTCCGGTTCAATCCCGAAGACTTCGATATCGGGATTTAGCTCCTTCAGGCGCCTGCCTACTCCGGTGACGGTGCCGCCAGTTCCGATTCCGGCAACGAAAACGTCAACCTGGCCGTTGGCGTCTGCCCAGATTTCTTCGGCAGTGTTTTCATAGTGAGTCTGGGGGTTGGCAGGGTTGGTGAACTGGGAAGCCAAAATGGCGCCTTCGCGTTCAGCTACCACTTTTTGTGCGGCATCTACGGTGCCTTGCATTCCCTTCGCCGCCGGGGTTAGTACTAACTCGGCTCCAAAAGCTCGCATCAGGGCGCGACGCTCTTTGGACATAGATTCGGGCATAGTGATTACCACTTTGTAGCCACGGGCAGCTCCTACCATTGCTAGCGCCACCCCGGTATTTCCAGAGGTAGATTCCACAATAGTGCCGCCCGGCTTTAACTTTCCGGAGGCTTCGGCGGCGTTTAGCATCGCTAGCGCCACTCGGTCTTTAACCGAGGAGGCAGGGTTGAAGGATTCAACTTTAGCTACCACTTCGCTGTCAGTATCGGCTGGTAGTAGCTGATTGATTTTTAGTAGGGGAGTGTGGCCAATAAGTTCAGTTACGTCTTTTGCGATATTCATGATTTTCCTTAAATTATTTGCGGTGACGAACTGGAGGTATCCAGTTATAAAAGTTAGGAATCGGGGCAGAAAAATACTTTGTTGCCCCGAGGGACAGCCCGCTCCTTAGCGGTCGGCGGGATGCCCCTAGATACATAGACGACAGTGAGAGGGGGCAAGGAACAACATTTGCCTCTCCAATCTGCCGTGAGAACTCTGATGCTTCAAGTTGTAACATCTTCGGTTTTGTAGTCGCAACTTTTATGCGATCAGTAAAATTTGGGGATGCTTGCTCGCCATCAGCTCGCTGCTATCGCGGTGGAGATAGGGACAGGTAGCCGCGCGACACCTACCTTAATATCTGCTCTAAAGAAGCAGAGGAAGAGCTTGAAAAAATATTTGGCTAGGCGGAGATTACTCTCGCACTTGTGAAGTAATATTCGGTGCCGTCTCTATGCTTATTTCCCGCCCGCTGATGCTCGATAAGTAGCTTTCGATCTGCGATTTGGTAGTTTCAAGCGGGGCAGAAAAGCGCAAGGTAGCATCCTGGCCAAAGTCGCGCGCGAGGATCTGGTAACCATTTTGAGTTAGCTTAGCTTCGATCTTTCCGGCTTCCCCGATTGGTAAATGTAACTGGTAGGAAGGTTGGGTAATCAAGCGTACGGTCTGGGCTTTTTTCAGTACTTGTTGTACTGCCTCCGAATAGGCACGTACCAACCCGCCGGTACCCAGTTTAGTTCCCCCGAAATAACGGGTAACTACGCAGGTAACATTGGTTAACCCGGATTCGGTCAAGACTTTGAGCATCGGACCTCCGGCAGTTCCCGCCGGTTCTCCATCGTCACTACTGCGAGCAGTGTCCGGCCCAGTATCTTGGTGAATGATAAAAGCGGTGCAGTGGTGGCGGGCGTCGGGAAACTCGCGGCGAATCTGGGCGATAAACTCGCGGGCAGCCTCCTCAGAATCGGTGCGCGCGCAGGAGGCGATAAAACGGGAGCGCTTAATCTCGATTTCGCTGCGGGCAGGGGCATAGATAGTGCGCATAGCTTGATACTATCTATAAGTAAGCTGGGGGAGGGGGATCATTTAGGATTAAGGCGAGGGCGTCCTCAGAAATGAAAAAGGATAGTTTTCTGCTCTTTCCGCGCGAGATAAAGCGTGCTCGCGGTACAAATCACATGGTTGAAACTGGAAACTTATCGCTATAAATGGCACAGTTGTAGAGGTTATTTTTCTATTTGTTTTAGTTAGAGGAGTCCGTGATGGCAGTACCAAAGCGCAAAATGTCTCGTGCGAATACCCGCACTCGGCGGTCTGCTTGGAAAGCCAAGGCACCCCAGCTTACTTCGGTCAAGGGCAATGATGGACGTTCCTATGTGGCACCTCGTCACCTGGCCAAAGCGGTAAAGCTGGGGCTGTACAGCCCGGCAGACGATTTTGAGTAAAGCTCGAAGTTAAGAAAAAGCCCCTAGCAGTTTCCTGCTAGGGGCTTTCGTTTATGGTTTTTTCTTTTTATGCTTCCCGAATGAAGGATCCCTGGAGGTGGCCGAGAGATCTTCTGTCATTCACTTTCCTTAGCGCAGGGAAGTACCTTTCTTTAGGGAGACAGTCGTGAGATAGCCTGCGACTGCCGTGAGCGCGGCGGTGCCGAGCAGCCACCAGATTGAAATCGACGGGGGTTCCACAGGATTAGACTCACTGGGGTCAATCGGTCCAAATATAGTGAAGAGAATTCCATCCCAATCCAGAGAAATAAAGGGGGCATCGGGGGCGAAAAATACCAGCTGCCCAGGGAGAAGCATCAGCAGGAAGCCAATAATTTGCATTCCTACATACACCAGCACTGCTACTAATATCGGGCCGCCAATTTTTCCGAAACGATCCAGGAAAGGTCGCCGGTTGCCGGCGGTAACTATGAACTGGTAAATGAAAACACTGGAAATCGAGGATAGTAGCATGGCTATCAGAAGCAGAAAAGCTACTTGCCAGGTCTGAATGGTTGTGAAGAAGGATTTTAGAGCGGCGCCAGTGGTATCTTCTAAAAATAAAGATGTGAATAGCAGTAGTCCTCCGCAAAAAATCACTAGCGTGCAAAGGCAGAGAGCTAAGAGGTTAAAAAGGCTTTTTGCCCAAAAAAGCTCGGTAGGCCTTGCCGGGATTGACATGGTGAAATACCCAGTTTTGCCATACATGGAACGGTAATAGTGAACTAAAAGGATTATCGAATAAACCAGGTAGGCGGCTAGCATTCCTAAGAATGCTAATAAAAATATGGTAGACCCTACGGCTACGGAGTTACGTAGAATTGAGACGGCTATTGCGCTCAAGATTGCGGTCAGCAAGGTCAAACCAATGGTGATACCTAGCGGTTTACGCAGCGCCAGGAAATCGTGTTTCATTATTTTAGTAATCATCGGTACATCCCCCTAAAGAGTCCGTCCAGACTGGTTTGATAGGTGCTGCGGAGCTGGTCGGCATCTCCGGTTAAAAATACTTGTCCTGCCGACATGAATACGGCGGTAGAAACCACGGGTTCCACATCGTTAATCAAGTGGGTCGATAGCAGCATTACTGCCTGGGGATTGAACCGCGAAATAACGGCTCGCAAGATTACGTCCCGCGCCGCCGGATCCACCCCGCTAATGGGCTCATCCAGCAGATAGACGCGCGCATTTCGCGACATAATCAGCGCTACTTGCAGTTTTTCACGCATCCCCTTGGACATGGCAGATAATTTTCTGTCAGCTGGGAGACGGAAAAAATCGATCATTTCGTAGGCTTTCGCCGAATCGAAATCGGTGAAGAAGTCCCGGTATTGGCGGATTGCGGAGCGCGGAGTGAGATTATCTGCCAACAATGAGCTGTCGGGTAGGTAGGAGGTGAAGGCTTTGGTCTCGGCTCCGGGAGTTTTCCCGAAAAGCCGAACCTCGCCCTCGTAATCCTGCATTACCCCAGCCAAGATTTTCATTAGGGTAGTTTTTCCACACCCGTTCGGCCCCATGAGGCCGACTATGCCGCCACTGGGCAAGGTTAGGTTGGCGTTAACTAGTCCGATCTGAGACCCGTAGAACTTCGATACTCCTTTTATTTCAATAGCGGGAGCAGTCGTCTGCGCACCGAGGTGTTCATTTGCCGGGCTGGGCGTTATCGATGGTTCGGGGTTTGCACCGAGGCTAGAAGCCGGAGGCGTTGGGAACTGGTTAAACTGATTAGCAGTCATGAGATTTTCCCTTCTTCCATTGTTTTTCTACAAGGTCAAGTGTTTGGGGTAGGGTAGCGCCAGCTTTTTTCATGGTGGCGGCATACTGGTCGGTGTGTTCTAGGAATATTTTTTGGCGAGTCAGCCAGATCTTGTCCTGGTCTTGGGTTACGAACCGTCCGGCGGTGCGCTCTGATACTGCCAGCCCTTCGCGTTCTAGTTCCGATAGGGCGCGTTGCACCGTATTCGGGTTGGCGCCTACCATTTGCGCGAGGTCGCGCACGCTGGGGATCTTGCTCCCTGGTGGCCAGCTTCCAGAAGTTATCCGACGAGAAAACTCATCGCGCAGTTGACTCCAAATAGGAATCGCTGAGTTTAGCTCCAAGGGTTCCTCCTTTCATCACTGTATTAGTGTAGTAATACAGTAACTCTGTTGGAGGTATTGTGTCAAGCGCTTAATACAGATTTCTTTTGTGGTTTTTAGGTGGCGGGCACCATATTCGCCATACCTGGAGTTCAAGCAGGGGCGTTGGTTTTTCCTCCTGCCCAAAGGTAGGGAGTTTTCTTTCGTTTCGCCCCGCTTTACTGATCGTTATTAAGGTGGAAAAATGTTATTCCCACACGGATTGGGCATGAAAAGCGCGGGGAAGAGGTTTTATCCGAGTGGGTGCGGTGGGCATAAAGTTTGGGAAATACGCAAGTATTTTCCGAACTTTGGGCGAGAGGAAAAACCTCTTTCCCGTGCGTACAGGCAGACTATGCAGCCAAAGACCATGCTAGAAAGAAGAAAATCCCGCGACCTATGCGGACATATGTCGCGGGACATCACACATGGTCGGGGCGACAGGATTTGAACCTGCGACTCCCTGCTCCCAAAGCAGGTGCGCTACCAAGCTGCGCCACGCCCCGTCAGTTTTATTTTCTGACCTTCTATAGGTTACACTGTTTTTCGCGGCTTCCGTTAACTTGAAGCGAAAGTCAGTTGCGAGTGTAGCTCAATGGTAGAGCCCCAGCCTTCCAAGCTGGTCATGCGGGTTCGATTCCCGTCACTCGCTCCACTTAGACGTCGGATTTGATAAGTACCCTCTTGCGTTAGCGAGTATCGCTTAGGGGGGTGTGAAAAATCGCTTGCGTTAGCGGGTTTGGGTCTTGCGTTACCTAGTATCTTGTCTTCCCTGTTCGGATATGGTTTTGGGGTTTAACTCGCTAACGGAGAATAAGATGTTGATGTAGTGGAGGGTATCTATGGGTGAATTCGTTGCTATTGATTTCGAGACAGCTAATGAACAGCGTCGTTCTGCCTGTGCGGTAGGCTTGGCTCTCTTTGATAATGATGGACAGCTTGCTGATAGTTACTATCAGCTACTACATCCGCATCCAGATGTGGATTATTTTAACCCTGTTAACGTGTGGGTTCATGGCATCACTGCGGACGATGTTGCGGATGCGCCGCAGTGGTCGCAGATAGCCGATCGAGTAGCGTCTTTCATCGGGGATCGGCCAATCGTTGCGCATAATATGGCTTTCGACGGTTATGTGCTTTCAGATCTAGCGGATTTGTATAACACTGAGGCAATTCCTAACAGGCGGTTTTGCACCGTGCGGTTAGCGAGAAAAATTCTAGCCGGAAAATTGGAACGCAAATCACTGGATGAGGTTTTTTATTACTTTTTCCCCGACGGGGTTTTCGAGCATCATCAGGCTGCCGCTGATGCTAAGGCTGCGGGAATGATTTTTGCCAGGATGGTGCAAGAGTTTGGTTTCGAGAAACTTGAAGAATTGTGTCCGCCAACTGGAAATAAATTCAATACTAAATCCAAGACCAAGTCTGAACGTTCTGGAATACTAGCTGATCAGTTGGGGGTAGATCAACTTATTGAAAGGTACGGAAAATCTAGAGCTCTCGAAGGTGAACACGTGGTTTTTACCGGTACTTTAAAGCATGGTCAACGCGCAGCTGCGCAACAGCTCGTGAGTGCTATAGGTGGTGTGGCAGACAAGAGCCTAACGAAGAAAACTACTGTGCTGGTAGTGGGTATCCCAAATCCCCGTTCGTGGGTTGAAGGATCTTCAGCATCTCGGAAGCTGCTCAAAGCTTCACAAATGCGTGAGAAAGGCTCGCCTATTGAAGTTATCAGCGAAGAAGAATTTTTCAATCGGCTAGCTGACTAAAAATTTCCCTCTTTTTATCAGAGGGCTATAGTTACGCGAAATATTTAAGAGATAAAAACCTTATTAGCGCGGCATACTAATTTCTTTTCCGGTTCTAAAGATGAACCGGATCTGGTTTGCGCCGATGATGGCGTGGTCGATCAGGGCGTTCCATTAACAGGGCTGGAAGTGTTCGATGGGTTTGCCGGCTAGCTGGGAGTAGGTGGTTTTGATCGCGGTGGCTTTGGCGTTTTTAGCCGCTGTCTGTGCGTTAACGGCGTGTTTTTCTGCGAGTGTTTTCTGGTATTTCGCGTCTAGTTGGGTGTATTTGGCGAGGTATTGTTCTTGGTCTTGCGCTAGGCGTTGATTCTCAGCGATCAGCTCCTCGATCTGGTTGGCGAGAACGCAGATCTTGTCATCTAGGTGGCTGGATTCTGCCTCGAGCTGGTCAGTATTAAACATTTCGGTGATGGCTTGTGGTAGGTTTTCTTTCCCGCGATAGTTTTTAGCGAGCTGGCCCAGTGCGGAAAGGAACGCGGTCTGTATTTGCTCATCACGCAAGGTAGCGGTCTGGCAGGGACGGGGATGGTCGTATTTGTGGTTGCATCGCCAGATCGTGTGTTTGTATTTAGTGTTGGATGCCCAGGTTTTGGGTCCGTACCAGGATCCGCAATCTGCACATTTTAGGCGGCTAGAAAATAGTCCGATTTTGGCGGTGTTGGCCGCGTGGCGGGTGGCGAGTTCGTATTGAAACTGGTCCCAGACTTTTGGATCGACGATGGGTTCGTGGTTGCCGGTCACGTAGTACTGGGGAGTAGTCCTTGGTTTTCTTCAGAATGCTCAGATCACTAGTGAAGGCCACTAAGGAAACGACAAAGGCGAGCCACCCTCGCTTGCCCGAAGACATGTTGAGGGTGACCCGCCGAGCGCTCCCAGAGCAGGTCTCATTAGTGAACTTGTTTGTCTACAACCACAACCACGTACGCTGTGGAGGTGCTTGCCCGCCAGGCAGACCCTCGAAGCTAAAACTTCGAGCTTGAGGGGGAAGATGCGCCGTTGGCCACCAGCAGCAACCACCCCTCACTTGTAAGTCATGGGAAACCCCAAAACTGGACGGTCAGATTGCTACTTTTTTGAGTTGCCAGGTTTAGTCTGCGAAAGAGCTGAACCAGCAACACTCTTCGCGGCCTTGCCGTAACGGCCATCGCTGAGAATCTTGCTTGCCTTAGACGCAACCTTCTTCGACGTCTGACGTGTATTCTTTCTAGCCACCCAGATCACCTCCTTATCGTTCAAACCGTTTATCCACGGATCTGGTGTGTGTTGGTGAGCGTTAGCACTAGCTTGTTGTGAGATAATCGCCATAAAGGGATTTTCGGTAGCTACGCTTTTTGCTCACACATCAAATGAAACCAAGCAGGATTCCTAGATGGTTGGCAGAACCGGGGTCAGAACTTCTATTTTTTCTAGAAGTTCTTCTAGAAAAGACGAAAAGGGGTGGAAAGTGGCGGTTAGCGACTTCTGTAATGCCTTTTATCCACCCAGGAAGACTCCGATAACTAGTCAGGCTAAATTCGCGCGGGCAGCTTTTGAAGCAGCGGGCTGTGAGTACCCTATAGGCGTTAACTACTGGACGGCTTTGTTCCGTGGAGATCAACAACTGTCGGAACCGATGCGAGATTCCTTTCCTGAACCGATTGATAAAGAAGGGCTTTACAGTTTTCTGTACGACTACTGCAAACCGAAGCCCAGACAACACGGCACTCTCAAAGACCGTTGCGCGCTCGTTGCGAGAAATGCGGGCTTACCATCATCCCGTGCAGTGGATCCACAGCCGTTTTTGCGTGCTAGTACCGACTGGTTTGAGGCAATCATTCACGACCCCGAAAACTGTGATGTTCTAGAGCGTTCATATCTGCTAAGACTTAAAGGAGAGGAACTCAAGACTGCCGACCAACTTCCTGCTCCTCTTTATTCAGGAGATAAAGTGGATGTCTTAAATCCCCCGGCGCTACAAGAGCACAGTGTCGGCTTTTGGCAAGAATTCACTCATCAGTGGGTATTTCAGAACATCGGCGAAATTCCCTGGATTGGGAGAACCTTAGTATGCATCAACCCACATGATTCATACATTCGTCCGATTAATCTAGACCGTATCGTCATCCCAGATACTCACCCCGGAAACAATCGAATCAAGGTTCAATGCGTCCTCAAAGTCCAAGGTTACGAAGGGCGAGTGACAAGCCAGTGGGAGCTGCAAAACGAAAACGGAGAAAACTGTTTCCCAGGTCGAAATACACAGTTTAATGTCGCCGCAGACGTTACCTTTCCCCATTCCGGAGGTAAAAAATGACCGAGCCAAGCTCTGAAAGATGGGTCACCATGAAAACCGCTCAAAAACATCTCGGGGTGCGTAGAGAAACGGTGACCAGCTGGATCCATAAACGGGATTTACCCGCCTATAAAATAGGTAGACAATGGAAATTTAAACTTTCTGAGATAGATGAGTGGGTTCGATCCGGCGAAGCAGCCGACCAAAAGAGTAGAACCGAAAATAGTACTGAAGAAACGAACGGAGGCACACAATGCCAGAACTGAACTGGGTGGGCAAAAACAAAGTCATCACCCACCACCTCGACGTGCCCTACCGTGTGCTGGACCGACAATACTCATTCGACGAGACCGGGCAACATGACGTGGATAATGGCTCAGAGAACATAATCATCCACGGCGACAACCTGCAAGCTCTCAAAGCGCTACTACCGAAATACGGGGGAAAGGTTGACTGTATTTATATTGATCCCCCATATAACACAGGTAATGAAGGATGGGTTTACAACGACGCAGTCAATGATCCACAAATCAAGAAGTGGCTTGGAGAGGTAGTAGGCAAAGAAGGTGAAGACCTATCCCGTCATGACAAATGGTTATGCATGATGTACCCGAGACTGCGCTTACTTCAACAGCTCTTGGCGCCAACTGGCGTTATTTTTATTTCCATTGATGACCATGAAGAAGCTTCCCTAAGATGTATTTGCGATGAGGTATTTGGACGGAGTAATCATCTTGTCACTTTTGTCTGGGAGTCGTCTGGGAGTCGTCTGGGAACACTGATAATCAAGCCGACATCATCGGCACCCATGAATACATCCTCGGGTATTCACGTAACAGAAATTTGTCTCGTATTAATGCAGTTGTCGATCCAAATATCCCTGAAGATTCCAAAATTAGGCGAAATTTCGTTGAGAATTCTGCGATCAAGAACGGCTTTAAAAATCCTCCGTCAATTATCGAACTTCCGACAGGATTCCCTAGCTCGGAGGGGACTCTTGATCTTTCTCATCACGATTTCGCTGATAAATTTATCGTATTAGCTGAAGGGGAGGGCTATATATCTAGAACTCTAAGCAAGCAGTTTCCAGTTAACTATCCTCTTCGTCTCGACGACCTTCATATTCGAGATGGAAGGCTTTGTGCTCCATGCCGAGTGTTTTCCGGTTGGATGAACGCCAAGAAACTCCGCAGGTTTCTAGATAATGGCTGTGAGCCTGTGAAAGAAGGTGAAGAGAGTTACTACTTCTATGTAACTAAGAGCGGTGCTGTCTACTATCGAAAAGAGGGTAGGCAAAGCCACTATGTACAGTCCGTGCTTCGCAATATGGGGACAACTGAAACAAATAAATACACACTCGAGGCAATGGGATTAAATTTTGATTACCCAAAACCGGTTGAACTAGTCGAATATCTCTTGTCGCTTTACACGCCCTGCAACGGACTTGTGCTTGATTCTTTTGCGGGATCTGGAACTACGGGGCATGCCGTGCTTAATCTCAATCGACGAGATAATGGGTCGCGAAAGTTCATTCTCGTAGAACTCGGAGACTATGCAGATGGGCTTACTGCGCAGCGCATCAAGAACATCATTAGACAGAGACCCTCACAGATAGACAATGCCGTGGAAACAATGTCATTTTTTGAGCTTGGTGATCCTTTGTTTGTTGATGGGAATTTGAACCCTGTAGTTCCGGTGGAGAGGGTTCGTGAGTACGTGTGGTTTACCGAGACTCGGACACCTTATGAATCTGCATCTGTTGATGGGTATCCGTATTTTTTGGGTGTGCATAACGACACGAGTTACATTTTCGTTTTCGAACCGGATCGAGCAACGGTACTAGACCGGGAAACTTTGAGTCAGATTCCTGACGAGTGTGGTGCTGGTTCCTATGTTATCTATGCCGACACGTGCGTTCTTTCTGATGATGAGTTACGCGCGCTGAATATTACGTTTAAGAAGATTCCTCGGGATATCACCCGTCTTTAAGGAGGTAACGGAAATGGAGCTAAAGAAGTATCAAAAACGGGTGATTGCTGACCTGGAGGATTTTCTTTCTCAGCTTGACCAGCAATCTACTATTTCGGAGGCGTTTGCTGCTTACTGGCAGTCAAAGCAGATTGCTGTGGGTGCGGGCGGTATTTTGGGGTATCAAAATGTTGTTGATGGTGTCCCGCATGTTTGCTACAAGGTTCCTACCGGTGGTGGGAAGACGTTCTTGGCTTGTGCCTCGGTGAAGCCGATTTTTGATGCGTTGCCGCCTACTCGCCAGAAGGCTGTGGTTTGGCTGGTACCCTCGGAGTCTATTTTGACGCAAACTTTGGGCGCATTGAAGGATACCTCTCATCCGTATCGGCAACGGTTGAATATGGATTTTGCAGGCCGGGTTGAGGTGTATTCGAAAGAGGAGCTCTTGGCTGGGCAGAATTTTTCACCAGCTACGGTTGCTGAGCAGTTATCGGTGATGGTGCTGTCTTATGATTCTTTCCGTACCCGTAGTAAGGAGGGTCGGAAGGCCTATCAAGCTAACGGCAATCTAACCTCGTTTGCAAGCGCGTTTGGTACCCCGGATCAGCCGATTGAAAATGCTGATGAGACTGCACTCTTCCAGGTGATTAATCAGCTTAATCCTGTGGTGATTGTAGATGAGTCCCATCATGCTACGAGTAGTTTGAGCCAAGAGATGCTGGTTAATTTCAACCCAGCTTTCATTGTTGATCTGACTGCTACTCCAAGAAAGCAAGCGAATGTTATCTCTTATGTTGATGCACTCGCGTTGAAGAACGAGAACATGGTGAAACTCCCCGTGGTTGCTTACAACCGGTCTTCTCAGACCGAGGTAATCACCGATGCTATTGACTTGCGGCAATCCCTAGAAGCTGCTGCCGATTTACAGATGGATCAAGGTGGGCGTTATATTCGCCCGATTGTGTTGTTCCAGGCTCAACCTAAAACTGGTGAGGACGCGACATCTTTTGAACGGTTACGTGAAAAACTGGTTGCCGCTGGTATCCCTGAAGAACAGATCGCAATCAAAACCGCAAGCATTAATGAACTCAAAGGCGTTGATCTTCTCAGCAAAGAGTGTCCGATCCGGTTCATCATCACTGTGAATGCTCTTAAAGAAGGCTGGGATTGTCCATTTGCCTACATTTTGGCGTCTTTAGCAAACAAAACTAGCCAGGTTGATGTGGAACAGATTCTTGGCCGCGTGCTCCGTCAGCCGCACGCGATCCGTCAGCGAAATCAGTTATTGAACATGAGTTACGTGTTGACCTCATCGAATGATTTCAATGCTACTTTGAATCAAATCATTGCTGGGCTTAATAGTGCTGGTTTCAGCAAGCGTGATTTCCGCGCAGCTGACCAAACAACAATCGATATCAACAGCACGCCAGAATCATTACCTGTCATGTCGAGTGGTTCTGAAGAGAAATCGAAAAATGCGGATACCGAGGAGTTCTTGGAATTCGAGGCAAGCGAGGTGGCCGCAGACTTAGAACAGCGCAGAACCGAAAGCACAAATGAAGGAGAGGCTTCAGCAAGTCCGAGCCTGGACAATATGCTCACCCAAGCCGCTCAGCAAGGTAGCGACTATGAGCAAGAAGCTGAAGAGGCAGCGCAGCTTGGGGACGGTTTCGTGCCAGCAGATTTGGAGGATACCGTGGATACCACAGAAATGTTTGCTGATTTTGTGACGGAAGTTTCTAATCTTCGGTTGCCTCAGTTCTTCATCAAGACTCCACCCTCGGTTCTATTTCCCGCTACCGATGATGGTGCTGATCTGTTAAAGAATGAGGCGTTAGCAGCTGATTTTACGCTGCGCGATAAGGACACACAGTTGGATCTAACGACTGCCGATGAGCAGATGTACCGGATCGATGTGACGAATAAAACTGATATTCCGCGTGCTTTCAGGATGAGCGCCAATGATCAGAAGATTATGCGAGAACACTTCGGCAGGCTCTCTGTGGAATCCCAGAAACGTAACGCCGCAGAGATGATTTATCAGCGACTAAAGCCCATTAACTCTATCCAGGATGGAGAACTTCGCGATTATATTAAACGCATCGCTGAGAATTTCAACGCTGAAGATTTAATGACATTTCAGGAACATCCGCATGCTGTTGCCGCGAAGATCAAGACTAAAATAGACGGCCTGCTTACTGATCATAAGGCGAAGAAGTTTTATGAGGATGTTGAAACCCGCCATATCGACATCCAATACAACTATCAGCTGCCAACAGTGATTCAGCCGGTTCATTCGACCACTTTAATCGGTGGCTCTTTATATCAAGCTGAAGACCAGATGAATGATTACGAGACCGAGTTCGCCTCAAGGTTCTCGTCCATGGACAACATTAGATGGTGGCACCGCAATATCGAGCGTAGAGGCTTTTGCATCAACGGTCCGATCAATCATTACCCCGACTTCATCGTTATGACCAATAACGGGGTTATTGTCATGGTCGAGCCCAAAGGGGCACAGCTCGACAACCCGGATTCGCAACGTAAACGCCGGCTCGGAAGAACCTGGGCAGACATGGCCGGTGACACGTATCGCTACTACATGGTGTTTAAAGACGGGGTCAAGCTGCCGGAGGGGGCATACAGCAGTTCTGATTTCTTCCGTATTCTGGAACAGCTCTAGGCAAAAAAGCGTGATGAGTGAAGGTGGGTGAAATGGTAGACGCAACGATATCCGCAACGCTGCGTGGAGATACCTTTTCAAGTACCTTCACTGAAGTACAGCATCAGAAAACGTTGGGTCTTCGAAATGATGAACAACTGCGTTTATTTCATCTAGCTGTACAAAATAATCGCTTCGACTACGCGGGGATGATGAAATTCCTGAAAAGAAATGTTGGGCGTTATGTGTTTTCCAGGGCCGAGATTGAAGACTATAAGATAAACGATGCTGTCGAGGACATTGCCCTTGATGCCGTCAACCGTATGAGATCTCAACGAGGGGGAGTGGGGCTTGGGGAAATCCTGTTATATGCCTTACTCGAACAGATCCTCAAAGCTCCCAAGGTATTGAGCAAGATTGAGCTTAACCGAGCGATAGGGCAGACTCGTAGCCGTTGTGATGCTATCCATCTGCTCCAACCAGACGGGCAGCGTCTAACTACCAGCATTGTTTTTGGCACATCAAGCGTAATCGGCAATATGAATGATGCTATCGATGCGGCCTTCGAGAGAGTTAGCGATATAGAAAAGAACCGGCAAGTTGAAGTTCAACTTGCCGAGCAAACCGTGTTCACTAAAACGCTAGATCCACAAACCGCACAACAGGTAAAAGATTTACTGGTACCCCGGCCGGGTGGTGTACCTAAATTCGACATGGCGTTTTCAATTTTTCTTTGCTATAACCTGGGTCTCGATCCGAAAAATTACAGTAATGACCAGTACCGTGCACAGCTTGCTCATAAGATGAAGATTGATATCGCGGCTCACGCCCAATACATTGCCGATAAAATCAATCAACTCAATCTAGATTCTTACGCCTTCTACATATATTTATTACCCCTAGACAACGTAGATACCGACGCAACCACCATCATGGATGGGATGGTTAACGGAACAGGGGATGGACATGTCTAGCGACCAGGTAAACGTCGGTGAACTTGTTTTTAACGACATAGACGAGAACGCTTTCCTCAATCAGCTATACGCAAATCTGCTTTATAACTATGGATTGCACAGATTCCAGCTCACTTACCGTGAACAATATGACGTAGATGTAGAAGCAGCTCTACGTTTCGCCGACTTATTATCGAAATCAACGCACCCCACTAAACGGGATCGACACCGGGTTTGGGCACAAGAAATAGCTTTGCTGTGTAACATCTTGTACCCAGATAATCCTCACGTTCGCGCGTACGTGCCCGCCATTTTTACTACGCTTGGGAACTATCCAGGGCTACGCAAACTCTCCGTCACGAGCAATGCCGGTATTCTTGACGCAGCATTTAACGCCTATCAAGCTGAATACTTGAGCATACCCGGTGTAGAAGATATGCGATTCTTCGCTCCGCAAAAACAAATTTATGACCGACTTACCGATAAGCGTTTCTCATTTTCGGCACCCACGTCCCTGGGAAAATCCTTTATCATGCGAACCTTCATAATCAATCAGGTTCGATCGGGCTCACACGATAATTTTGCCATCATCGTGCCCACCAAAGCACTCATTAACGAGACACGTTCAAAGCTCATCGACGAGCTTGAAGAAGACCTCGAGAGATTCGACTATCGTATAGTGAGCGCCGTAGGAGACATAGTCCTAGAAGGGCAACACAATTTCATCTTTGTCCTCACCCCAGAACGGCTCCTATACCTACTCATCAGCAAGCCCGACATACAGTTCGATTACGTATTCTTCGACGAATCACATAAGATATCAGGAAAAAATTCTAGAGCACCGTTCTACTATCAAACGGCCACCATTCTCCAACAACGCCCCCGTCCTCCACGTTTCATATTCGCTTCACCGAACATCCCTAACCCAGAGACATTCCTCCGGCTCGTTGCCCCCGATCCCGATAAAAATAAAGAACAAGCTGTTACAACCCAGTATTCACCCGTAGCACAGTTCAAATACCTAATAAATCTCTATGATAAAACCATCTCAAGCTACAACGACTACACTCAGGAATTCACGCATCTTGTCACGTTAGAAAACGACGTCGCAACCGCAGAAGACATCGCCAGGTTTGTCAGCGATCAATCACAAACACAAAATAACTCCGGACAGACCATCATCTTTTATGGCGCCCGTCAACGAGCTGTCGAAGCCGCGCGGCGATACGCCGAGGGCATGGAGAATCTACAGGATCAAGCTTTAGAAGCACTCGCGAAAGATATCGAGCGTGACGTACATGAGGATTATTACCTCAGCGATCTGATTCGCAAAGGGGTGGGTTACCATATTGGTTACCTTCCACCTGCAATCCGAGAACGTATCGAGAATTTGTTCCGTGAAGGAAAAATCTCAACATTGGTCTGCACCAACACGCTCCTTGAAGGTGTTAATCTACCTGCGGATAATTTAATAATTGCCTCGACCAAAATCGGTCGCTCAGGAATGAACCCAGTCGATTTTACAAACCTTGTAGGTCGTGTCGGACGCATCGAATTTAACCTCTACGGCAATGTCTTCATTGTTGTCGGCGACAAACTAGCGACAGAGCAAAATGCAAAATCCCTCCTCAAAACTGAAATACCTGAGCAAAAACTCTCCGTTGAAACCGACTCACAGGTCATAAGTAAGAAAATGAAGCAGGACATCATCAATGATCTCCGTGAAGGCAACATCGAGTTCACCAAGGGGAAGGAGAGCTACGAGCTTTACTATATGAAGCGCCGCTTCGGGTTAATACTGTTACGCGACATCACTGCTAATCGGCAAAGTCTCGTGCGACAAGAATTCTCCAGCTTCTTAGACAACGAAACGCTAACCCAGATACGCGGAGCATTTGCGCATCGTCCAGGAGAACAAGACGACGATATCAATGTTTCTGTTGACCAGGCAGAGTCGCTAACCGAAGCCATAAAAGCTGGACTTAAATATCCCAAGCCAATGCCTAACGGAAAGTTAGACTACGACTCTACTTTCTCCTTCCTGCAAAGACTTGCTTCCATCTTCAAATGGCGGATATATGACCCCGAAACTTTGGGAAAAACAGCCGATGGAAGTAATGACCTAACGATGCTGCGTTGGTACACAGTGCTCTTAGAACAGTGGATGGAAGGACACGGGCTACGATCAATGATGGCTCGCTCTCTCCAACATCGCCAACAACAAGGCACCCTCTACATCAAAGGGCAAGGGAAAGTTCCATACGAGAATTCACTCCAACATCGAAACATTGTTATTAGTGAAGTACTAGCAGTAATCGAAAATGTGATCCTTTTTAGCTTGTCAAACTATTTCCTAAAATTCTCAAATGAATACAAGCGGGTTCATGAAATCGAGCAATTTGAAAATGACTGGTATGAATACGTTGAATACGGAACTATGAAACGTGAAACTATTCTGCTTCAACGTCTCGGATTCACGCGCGAAAGCGCTACTTACATACGAACTAATACCCCAAAGGCTCTAGTTGTTCGTGAAGCAACGCCCTATCTAAATCCTTGTTTGCTTGAAAGTGTGAATATCAATGTTCGAAAGGAAGCAAACGAAATTAAATACAACGTTCCAGAAGCATTTTCGTTGCCTAATACTTATTTTCATTAAAGAGGGCAAGTAGGGGAGTACACATGGCGACCTCGGCATTACACCGTGAACTTGGAATTCCAGCACGCACGTCTTTAACCTTTGATATCCTTAGCTCTCTGGTTTCAAAGAGAGTTAGGGAACAGGCTGATCTGGACTTCAAACAAAAGCTCTACCATCCCAAAAATGAAAAGGATAAGAAGGAGCTCGTGAAAGATGTTTGCGCTATGGCTAATAGTGGTGGCGGTTGGATCGTCTGCGGTATAGCAGAAAAAGACAGTGCTGCCGCAGAAGTCGTAGGGGTAGACATTGAGATAACAACCGAGACTGACATTCACCAAATGCTAGAAAACCGTATCGACCCGCCGGTAGCGATTAATATTCGCGTCTATCAAGATGCATCCCGAGATAAGAATCTAGTAGCCATTCGTGTTCCAGATTCTGCAGACAAGCCCCACTTGATGAAAATTGGGGATTCAAAAGACACACGAGCCTTTCAAGTACCGATGAGAAAAGGACCAAGCACTGTATGGCTCGATGAAAGATCCTTGAGATCTTTCTACCGTGAAAGCTTTAACCTTGCCAACCACTCGGAAGAGCAGATAAATAAACGCCTTGACGATTTAACTGCAAAAGCGGCAGAAGAATTCCCCGGAATAGCACTTGTGCTGCTTCTCAGCCCGCAGGAACCACTTACAGGAAAACTAGATAAGAACTACCTCGGGGAGGCAGTGAAAAATATTGATCTAGCCAAGTTCTCTATCGGTCGCGGCTTCTCTTTCCTGTATAACATTCAAACTCCACTAAAAATAGGTGATCGACGGTACACCGGTAAACAAACGAGTATACGTTTTCATTCGTTTATCGAAGTGGACTTTGACGGAACAATCGCCGTGGCCATACAACTAGCGGTAAATCCCCCAAAACCGCAGTATCTGGAAGATACGTGGTACACCAACCTTCCAGATGAAGCAACCCAAAATGAACTTGAATACGCCATAATTGAAGCATTCAATTTCGCAACTCAACTAGAGAGATCTCTGAATTCAGCATCCGACTCACAACTGCAAGTGCGCATAGTTGCGCACAAGAATAATCCCATAATTATACGAAAGAAGGAAGGTAGCTGGACTGGTAGCTTGCTTCGACCTAGAGAAGAATCAACGCCGATCAAACACTTCAGAACTGTCAGTTACACAATTCAAGCAGGCTCAACAAGTAAAGAAGAACACGAAATCCTTACCGACATAATCCTGGAAGTGATGAACCAAGGAGGTATAGAGACGATTCATATTCTTCAATCTTTGCCAGAACTGGACGAAACCCCCACGAATTAAACCCGCTAACGCAAGGTAATAATCGCACCCCCTGCGTCGTGAAGGGTGCTAAGAATCAAATAAGAGAACCGCGTCCCAATGGGGAGAAACAAGGCATAAGACTGCCTGAGCCCACCTGCGAAAGGTTAAATTACCTGTTCAAAAGCATTTATTACGCACAAGCGTTGGTTATCAAATCCGACGTCTTAATATCCACTTGGGCGATTCACTTAAACTTCCGCCCGCCCTCTGGGACAATCTTCAAACCAGAGATGAAGCAGCCATAGTGTGTTCACCTCATTCCAACATGTGTTGGCTCATGAGATAATCGGAGACATGGATGATTGGCGCCAAATGGTTATCGAGGCGCTTTCTGCTGCCCGCATGTATCCTTACCTGAAGCGCTGTAACGGTAATCGCAAGGCGGCTCTAAACCTGTACCGATGGCATGGTGAATTAACTGCAGCCGTGCAAACCGTCCTCGGAAACACAGAAGTTGTTTTGCGTAACGCTATTGACCAACAGCTACAAGCCTGGAATCAGGAGCAAATTCCAGGAATAGACAGTTGGCTGCTACAAGAACCTGCCGCGCCTTTGCGATCTCTCAGTGCTGCTAAGCGTAAAGATGCGCTACGAAGAGCTAAAGCCCAAGCCGCGAGTAGACCTATGGATCATCACCGTTATGGTCAAGAAGTTACCCATAATGATGTGCTAGCTCAGATCATGTTTGGTATGTGGCGAGACCTGCTTCCGAACCATTTACCAGGGGCTAATCCCAGGCTTCGCGCTAATATTAACCGGGCACGATTATGGAACGAGGCATTACGCTACGCGTTCCCGCACATAGAAGATGTAAACGGAGAAGTAACATTTTGGCGGGTAGCTCATCTGCATCGGCTACGAAATCGGGTATCCCATGTCGAACCATTGCTAAACGTGGACGTGAAAACCCAGATTCAAGAAGCTTTCGATCTTGTTGCTTCTATCAACCCTGTGGTGGCAGATTGGCTAACGGGTATCTCCCAGGTTAGCGCGGTAATGACCCGTAGACCGGAAAAGAAATGAGAAGAGAGCCTAGCAGCGCTTGCGTCCGCTAGACTCCCTCTAAGACATGATGGGAGACCTCGTTCCCACCTTCTGTACCTTCTACTTTACCACAGCACTCGTAGTAGATTTGAGATCCCAAAATCTCCTGCAGG
>NZ_CABTZZ010000006.1 GCF_902489465.1 uncultured Varibaculum sp. | reverse complement strand
CCTCTTTTTCATTCCATTCAACTCCGCTCCACTTGTTTTCCTCCCAGTCCGATCCGCGGCCGCTTTTGTTTTGCTAATTAGTGTGATTAGGAGCCGCGACCCTCCTTAATGCGAGCCGCTTTTCCGTGACGTTCACGCAGGTAGTAGAGTTTAGCGCGACGCACATCGCCGCGGGTTACTACCTCTAAAGATTCGATAGTCGGCGAGTTTACCGGGAAGGTACGTTCTACCCCGATCCCGAAGCTAACTTTCCGCACGGTGAAAGTAGCGTTCGGCTGTTTCTTACCGTGGCGGGCGATTACGACCCCCTGGAATACCTGGATACGAGTGTTTCCACCTTCGGTGACCCGTACGTTTACTTTTACGGTGTCTCCGGCGCGGAAATCAGGTAGATCCGAGCGCTGGCTCTTCTGGTTAATCTCATCGATGATATTCAATGTAGTTTCCTCATATTGCTTTCGTTCCGCAGGTAACGTCAGCTATCGGGCCGGTCTAGCCGGCGTATCTAGCATTGCTAAGCGGCATTTGCGGCCCCCTGCGGCAGGTTTCGCAGCCTACTTATGCAACCTTGCTTATTGTGCCACGTTTTGCGCCCAAGACGGAACTTTGCGGGTTGTGAAATCCCTAACCGCTATCACATCTCGGTTTTCGATTCCTCCCACTAGGAAGGTGCGGCGCCCGCATTTGCGGTATCCGTGGTGGCGGTAAAACTTTAAGGCCCGCCGGTTTGACTGGTTAGTCCCTAACCCAATCTTGGTTAAATGCGGGAAGTGTGTTTGTAGATGCGCATGGGTTACTTCGAGCATCGCGCCTGCCAGCCCCGAGCTGTGCCAACGCTGATCCAGATAGCATTTAGACAGGTAGGCACAGTTGTCACCTACTGCTTTCACCAGGTTTTCTTCCGGCGGCACAAAGCCGGGGTCTCCCACCTGGGTTAGGGTGTAGCCGGCAGCTTCCCAAGGGGTTTCCTCTTGCGCGCGAGAGAGAGCCACTTCCGCCAAGATAATCACCGTTCCCGGATCAGCTAGATAGGCTTTAAAAGCCGGCTCACTTAGTTCTTCTTCTACAAAGCGGCTAATGGCATCTGCGGGTAAATAATCCGGGCAAGCCTGCGGGAATAAGCGGGAAGCTATAGCTGAACAGGTAGCCGCCTCTCCCGGCTGCGCCCGGCGAAACCGTACCCGCTTGAGATAGGGGGCAGGCAGGAATCCCTGAGCAGCCAGGATTTCGCGATCAGATTTTTCGAGGGCGTCGGGAGTTAACTCCCAGATTAAATCGGGACGCCGCTGGGCAGTTAACATTAGGGACTGTTGACGGCGCCAATTTTTAACTTTCTGGTGATCCCCGCTAAGCAAAACCGCAGGAATATCCAGGCCGCGCCAAGTAGCCGGCTGCGTATAGGCAGGATACTCTAACAAGCCCGACAGTTCATAGGATTCTTCCACCAAGGAACTGGGGTTACCCACAAAGCCATCTAGTAGGCGGCAGGTGGCTTCTACCAGGGCAACGGCGGCTACTTCCCCGCCGTTTAGCACATAGTCACCCAGAGAAAAAGGTAGCACTTTTACGCCCGGCAACTGCTGATAGTACTGGCTGACTCGCTGGTCGATACCTTCATAACGCCCGCAGGCCACCACCAGATGCTCGGTGTTTGCTGCCAAGTCCCGCACCTGCCGTTGGGTGAGCGGAATTCCCGCAGGAGTAGGAATCGCCAACACCGTTTTAGCGGCACCTGCCTGGTCAATTACTTGGTCAATGGCTTTGCCCCACACATCGGGTTTCATTACCATCCCCGCGCCCCCGCCCGCGGGGGCGCGGTCCACGCTGCGATGTACGTCTTCGGTCCAGTCTCGCAAGTCCCAAAGGTGGGTTTGCAAAATCCCGCTAGAGCGGGCTTTGCCCATGAGGGAAACATCTAAGCAATCAAAGAACTGGGGAAAAATCGAAATAATGTCTATCCGCATCTGGGCGCCTTTCCGCTGCCTTAAAACAGTCCCGCGGGGGCATCCACGGTAATTACCCGATTTTCCAGGTCAATTCCGGTCACTAAGGCTTTCACAAAGGGCACTTCCACTGTCTGGCCGGCGGCAGTACTTACCTGCAGGCGATCTTGGAATCCCCCGATTTCCAGCCCGGTGCACTCCCCCAAGGTTTCGCCCTCGGCACTGATTACTGAAAACCCTGCTAGCTGCCCCGGTGAGTATTCCCCTTCGCGAGAGATTTCGGGGGCGAACAATTCGGTACCTCTAATATCCTCGGCGCCCTCCCGGGTAGTGATATGGGAAAAAGTTAGGCAGCAGCGATTTTTTATTTCCCGATAGGAAGCCACCGTCCATTCTTCCCCGGCAGCGGTAGTAAGAGTTGCCCCCGTTTGGAAACGTTCGGCGGGATAGTCAGTAAAGGGACGCACTAGTACCTCTCCTTTAAGACCGCGCGCCGGACCTACCTGCCCAACTTTTACTAAATCCATTTTTCTCCCCCAGATTTATCCCCAGGATATACCTGCAGATAAAGCGCGAGCCCCATGAATCTTCATGGGGCTCGCCTTTAAAAACTGTCTCTAACGGCGCGAACGACGATCCGTGTCGACCACGTCAACCCGAACCGGACCGCGAGTGGACAGCGCGCCCATAACTTTGCGCAGTGCCCGCGCGGTGCGACCTCCCCGGCCGATTACCCGTCCGAGATCTTGCGGATTAACCCGCACTTCTAGCAGTTTGCCGCGCCGCATATTGCGTTCATCCACCCGCACATCGTCCGGGTGATCGACAATTCCACTAACTAGATGTTCTAGCGCATCCGCCAACATGTTTAGGCTTCCTCACTCTCGGGAGCAGCTTCTGCGGTTTCTGCCGCTTCTTGTGCTTTAGCTTCCTCGGCTTCTTTAGCTGCCGCTTCTGCCTCAGCCTTAGCTTTTTCTTCGCTGACCTTGGCTTTGCGTTTTTGCGCCTCGTCCGCGGCGGCCTTCACGTTCTTTTCGCGAGCCTGGTCGGCGGTGAGAGTTTCTTTGGTCTTAATCCAGCTTTCCACGTTTTCTTTACCGTTGAAACGGGCAATATCACCCGAGAGCACCAGCAATCGGCGGACTGCGTCCGAGGGCTGTGCCCCTACGCCCAGCCAGTACTGAATACGGTCAGACTTGACCTGAATAAAGGACGGTTCTTCGTTGGGGTTGTACTGTCCAACCTCTTCAATTACGCGACCGTCACGCTTCTTGCGGCTATCCACCACTACCACCCGGTACACCGGGTAGTGAATCTTACCAACACGCTTTAAACGAATACGAACTGCCACTTTTGTGGTTTCTCCTGTTCTATTGACTGTTGAGTGCCCGCCCTAGCCGGTGGGATTCGGCCTGGATCAAGCTCTCGAGACAAGGCCGCCACACAGAGAGGGGGTGTCTTGGCCCGGTACAACTAGCTATTCTGCCAGAATTTAGCTGATAGTTTCCACTTTAAAAGCCGGCGATTAGGCATCTTTGAGCAGTTTCACACCTGTTTTGATTTGGGAGGCAGAAAACCTATTAGAAAGACCGTAGTTTTTGTTTCCCCCGCGCCTAATCCTCGGCGCCGCCGCGACCTTCTCATTTAAAAGAACACAGGAACTGTTCTACCGCCACCCGAGCCGTGAGGGGATCAAGATCGCGGGCACTGGCCACAAAGGCGCCCCGCAAATGCTCCGGATCTTCCCGGTTACGGGCAGTTTCATAGGTATGTACTTGTCCCCCAGCTACCCGCACTAGATGGATCCCGGCAGCCACATCCCAGGGACGCATCGCAGTTCCAAAAGCCACCGCAGTATGTCCCGCCGCCACATGCGCCAGATCCAAGGCTCCGGCACCGGGAGAATGTACTGTCGCGTACGCGTTAGCCAGCTTGCCGGCCAATTGCCAAGATTTTTCTACTCGCTGGGGATCTTTATCGCGGAAGGGGAAATATCCGGTAATGATTCCTTCATTTTCAACCCGGGCACTCTTTGCGCACATCGGGGTGGCTCGCTCTCCCTCGTAGAGGGTTGCTTTATGCGCATCTGCGATAAAAAGCTCGCGAGTATAAGGTACATAAATCACCCCGGCCACTGGTTTCCCGTCTAGTTCTACCCCGATTGAAGTGTTGAAATAGGGTATCCCGGCGGCGAAGTTGGCGGTGCCATCGATGGGATCCACTATCCAGCGCACCCGAGACCCCAGATTTTTTACCGTCGCTTCCGCTTGCGCGAGTTCTGCGGTGCCCACTGCCTCTTGACGCTGGGAGGGCTGGGCTTGTTCCCAGGCAAATTCGTCGGTCAAAATCTGCTTAGTCCCCTGGCGACGCGATTGTTCAAGGCTAGCGCGCTGTATCTGCTCTAACGTTATTGCTCCAGCGGCAGCCACTTTTTCTTTATCGAGGACGTGCTCACCGGTTTCCTCTCCCAAGATCCGGGAAGCGGGAACCGAACTGCCCAGCAGATATTGCAGCCTGGCTTCTACGTAGCGGTCATGGATAGTGACCGGATCATGAATACCAGCTTTTAAGAACACTTCCAGAGGGGCACGAAAAGCTTTGCGCAGGTAAACCCCCACCTGCTGTGCGGCCTCCCCCGCAATTATCATCAATGCGTGGTCAAGGCTCATTCCCGAAGTGCTCATAGCTTCCATTATTACCCTTTTTGGGCTATTAGTCCTATCTAACCGCAGCTGCAGAAGAAAACTCTTGCCCGAGTAATGCCACTTTTTCGGGTTTAGTTGCCCGTGCCGTCTCACTAGTCGGATCAGAAGAATAGCGCAGGTAGTCGGCGCGCGCTCCCGGCTCTAGAGCGCCAATCCCCAGATAGTCGCGGGCTCGCCAGGTAGCAAAATCAATAATCTCGCAGGTCTCGATCCCGCCGCGTTCCCACAGCCTCAGCTCCCGCCCCAACTCTCCATGTGGTTGATACCCGCCAGAATCGGTACCGGGCAGCAATTGCACTCCGCTTTGATGGAGCATTGCAAAATGTTCGCGCCGCTGCTCCCACATTTGCTGCATCGTGGCCGCATATACCGGATATTTCTTACCCGCCTGCGCTGCGAACTGGTTAAACAGCTCCACTTGCAGCAAAGTTGGGGTGACGGGAATCCCGCGGCGCGCGCACTCTTGAGCCTGGTCACTATCGATCCCACTGCCATGTTCGATACAGTCGATCCCCGCTTCCAGCAATCCCGCGATCGCTTTATGGGAAAATGCGTGCGCCGTTACCCGCGCTCCCGTCTGATGGGCAGCCGCAATCCCTTCTTTCAAAATTTCGGTTGGCCACAGGGGATCTAAGTCCGATTCCACTCCATTTGAGCGGTCAATCCAGTCGGCCACAATTTTTACCCAGCCGTCACTTTGCTGCGCTTGGACAGCCATCACCTGCGGTAAATCACTCAGGTTTTCAACCTCTAGCGGCAGCAGACGCATATAGCGTTTTGGACGGGCGATATGGCGTCCGCAGCGAATAATTGGAGGTAGCTTAGGATTCCCTAAAATCCCGGGGGCGTATTCCAGGTTTCCGCAGTCGCGAATGGCTAAAATTCCGCAGTCTCGATCCGCCTGCGCCTGCGCTAACGCTTCTTGCGGGGTAGCTAACTGGCCTACCGACGCGAACCCAATATGGCAATGCACATCGCAAAACCCGGGTAGAAAATAGTCGCCACCAACGCTGGAATCTTCTCGAAAAGTGCCGAAGTGTCCGTCCTCGGTGATCGATAACTGCCCGCGCACCCAGCGGGGAGCCTTGCTAGCTTGCTCGCGGTAATAAAAGTTCCCGCTCAGCAACTTCATCGCTGACCCAACATCCGTTTCAAGTCATCGGGTAAGTCATCCAAGGTGGGAGCAGCGGCCGGGGCGGCTGGTTGCGTCGCACCGATTCCGAAAGCGCTGCCGGCAGCGGGCGCCGGCGCCTCCCCTTTCGCCGCTTGCTGGGATTCCCACTGTTTTTGCTTCGCCGGGTTACCGAACTTGCGGCGATTCTTCTTGCCTGCCTTCCGCTGCTTCTTGGTAGCTCCTCCGCGCCCACCCGGCATCCCGGGCATAGCGGGCATTCCGGGAATACCACCCCCATTGGACATGCGTTTCATCATTTTCGAAGCCTGCGTAAACCGCTCCACCAGGCCGTTAATCTCGGTTACCGTGGTGCCAGAACCGCGCGCAATGCGGGCACGCCGCGAACCGTTCAGCAGGGACAAATCGTCGCGTTCTGCCGGGGTCATAGAGTTTACGATGGCTTCGATCCGGTCGATGCTTTTCTCATCGAAGGCATCCAATTGGTCGCGGTACTGATTCATGCCGGGCAGCATTCCCATCAGTTTCTTCATCGAACCCATCTTGCGGAGCTGTTGCAGCTGCGCCATAAAGTCAGTCAGGGTGAACTGGCCTTTTTGCATCTTGCGAGCCAGCGCCTCGGCCTCTTTTTGGTCATAAGTTTTTTGCGCTTGCTCAATCAGGGTGAGCATATCGCCCATATCGAGGATACGACCGGCCATTCTTTCGGCATGGAAACGCTCGAAATCACCCAAGTTTTCGCCGGTAGAGGCAAAAAGAATCGGTTGCCCGGTTACTCCGCGCACCGATAGCGCCGCCCCGCCGCGAGCGTCACCATCAAGTTTAGAGAGCACTACCCCGGTAAAGCCCACCCCGTCACGGAAGGCAATCGAGGTTTGCACCGCGTCCTGCCCCACCATTGAGTCCAATACGAAGAGGATTTCGTGAGGGTTAATGGCGTCACGGATATCACGCGCCTGACGCATCATTACCTCGTCAACGCCCAGGCGTCCCGCAGTATCGACAATGATTACGTCATAGCCTTCGGTAATCGCCAGGTTTAATCCTGAGCGCGCTACCTCGACCGGATCGCCTTGTCCGTCCCCGGATTCGGGAGCGTGAATATCGACTCCGGCCTTTTCGGCGACGATACTTAGCTGGGTAACCGCACCGGGACGCTGGAGGTCACAGGCAGCTAGGAGGACGCGTTTGCCTTCTTCTTCGCGCAGCCACTTGCCGAGTTTCCCCGCCAAAGTGGTTTTACCGGCACCTTGTAGACCGGCCAGCATAAACACGGAGGGTCCGCGTTTCGCATAATGGAGCTGACGGGTCTCGCCCCCCAGAACTTCCACCAGTTCCTCGTGAACAATCTTGACTACCTGCTGGCCGGGATTGAGCGCTTTCGAACGCGCTGCCCCGTAGGCTTTTTGCCGCACCGTTTTGGTGAACTGGCGGACTACCGGTAGCGCTACGTCAGCCTCTAAGAGGGCGCGCCGAATCTCGGAGACGGTAGCGTCAACGTCCGCCTCGGTCAGCAAGCCTTTAGAGCGCAGACGCTTAAAGGAATCGGCTAGGCGATCAGACAGGCTATTGAACAAAGTGGTTTCCTCCTGGAGATAGTTTCGCCGTCTAGTTTACTTCAGCAGCGCGTCTACGAAGTCCTCGGGCACGAAAGGCGCTAAATCATCTGGCCCTTCTCCCAGCCCCACTAGCTTGACTGGCACGTTTAGTTCACGCTGTACGCTAACTACGATTCCGCCCCGAGCCGTTCCATCGAGCTTGGTAAGCACAATCCCGCTGACATCTACCACTTCGGAGAACACTTTCGCCTGTTGCATACCGTTTTGTCCGGTAGTGGCATCTAGGACCAGCAGAGTTTCGGTGACGGGGGCGCTCTTTTCGATTACCCGTTTGACCTTGCCTAACTCGTCCATCAAGCCGGCTTTGTTTTGCAGACGTCCGGCAGTATCTACCAGCACCACATCCAGGTCATTTTCTTTTCCGTATTTGACCGCGTCAAAAGCTACGGAGGCGGGGTCGGCACCCTCTTTATCGGAGCGCACCACTTCTACCCCGACCCGGTTTCCCCAGGTTTCTAGCTGGTCAGCGGCGGCCGCCCGGAAAGTGTCGGCTGCTCCCAGCACAACTGACTTGTTTTCCGCCACCAAAATGCGGGCAATCTTGCCCACGGTAGTGGTTTTCCCAGTGCCATTTACGCCTACGGCGAGAACGATCCCCGGCTTGGTGCCATCGGCCTGCTCTAGATTTAGGCTGCGATCTAGATCCGGGTTTACCAGTTCAATCAGTTTTGCGCGCAGAATTTCCCGGATCTTCTCCGGATCGGAAGTTCCCAGCACTTTCGCCTGGGTGCGCAAATCTTCCATCAGTTCATCGGTAGCGGCAATCCCCAAATCCGCCATTAGCAGGGTATCTTCTATTTCTTCCCAATCGGCGGCGCTCAGGTCTCCGCGACCAAGTACCCCCAGCAGCATTTTTCCAAAGGAACCAGATTTCGCTAGGCGGGAACGCAAGCGCTGCATCCGCCCTTGGGCAGGTTCGGGGGTTTCGAGTACGGCCTCAGCGTTTTCCTCTTCCGGCTTGGTCGGTTGAGTTTCCTCCTCCTCTTCCGTCACCGGTACCGCTGCTTCTGCAGCTTCCGTGGACACGTCCTCTTCAGCAAGCGTTTGCGCACTATCTTCAGCGATAACTGCAGGTTCTTCAACCTGGTCAGCTACTTCAGTTTCCGGCTCTTCGGTGGCGGTTACTGCTTTCTTCTCACCTGTTTCACTCGCAGCAGCTTCCAGTTGTTTGGCTTTGGAGGCCTCTACCTGCTTTTTGGCTTTCGCCGAGCGCGCTGCCAGCGCGCCGCCAGTTCCCACTAATGCCAGAACCAGAACTACAACCACAATCCCGAGGGGTGAAAATAGAAAATCCATATCCCTATTGTCACCTATTGGAGCGCTCAGGTCATATTAGCTTGGATTCTAAAGCCTAAGCCTGTTATTTAGGCAGGTAGATTGGTATTTATTCTGCGTGTACTCGCTGCCAAGAAACTTTATCTACCTGGAAGGTCTCCTCTGGGGGCAGATCATTTTCGTCCTCGTGAGTATCACTTTCAGCGGGATCCGGAGTGAACTTGCGTGCCCAGCGACGTATAGGTTTGGCAGACCCGGAGCTTTCCTGCTCCGAATTATCCTGCTGCGAATTTGCGCTCTCCAAAGCTTGATTATCTGTCGCTGACTCCGCTTTCTGGCTAGTCACAACGGGTGAGATTACTGATTTCCCGCTAGGAACTACCGGAAGATAACTGGTGGCGTCTTCGGGATCTTTTGTAACCGAAACCTCTACATTTTTAGGGAGGCGACGCCGCCGTGCGGGAGTGAAAGTGGGAGGGAGCTGCCCGGCAGGAACCTCATCAGCTGCCGGTAAGTTCGCCGCTCCATTTGCCCGCGCGACTTCCTTTTCTGCGCGCCGCGCGCGAATCGCGCCCACTTCTTCTTCCCACATTTGCCCGGCGACACTGCGTAAACTCTCGACTTCGGCGAGAGGATTTGCCGAATCACCGGGGGAAGCCTCGGCTAATAAAGTATCTAGGCGAACCCGCTCCCCGTTATGTTCACCCCGGGAGCGATAGTCATTTTCTTGCCAGGAGTCCGCGGACTCGCGTATCCAATTACGAATCCCCCCACCGGGACGACGGGTACGAACCATTACCGCTACCACCAGCACCCCGATCAACACAGCGATGCCAATGCCTACGAATAGCAAGATCAACGGTTCAGTCACGTTTCTATTATGCCCAGAGTTAAAGAATTTACCGATCTCAGCTCTTGACCGATACCAAACTGTTACCAGAATTGGGTGTGATCTTAGCTATCTACCGGAGCTACCCGCTGGGAAATCACCCGGGAAACCCCATCGCGCATAGTAACCCCATAGAGCACATCCGCCACTTCCATCGTCCGTTTTTGGTGCGTAATGATGATCATTTGGCTAACTTCTCGCAACTGTTTAAACAGTTCCAACATCCGCGATAGATTCAGATCATCGAGGGCGGCTTCTACCTCATCCAAGATATAGAAGGGCGAAGGGCGAGCCTTGAAAATCGCGATTAAAAATGCCAGTGCCGCCAAGGAACGCTCCCCACCAGACAGGAGCGACAGTCGCTGCACATTCTTTCCGGCCGGTCGGGCGTTAACCTCTACTCCGGTAGTGAGCATATCGCTACTATCAGTTAGTTTTAGCGAACCGGTTCCCCCGGGGAACAGGCGCGCAAATACCTCCGTAAACTCTCGGGAAATATCGGTGAATGCCTGCTCAAAGGCTTCTTTTACCCGGTTATCAACTTCCCGTACCACTACTAGCAGGTCAGCTTTGGAGGTACGCAGATCTTTGAGCTGCCCCATTAAGAACTCGAAACGTTTTTCGAGGGCGCTGTGTTCTTCCAGAGCCAAAGGATTTACTTTGCCCAACCGCGCGATGGCGCGATTAGCTTTTTCTAGCAGCGCACTCTGCTCAGCGCGATCATAGGGACGCCAAAGTCCCTCATCTTGCTCGCTGCAACTTTCGCGGTCTTGATCCGTCTCCACCTGCTTAGTGTCGGTATTTGGCGCCTCCTCGCCCTCATTATCTCCTTGCTCCGCTTCCTCTACTTCTGGGGCAGTGGCGGCTGTTTCTTGCGCATTGGCTGCTTTACGCGCCAGCAAATCAGGGTCGGGAACCAGCTGTTGCGGACCGAAGCTAGCAATCAATTCTTCCTCAGAAAGGGCATAGCGTTCTTGGGCTTGCTGGGTTAGTTGTTCGGCGCGCACTCGATACTCTGCCGCTGCCACCTCATCGCGGCGGGAAAGATCGTTTAACTCCGATAATTCTCCATTCAAGCGATCAATTTCGCGACGCAACTGCTGCGCTGCCTGTGAAGATGCTTCGCGGGCAGCATCGGCGCTCTCCCGCCAAGTTTTCGCAACTTGCGCTACCTGCGCTCCCTGGCGGGCAAAAATCTCACACCAAGAGGCTACCTGCAACATCCTTTGCGCATCTTGGGCGTGTTTGATTTCCCGCTGCTTGGTGGCAGCCAGGCGCAACTGGAAACGCTCCAAAGATTTAACTTCTCCCTGGAAGCGTTCGCGCAAATTAGTGGTGATCTGAGTGGCGGCCGCCAAAGCCAAATGGGTTTCTGCCTCTTTTTCCCGTGCCGTCAAATCTGCGGCGCGAGCCTGTTCTAAAGCCTGTTCGGCTGCTTGTAAAGGAGCTAAATCTTCACTACCAGCAAAGTCACTGCAGGCTTTTTCGGCAACCGCAACCTGGTGAGCGCAGGTGTCCACATCCGCCTGCGCTTGATCTACTTCACTGGCAGATCGTTGGGCTTCGCTCTCAGCTCCCCTGACTGCCGCTTCCCGAAGCGCCCGTTTTTGGGCTTGTGCAGCTGCCTGAGCATCAGCAGCCCGTAAGGTTTTCAATGCCTGGGCGCTAGCTGCCGCCGCTTGGGAAAGCTCTTGGGTGCTCGCCTGTACCTTTGCGCGGGCTTCCTCTGTTTGTTCGCGGGCATCTGCCGCGGCCTGACGCGCTAAGCGGAGCTGGCGCTCGACCTGGATGCGGTTCACCCCGCCACTGCCGGTGCTCCCTAAATACTTACTAATAACCGTGCCATCTGCTATTCCTACTCGCGCCTGCGGGAGCTTTAGTACCAGGGCGCGCGCCGCCGCTAAATCCGGTGCCAAATAGCTATCTGCCAGGATTACTTTTAACACCGCATGCAGGGCGGGGGGCGCTTCCACTGCCGCCAAGGCGGGTATCACGCCCGCTTCTTTCGCGCTTTGCTCCTCGCTCATAGGGATTCGTTCTTGGCTCTCCCCCGCCCCTAGCACCCAGCTAACAATCCCGGTGTTGTCCTTAACCGCCCCTAATCCCGCGTCTACCTGGGAAGCTTCTACTACTAGGGCGGCCCCGCTGGTTCCCAGTAAGGCCGCAATCGCCTTTTCCCAGCGATCAGAAACACTAATCAACGAGGCTAGCTCACCTTGCGGCTTAGCCGCCTGCGCGAATGCATTTTGCGCTTGGCTAGAAGAGGCAGCCAAGACTTGGCGAAGGCTAGTTTCGCTTTCGGCGGCAGCCACCGCTTTAGCTTCACTTTCCCGTAGCTGGTCACGAGCTTTTTCTAATTGGCTGCGCACCGTTTCTTCTGCCTGCGCCAACTCGCGATATCGGCTAGCCGCATCTGCCCCTTCTACCACCGTGTCCTCGCGGTAAACCGCCTGCTGCGCGCGCGCCACCGACAGTTTTTCCCGCGCCGCCTCAGCCGCGTTTTCCGCTCTTTTAAGCCGCGAACCCGCCGCCTCTAAACGTGCTTTTGCGGTTTCTAATTCTCGTTCCAGGCGGGCACTCTTTTGGGTTTTCTGCTGAGCTTCCTGCCGCAATTCCTGAGTGATGCGCGTTAACTCCCCAACTTTTCGGGTAGTTTCTTCCCGCACTGCCTGCGCCGCATCACATTGTTTGCGCCGCGCCAAAGCTTCCTCATCTTTTGCTGCCAATTCACTTTGCAGCCGTGCTAAATGCTTTTGCCGCTCTGCCACGCTAGGCCCAGAGGGAACCGGTTCTGGTTTTGACAGGGAAGCGGCTCGTTCCTCAGCTAGCGCTCCCAAAGCCCGTAGACGCTCGGTGAGGGTCGTGAGTTGTTGCCACAGGTTCGCAGCTCGCCCTGCTAAATCACTTTGCTGCGCATCGGAGTTTAGTTGCGCTAGTTTTTCACGCTGTTTTGCTAGGTTCCCAGCTAGTTCTTCGCGCTGGAGCGTCAGGGTTTGCTCACTTTCCTGGTAGCGAGCAAGCTGCGAGCGCAGCTGCTGCAAGTCATCAGCCAGGATCCGACACCCGGCGTCGCGCGCCTGCGCCTGTAAAACCGCCGCTCGCCGGGCAGTTTTAGCTTGCCGCGCTAATGGCCCCAGTTGTTTTTGAATCTCTCGCGTCAGATCGGAAAGCCGGGAAAGCTTGTCTTCCAAGCCCTCAAGTTTGCGCAATGCCCGTTCTTTACGTCGCTGATGTTTGAGTACCCCAGCGGCCTCTTCAATCAAAGCTCGCCGCTGAGAAGGATCCGCCGATAGCACCTGGTCGAGTTTGCCCTGCCCGATAATTACGTGCATATTGCGTCCCATACCGGTATCAGATAGCAACTCTTGGATATCTAACAGCCGGCAGGCAGTTCCGTTAATCGCGTACTCCGAGCCGCCCTGACGAAACAAGGTGCGGGAAATAGTAACTTCTGAATAATCAATCGGCAGTTCCCCATTGGTGTTATCAATGGTGAGTGCTACTTCTGCCCGCCCGAGGGATGCGCGGGAACTGGTGCCCGCAAAAATAACATCCGCCATGGATCCGCCACGTAGATTCTTGGCACCTTGCTCGCCCATCACCCAGGCGAGGGCATCGACAATATTGGATTTACCGGAACCGTTGGGACCGACTACACAGATGATTCCCGGAGTGAACTGCAAAGTGGTGGCGCTGGCGAAAGATTTAAATCCGCGCAGCGTCAACGACTTTACATACATCTATCTGCTCCAGCTATTTAGCGGCTTCCGGGAACCATATTTTGATCTCGCGAGCAGCGGAGGCGGGAGAATCTGCTGCATGTACCAGGTTCTGAATATGTCCGCTGTCGTAGTCACGTCCAAAATCTCCGCGAATAGTCCCGGGGGCAGCCTCTGTGGGGTTAGTGGATCCCACTAGGGAACGCACCCCTTCCACTACCCGGGTACCTTCGATAACGGCGGCTACGATTTTTCCACTCTGCATAAAATCAACCATGGATTCGAAGAAATGCTTACCACGATGTTCTACATAGTGATCCTGCAACTGATCATCGGTGGCCTCTGCCACCCGCAGCGCTACGATGGCGTAACCTTTTTGCTCAATGCGCGCCAAAATTTTTCCGACCAATCCGCGATGATAGCCATCCGGCTTAACCAGTATCAAGGTATATTCCTTATTCGGATCTAGCTTCAGTTCGTTCATTGCCGCTGCCTTTCTTCTTTCCCGATGCTTCCTGCGGGGTTTACTTTTCTAAGGATACCGGCAATGGCCCGACTCCAATTCTTTTTATCAGCTCTGCAGATGCTGTGGGATCGAGCGCTTCGTCAGGCTGGCTTACTACTTGCGCTTTTGCCCTCTGGTCGGTAGCTATGTCCTTAGGCTCAGGCGTGTTAGGGGCATTGAGTTCTGCTTCTACCGCGTCAAGAGCCCGGCGAGATTCCGCTCCCTCGGCAGCAATCCGCAGTTCGTCTCCCGGTTCTACTTTTAGTCCCATTAAGGCCAGAACGCTGCCCGCATCTACATCATTAATGGTCACCTCAGCATCAAATCCGGTAGCGATCCTCGCTAGTCGCGCAGCCGGACGCGCCGAAAGCGGCTCGGTGCCGCCGTACACCACAATCCGCGGAGCGAGCGGGTCTACAGCGGGAGCAGGCGGCATGATATCGGCCGCGTCCTCGTCGGGGAAGAATTGGGCAGCAGCCCTGATAGAGCGCAAGACTTCTGCTAGGTCAGCGCCTTGAGCGGCAGCTACTGCTCCCGCGGCGGTTCCTTCTATCAGCGGGCCGCGTCCTAGCCGCAAGGATCGCTCCCCTAGATCGGTGATTACTTGCTGGCAGGCCAGACGGGCGGCTCCAAAATCTGCCATCAATACAATTGCGTCCTGCTCTGACATTTTTTCCATCACCGCCGACACCTGGGTAGTCACGATTTGCGAGGCCGTGCCCAAGCCTTCATCGTGGCACCCGCAGGGTTCAACCATAACCTCTGGAGCTAGCGTGGCTACCACTTCGCATACTCCGCGCGCCAAGGTTTGCGATTGCGAAACGATAATAAAGGCGGTTTTCGGACGCATGGTATTTCCTCCCAGGTACAGATGTCTCCTCTAGGTTATCGCGCGGCTGGTTGCGACTTAAACCTTACCGGGATTATCGCTATCGCCAGTTACTTCTGGTGAAATACTAACCGTTAAATCGAATCTGCTAAACGACTGAGGTTAGGCGGCGTCCAGATCCTTGGCGACTAACTCGGCAATCGCCGCGACTGCCTGCGGGTTTTCGCTTTCCACAGTAACTTCTGCTCCGTATTCAGCACCTAAGGTCATGATTAACATCATCGAAGTGGCAGACACGGGGGCATCCCCAGAGGTTGCAATAGTGATTTCTTCAGCAAATTCGCCAGCTTTGTCTGCGATAATCGCGGCCGGACGCACATGTAATCCCACCGGCGATCCCACTTTTACCGTCATTGAAGCCATTATTTCTGCTTTCCTTAATCTACCTGCCGCTTAATTGCTGACTTTAGCTGCTGCCGGTTTTTTGCGATTCACCTTGGCGAAGGTGATAGCCGCGGCTCCCACTGCCACCCCCGCTACCAGGGCGATAATCGCTCCCAATATATTGGTGTAGGCAAATAGCACAAAGATTCCCCCATGGGGAGCGCGACAACCTACTCCTAGCGCCATGGCCAGGGCACCAGTTACTGCCCCGCCTACCATCATCGAGGGTATTACTCGCAGCGGGTCAGTAGCGGCAAAGGGGATCGCGCCCTCGGAAATGAAAGAGAGACCGAGCAGCCAGGCAGCTTTACCGCTATGTTGTTCTGCCGGTGAATATAGTTTCGGCCTTACCGTAGAGGAAAGCGCCATAGCTAAGGGCGGCACCATTCCGGCCAACATCGCTGCCGCCATAAACTGATACGCTCCATCAGTTCCTTGAGACAACCCAGCAGTTGCTACCAGGTAGGCGGCCTTATTTACCGGGCCGCCCAGATCGAAGCACATCATTAGACCGATTACTATTCCGAGAATAATCGCGGAGGATCCGGCCAAAGAGTTCAGCCAATGCTGTAGTCCCCTCATCAAAGCTGCCAGCGGACCTCCCAGCAGTAGGAGCATTATCAGCCCCGTTAGTAGCGTAGTTATTAACGGAATAATTGCCACCGGCATTAGCCCCGCTAACCAACGCGGACACTCCACAGCAGATAGCCAGTTAGCAATAATTCCGGCCAGGATTCCAGTTACCAGCCCTCCGATGAAACCGGCTCCTACCGCTATGGAAATCGCCCCGCCAATGAAGCCGGGAGCGATCCCGGGACGGCCTGCCAATCCGAAAGCGATATATCCCGAAAGTGCCGGCACCAGGAAACTCATTCCAGTTTGGCCTAGAAAGACCAGCAGAGCCCCCAGGTATAACGCAATACCGGAGCGGTTGGTATGCATTTGTCCTTCCCCGAAGGGGCCAGAATCTGGCAAGTTCCACAAAGAGAAATTTAAGGAAATGTCTTGTGCCGGGTCGGAAACATCGTAGCCTCCTAGCAAGAATCCCAAAGCAATCAACAGACCGCCAGCAGCCACGAAGGGAATCATGTAGGAAACCCCTGCCATTACTGCCTTTTGGATTCGCCCTCCCCAATGCGGGTTTCGGGCTTTCCTCGCCGGGAGCGTCGCAGATACGGGCGCGCCCTGTCGAGCTTTATTTTTCGCCATCGCTTCCCGAATTAACCTTTCGGGATCATTAATAGCTGCTTTAACCCCCACATCTACTAGTGGCAGCTGGGAAAAGCGCTCCGGAGCCTGCACGCTCACGTCATGCGCGAAAATTGCTCCTGCCGCTCCGGCTATGAGGGCGGGATCTAGCTGGTTAAGATGTCCCGATCCTTGTGCCTCTACATGCACTCTAATCCCTAGTTCTTTGCCTTTATCGATCAGCGCATCTGCCGCCATATAAGTGTGAGCAATCCCCGTGGGACAAGAAGTCACCGCCACCAGATATTCATCCTGGTCAACGGTTTTCTTTTCTTGCGGCACCGGGGTAACCGATGCTATTGAAGATGGAGAAGTTGCGGCAGTCGCGGCAGCCGGAGCAGCCTGCACTTGTGTAGCTTTAGCTGCTGCTACTTGTTCGCGCCGAGCGGCGGTAGCTACCGGAGGGGCGGACGGTGCTACTGCCGCCATTATTATTTGCGCTGCCTTTTCCGCAGAATCCACAGACCGCAATGCGGAAAGGAAATCTTTATCTACCAGTTTGTGCGCCAACTTTTGCAGTAGTTTCAAATGATCTTTTCCTTGCCCTTCGCCTGCGGCAATCATAAAGATCAAATCGGCCGGGCCATCTTTTGCTCCAAAAGCTACCGGCTCTTTTAACCGAGCAAAGGCGAGAGATACCGTGTTCACCGCTTGGCAGCGGCAGTGCGGAATCGCAATTCCACCGGGCATTCCGGTCGCAGACTTAGCTTCCCGAGTCAAAAGATCAGCGACCAAGCTACTCTCCTCAGCGCGTCCACTAGCAGCAATTTTAGCTGCCAGCGCTCTAATTACGCTGTTTTTATCGCTTCCCAGGGGATCGTCTAGACTCGCCAACTCTGGGATGATTAACCTCTCGTCTTCCATGGTTCTCCTATTTAGCTAGGCAACTTTAAAGGCTAAGCTCGCTAATTCTAACTTCTCCGGGATTAATGTCTGCCAGGGTGGGCGGCTGGGTTCCTGCTTTCGCGCAGGCAACCGCACCAAGAATAGGTATTTTTGCCTCCCCACAACCATCTGATTCTCGCCAAGTTTGCCCCCAGCATTACTGCTCGCTTGCGGTCATTCTATTTAATAGTTCCCGCAACAGTTAAGTATTATTGCCGCTTTTTAGTTATTGGGCCTTGATGGGCTGTTCCCACATTGCTGTAGCAGTTTCGATATATATCTTGTTTAATGCATCGAGACGTGTAACACTGTGATCGTTATGGGGCCTCGGCGAGGAGAGAAGTTGTCCACAGCAGAAACAATTTATGGAACTCCGGTAGTAAATGGTCTAGCCTACGGGCCAGTCGCCTGGGTAAGCCATTTTGAGATCCCCAAATTACCTGCCACTAAACTCCCGTTAGCTGAACGTAAAGCTGAGGTCGATCGCTACCTTCAAGCTGCTCAAACAGTCTCCGAACGCCTGCTGACGCGTGCAGAATCCACGGTAGGCACTGCCTCGGATATTTTAGCAGCTCAAGCCGAACTCTCCCGCGATCCCGGGTTCAAGAAGATGGTGGTTCAGTCAATTAATAAAGGCACCCCCGCCGTAAGCGCCGTGATCACCACCACCGACATGTTTTGCGCCATGTTTGAAAAAGCCGGCAGATTGATGGCAGAACGTACCACTGACCTGAACGATCTCTGCATGCGGGTAGTAGCAGAACTATTGGGTGAACCCGAGCCGGGAATACCCCATCTTGGCGAGCCCTCGTTACTTTTCGCCGATGATCTTGCACCTGCTGACGCCGCGGGACTTAATCCGGAAAAAATCTTGGCTTTAGTTACCGAACAGGGCGGCCCCACCTCTCATACTTCGATTATTGCCCGCCAACTGGGGATACCCTGTATCGTGGCAGTGCGCAGGCTCCACCAGATTCCCCCGGGAGAGAAAGTATTTGTAGATGCCTCCCTGGGATCGATTACTACCGGTGCCAATCCGGAGGAAGCCCGCCCAAAAGTTGCCGCTGACCTACACTCACGCGCCGCTATCCGCAACTGGCAAGGCCCGGCACGCCTCGCCAGCGGAGAGGAAGTAGAACTGCTCGCCAATGTACAAGACGGTCCCGGAGCACAGAAAGCTTCTAATGCCTACGCACAGGGAGTAGGACTTTTCCGCACCGAGCTATGTTTCCTGGATTCAACGAAAGAACCTACTTGCGCGCAGCAGGCAGAGAAGTATTCGCAGGTGTTTGCGGCTTTCCCGGATCAGAAAGTAGTTACCCGCACCTTGGATGCCGGATCGGATAAGCCTATTTCTTGGGCCACTTTAGAGGAGGAACCTAACCCTGCTCTGGGAGTGCGGGGACTGCGCACTACCGGGATCGACGAAGACCTCTTTACTCGCCAATTAGATGCAATCGCACAGGCATCACGGGCTCATCAAGGAAAAAACTGGGTAATGGTGCCGATGGTCTCTACCCTGTCAGAGGCAAAGTGGGTGGCAAAGCTAATTCGAAAGCGGGGACTTACTGCCGGAATTATGGTGGAAGTTCCAGCAGTCGCGATCATGATTGACCAGTTCCTAGCGGAAGTTGATTTCGTTTCTATCGGCACCAATGACCTTAGCCAGTATGTGATGGCTGCTGATCGGATGAACGCTAATCTGGCAACCTACACTGATCCCTGGCAACCAGCAGTTTTAACCTTGATTTCTCGAGTAGCCGCCGCCGGGGTACGCCTGCAAAAACCGGTAGGGGTATGCGGGGAGGCGGCAGCTGACCCTATTTTGGCGTGCGTACTCCTAGGGATGGGGGTCACTTCCCTATCGATGGCGGCTTCGGCGATCCCCGCGGTGGGTTCCCAATTGGGACAGGTTAGCAAAGAGCAATGCGAACGCGCCGCCCAAGAGATTTTAACGGCACAAGATAGTGGGGATGCCCGGAACATTGCCCGCCGCGCCCTCGGGATTAACTAATAGCTAAATGGGTTGCTACCGGGACGCTACTGCCCGTGTTAACTCTTAGTAACCCCAATAAGACTCTCAGAACCTGAAGGTAAAAAACTCGCGCCCCGGCATTTTACCTGGGCGCGAGTAGCAAATCTTTAGTGCTTATAATTTTCTAACCAGTATCTAAACCGGTTTAATAGCCGGCAGGCGCGGTGCCGATAGAAAGGTATTGCCCCTCCCCCAGATCGACAATATCGCCTGCTTGCAGCTGCACTGGCTGCGCCGGTTCAATCGGGTAGATTTGTCCGCCGCGACGCAAACGGGTGCCATTTACTGACTCTAAGTCTTTCAAAGAGGGCATACCATTTACATCAATATAAAGCAGGCAGTGGGTACGGGAAATCTGTTTAGCAGGACTGGGCACGGTCATAGTTTGGGCTTGCGGATAGGTGGAAGTAGCCGCATCAGGACGGCGCCCCACCACAATCGCGTCCTCTAAAATCATGGACTGCCCCTGCCCGGAAGTAACCGTATAGCGGGGAGCTGGCTGGTAAGCATCTTGCCCACCATATTGAGCTTGCATCTTATATTGCCCCTGGCTATAGCCTGCTTGCCCGTATGGTTGTTGATATTGCCCCTCTTCATATCCTCCTTGCTGGTAGCCAGGTTGCCCATATTCGCTGCTCTGAGAGGAAGGAACCCCTTGGGGAGAATACCCCGAGTATTGATCCGAACCGGGCTGCCCGCCATAGGGATTAGGGTAGACGGCATTAGCCTGCTGACCGTAGGGATCGGGACTGATTGGCGCCGGTACCCCGGATTCTGTCTGGGGCGCTCCATAAATCCCGCTGGGCGGTACATAACCTGCATTCGCTGCACCCGACTGGTTCGGGTAGTACTGGTAGGGGTCGTTATCCATTGATTTACCTCCATTACCAACCGGCAAATTTACGCTCTCTATTGGCACCAGTCTACCCCAGGAGAGGTTTTTCCATCTAAGCTAACCGCAAAAACCTTTACGCACCATTTACCCCCCTGGGGATGGAGAGTTATTTTCGGTTCGCTAACCGTATGACTACCGGCATCCTTACCATCCTGGATTATCTGCACCTGATAGGAGGCCGGACTATCACCTACGCCTGGTTTCCAAGTCAAGGTGATTTGTCCATCGACGACAGGTTTTCCTTCCAGCGCGGTGACCGCGGATATTTCGGAAACAATTCCGTCCTCTGCCGAGGCAGTTATCAAGGGCTCTGCAGAGCTGGGCGCAGTTTTAACCGCACTGGTATCTGTTTTGAAATAGTAGGAAACCCCGGCAGCAGTTCCCGCTATCAGCACCAGCGCTCCAATAAGTGTCAGGAGAATCCGACGCCATCCCAGGTGGGAGGCAGGTAATAGGGAACGCGAAAGCGCCGCGCTAGAGTGGCTGCCCACAATCAAAGGGCTATCTGCCTGCCCCCACTCTTTTCCCGGCGATGATTCTTGGGAAGGGGAGGCATCCTTCAGGCGGGTAGCATCCGGATCGGTAGTAGCTAACGACAACGTTGGATTATCGCTGGCAATATCCATACTGGTCAGCGGGAGAGATAGCCCGCGTTGTAGTTCCTGGAGCGCCACGCCAAATTGCGCGGCACTTTCGGGGCGTTCAGCTGGATCACCCTGCAATGCCCAGGCCAGAATCTCGCGCAAAGGAGAGATCAACTGCGGGTCATCCAGCGGCGGAACCGAATGCAAAACCCGCTGAGTCAGTGCCGCTACCGAGTTATCGCCTCCGGGAATCTCGAAGGGACTGTACCCGGTAACTAACGAATGCATAGTGGCTGCCAGGGAATAAATATCACTGGTGGCAGCGGCCAAAGAGTTCTCATCGTGTTGTTCGGGAGGCGCCCAGGGCACCGACAACCCTAAAACATCCCGGTGAGCTAACGGTTTACCCAACGGCAAGGCTAAACCAAAATCCGATAACACCGGGGTGGAAAACTCTGAAATCAGTACATTTGCCGGTTTCACGTCCCGGTGCGCGAGGCCGGCTCGATGTACCGTTTCCAGGGCTCCGGCTAAGCGAATAGTGGTATCTAAGGACTGTGCAAGTGAAAGCGGGTGGCGGCGGACGCGCTGCGACAAATTTGCCACCGGACAGTACTGCAATACTAAATAGGGTCGTCCATCTGGGAGTTTCCCGGTTTGAAATAAAGACAGAATTGCCGGGTGAGCACAGGTGGCAGCCAGAGAATCGGCCTCGGTAGTAAAAACTTGGCGTCCCTGCCTGCTGCCTAACTCCCGCAGGACTTTCACCGCTACTTGGCGTTCGGGACGTTTTTGTTTATAGAGATAAACGTCGGCAAATCCGCCTCTACCCAACAGTGATTGCACGCTAAATCCCGGGATTTTAGGGGGTGTTTGGGTCATAATCATCCCCTTTCCGTAACTGAGTTTCCTCCGTATTTTGGGGCGAGGGAGCCCGGCGGGTATAGTCTAGCGCCTGCGGGGGCAACGCTGGAGGCTCCGGGGGTATAGGGCGAGCCGGCGACCGAGGCGGCTGCGGCAGCCCAACCTTGCCGAGGCGAGTGGCTTCCGAAAACTCTCCTGCCCCCGTTAAGACTGGAGAAGCCTCTTGCCTATTGCCGGGTGCCAAGGGAGTACGCAACTGCTGATATTCCTGCTCGGTCAGCCCCAAAGATAGGCTCGGTAGCGAAACCTCCTTGCGGGGAGTTAACACCTTCCTCATCCCGGGGATTATCTCTAGCTTTTTAGCAAAACTACTGCGAATAAACCGGTAATAAAGCGAGGACGGTCGAATCGCTGCCACCCATGCTTTCCCTTTCCCAGCTGCCGTTTTCCAAGTAAGGGTTAACTGTTTAACTAGCTGCCAAGCCCAATCGGAATCAATTTCACTATCGCTGCTGGGACTGTAATCTAGATAATCAGCGATTCCCGCTAGCTCTCGCGCTCCTGACTGCGACTGGCTCATAGTCCCTAGAGAACTATCGATAATCCAGGCGGCTTCTTGCCGAGTGGCTCCCGCAGGGAGCCGGATTCCGCGATCCCGGAAACGGTCAACTATTTCTTCCCAAGCTCCCTTTAAACGATCTTGGGGTTCTTTAGCCCGCCGCCTCCTGCGGGAGCGATACCATTTAGCTAAGAGAGTTAGCAAGATAGGAGAAAGTAGTAGCAGCAGCCAAGCACCATATTTGGCCACTTGCGCCAGCGCTGCCAGAATTTGCATTCCCGTGGAATGATTATCGGCATGCGCTTGTTTTTCCACATGGGGTAACACCGGTGGAGTAGCCGGTGGAGGCGGGGGCTGCAGTACCTGGGGTTTGGGAACCGATTTGGGTTGCGGTTGATCGGTGCGGGGTACGCGATCACGGGGAGGCGTGGGGTCAAAGGGGATCCAGCCGACCTCTTTAAATTTTACTTCCACCCAGGCATGAACGTTATCCCCTTTAAGTTTCAGGTTCCCGCCCGCCTTTTTATCACCCGGATAGGCTCCGAGCACTACTCGCGCCGGAGCCCCAAAAGCGCGCACCATCAAGGCCATAGCTACCGCGTATTGTTCATCATCACCGATCAGTTCTTGCCCCTGGAAAAACTGGCTCATCCGGGCGGCGCGATGTCCGGGGCGAGAAAGACCATCGGAACCATCGGAGAAGAAACCTTGTCCTGATAGGTAGGACTCTACATTGCGCACCTTTTGCAAGGGACTGGTCGCCCGGGCAGTTAACTGGTTGTTAAGCTCAGTAATTTCTACCGGCACCGCTTCATCTTTACCTTGCGGAATGGGATCAAACTCTAGGCCAGACACCCTCGCATCGCTGGGAATACGTTCCTTTGCGAAACTTACCTGATAAGAAAGGCTCCCAGGGTTAGCGGTAAAAGCCGAGCGCAGAGAGGTCGAATAGTAAACCACCGGTTTGGGCTGGGTTGCGAATTTTAGTGATTGCGCATTACCCAGCAGCGGAACCCAAGGTTGATCATAGTTAACCAGTTTAACTTCGGCTTTACTGTCGGCGGACACCCCTTTATCTAGAATCGAATCAACCTGCAGGAACTGTGCGTTCAATTGGGGATCTATTTTGAAAACGGTACCGTCATAAGCGTTCATAGTGGCAAAACGCATCCTACTACCCGCTGGATAGTCCTTCACCTCAGCAATAGTTTTGTCTTTCCAGTCGCGCGAAAGATGCCTAAAGGAGGCTAACGGAGAAATAAAGTCTTCTAGTTCCACCGGGGGCAGGACGTGGCTGCGCAACACTTCCCGGTTTCCCCGCTCGGTAATCCCCGCCAAAGATGCTGAAGCTAGAGAAATAATTAGGGTAACTGCCACCATCGCCAGCGGACGGATCAAGCGGTTTTTCTTTCCTGTTCCCGCTAGGTTCACTGCGCGCCTGCGTGCCTTGGACGCGGCCTCGCTAACCAGTCCGCACCAAAGCAATGCGAGGAAGAAATAGGCGGCTCCTGCCCAACGAGCTACCGGAACTAATTGAGACCCCCAGGCGATCGCTACCACTAGGCTGATAGTGGCAGGTATTAGCGCTACCCAAGGTCGACGCGAAGCTGCGGCTAACCCCGCTAAAAGCGCGGTAATGAGGCAGGTGAGGAAAGGTAGCACCGCGGCTCCTCCGGCTGGGCTTAGCGGCAAGGGAGCCGTAAGAGTATCTCGCCAGCAGGTCACCGTAGAAGTAACTAGAACTTGTAGGCCCGATAGGGTGGGGTAAAACTTTCGCCCCCAGGGGTCGGTAGCCGCCAAAGTGCAGCCAAAGAGTAAAAATACCCCTAGCATTAAAGTTAAAGTGGAGATTATCCCCAAACGCCAAAGACGGCTAACCAGGGCTACTAGGCACCCTAAAAGCGCTCCGCTGCCGGCAGCTATTACCCCGGTGAAACCTACAAATGGCAAAGAAAACAGGTAACAGGGAACGATCAGCAGCAACAGAGAGCTCAAGCCTACAAGCTGGGATCTTTTCACGCTAGACTCACCCCATTTAATGCCCGTGGTAGCTGTGAGAGCTCCCCGATATTTAGCAGTCTATGAGAGGCGGCTCCCCGGCGGGTAAAAGTAGCGCCGGCATCAGATCGGATACCGGTAGTAGCCATATCGGCTGCCGGTAGCAAACAGATTTGTTGCATCCGGCGCATAGTTACTCCCGGCCCGCTGATCAAGGAACACACCGAGGCTTGCGCTTCATGAGCTAGCGCCCAGCGCACCAAGTGGCGATAGTCTTGAGCGGCCTCCACGGGTTGCACTTCGGTTAAGAAATCTAGGACGGTGCGAGCAGTTGCCGCTTTTAATACGGTTTTTCCCGCATAAAGGGTCAGGGGCTGCCCACTGGAAAGGGAGGAAACCGCCAGAGAAGCCGCCGCCTCTACCGCCAATTCAAAGTCGGCTTCCCCATAGTTTTCTCGCTTTAAATCCAGCACAATCAGATGGTGGGAGCGGCGAGTCTCTAGGTATTGTCGCATCATTAACTGGCCAGTATGGGCAGACATTTTCCAGTGAATATGCCTACGGTCGTCCCCGCTTTCATAGGGACGCAAAGCATGAAAAACCGCATCTGAACTGCTTATGACCTGCGAGGTTGCCCCTTCCATATCCCGGGAATAGCCACTTAATGTCCCCAGCGCGGAAGTGAAGTTGGGATACACATATACGTCTTGAGATTCCGGCCAGGACCGCACCCGACGGATCAACCCTAAAATATCTTCCCGCACTGTGCGGGGCGGGCCGACCACAATCTTTTCTCGCCGTCTGGTTTGTAATTGAAACTCCCGGGTGAAACTTTTTCCGGAACGCAAACTAGGTACCGCTATATCGGCTTGTTCTGTTCCCAATGGCAGTTCTATTTTCAGGCCACGCACCGCGCGACGCCCCTGGTTGGTCGCTACCATGCGCCCTAGTAGTTCTTGTCCTTTGCGGAGCCGATCTTGCTCAACTGTTACCCGCAGCGCCAGCTCGCCCGCGCCCCAGGTCTGCCCTATCGCCGCCAGCAGTGCCAATAGCGCAGCAAACATTATCGCCGCAGCTTCCGCCCAATCCCAAGCCCAGTAGGCACCCAGGCTAGCTAGTCCCCCGAACAAAACTAGCCACCCCAAACCAGTAAGCGGAATTTTGCGCACGGCAAGAAGCAAGGCACGCGTGCGCACCGGTTTCCAGGCTTTATTTCCGCTTTTCAGCGCATCTTTTAACGCGGTAGTGGTGGTTTCGGGAACTTTCATTATTTTAGGCCTGCGAATCCACTGGCGCAGGTACCTCGTTCAGCGCCCTCGCAACTACGCTTTGCGCAGTGGCTCCTTCAAAGAGGGCATCGGAGTCCATAATAATCCGGTGCGCCCAAACTGGTACTGCCAGCGTTTTGATATCATCGGGCAACACATAGTGGCGTCCTTGGGAAGCGGCCCACACTTTGGCCATCCGCATCATCCCGATTGTCGCCCGGGTCGAAACCCCCAAATTCACCGCATCATCCAAACGGGTAGCTTCCGCGAGTTGCTGCACATACCGGGTAATCTGCCCATCTACGTAATTTCGCAGTCCTAGCTGTTCCCAGGTAGCGATTTCCTCAGATTCAACTACCGGTTTTAGATCTTTAGATAGATCCGGCTGAGCCGCACCGGAAAGGATTTTGATCGCGGTTTCCTGGTCGGGATAGCCTAAGGAAATCTTAATCAGGAAGCGGTCTAGCTGCGCTTCGGGAAGCTTGTAGGTGCCCGCCTGCTCTACCGGGTTTTGGGTGGCGATCACCAGGAATGGCGATTCCACCGGGTGCACCACTCCATCTACGCTGACTTGCCGCTCTTCCATCACTTCTAGCAAGGCAGATTGAGTTTTGGGACTGGCACGGTTGATTTCGTCTGCGAGGACGATATTGGCGAAAATCGGCCCGGCATGAAAATCCCATTCTTTAGTTTCCTGGTCATAGACGGTTACCCCGGTTATATCAGTGGGCAACATATCGGGAGTGAACTGGATACGAGAATGGGTAGCATCGACAGAAGCGGCGAGGGCGCGCGCCAGGGCGGTTTTACCAGTTCCGGGCGCGTCCTCTAGCAGCACATGTCCGCCTGCTAGGAAAGCTGCTAACACTAGGCGCACCTGGTGCCCTTTACCGAGTATCGCCTGATCAACATTTTCGGCTATCTGCGCGAAACGGGTAGCAAACTCAGCGGCTTCAGCCTGTTTCAGGATCATATTGCGAGCTCCTTTTCGGTTTGCCGGGCAGGTAAATCTTGCCCGTTAAGACTAGTTTTTAGGTATTTATTGTCCCCGAGGGCGTGTAGCGGAAACTGGGAATCTGCATACCGCCAGCAATCGTCACCGGTGGTTGGGAATACCGGCAGCTCTATTAGGGGTGTCAGGTGCGGCCAGAGTGGCTTTGAAACCGGCATCAACGGGGTCAGCTGATACCAATTTTGCAGGTAGGACACCGACTCTATCGGCTCATTATCACCGGGGTTTTCGCTACCGGGATCGGGGGTAACCTGCAGGGTCGAAACCTCCACGTTGTTTCTACTCAGCCGAGTTCCTTCCGGAATTAGCTTCAGATCTGCCGTTATTATCCAGCTCTGCCCGGGTTGCAATTCTTTGAGCTTAATCACCCATCCCGATCCCGCAATCATCTGGGTTTGATACTGGTAGTCTGCGAGAGCTGATCCTCCTGATTCTTTCCCCGATACCGACAGCTCCAAGGAGCTGCTATCCCAGGTATCCAAGCCGGAAACGTCTACTTGTATTACCGTTCCGGTCTGTGTTCTGCTGCTTTCCAGCTCTCTCATATTGGTGATTTGGGGACTCTTTTGTGCTCCGAGATTTGCACTTAGCGGCTTGTAGGCACCTTTGTTATATCTAAAATTGCAGGTGTATTCGACTTTCAGACCAGTTCGTGCCCGCGGGTCAGTGAAATAGAAAGTTCCATCGTCTGCTACTGGGTTTCCCGCTACCCTGGTGGGTCTACAGCTTCCGTCATCTCCGACAGGGGCATCCGCCCCCTGCAAATATACTCTGGCCAGTTTAGATCCCGCGCGCTCTAAAGTAGCGCTAACTGTACTTTCGTTGAAGGAAGCGAAAGTTTCGAATCGGCCAGTAGCCGCCGGCCCCGCCTTGGTATTGACCGCGATGACGGTGAAATTATGTTCTCCGCCAGGCAGGTCTTTAACCTCTAGCTTGGTGTCTTTAACTTCCCGAGCACCGCCACCATCTATAGTCACCACATAGTGGTCTATAGGAGAACCCCCGTTTGTACTGGGTGCCTCCCAAGTAAGGGTCGCGGTTCCAGCTGCACTACCGATGGTGCCACTCGGATTGCCGGGGGCACCGGGAGTAACCTCTACCTCTATCGGCGGGGAAGCCCCCGAAGGCTTAGAATCTCCCACCCGGTTAGTGGCCACTACGGTAAAGCTATGAGATTTCCCTGGTTCCAAGCCCGGAAAATCTACCAGCGTTGCCCGGGAAGTAACCGTTTTCCCAGAAACCGAATCGGTAACTTTGTAACTAGTAATAGGAGTGCCGTTAGCGGCAGGGGCGATCCAGCTAATGGTGGCGGTAGTGGATTCGCTGATGGTGGCGCTGACTGCCGTAGGAGCATCGGGCACAGACAGAACCCGAATCCGGGCGGTACCGGTTACTTGGCGATCTGGATCGCCACTGGCATCTTGCAGAGTAAAGGAAACCGCCAAGTCACCTTTAAAACTTGCTGCCGGGGTTACTTCCAGGTGGGTTCCGGAGGCTGACGCCTGTCCGGCTCCTTGCACAATGCTAGGTGAGCCTACGGTTTTCAAAGGTTTTCCGGGATACGGGTTCGTAGCGTAGCGACTTAAGTCAATGTTGACGCTCTTGCCGGATTCGCCCTCTAAATCAATCGCGGTTACCTGGATCAAGGGACGAGTGGAGCTGACCACTCGCACCGGGATTTTCCCGATGGTAGGCCCAGAGCTGTCCTCTACCGTGACTTCGATATAGCCGGCATCTCCCTTAGCTTTACCAGCTTCGGCCGAAACGGAAAGCTGGCTGCCCCTCAACGAGGCCTGAATACCTGCAGGAAGCGCTCCCAGGCGGTAGCGCATTTTTGCGGGGTCGTCCCCATCTTCATCGCTAACCATATCCGCCAAATTGACATTAACCGCGTCTTCACCAGCAGCTACTTCTATGCGTGTAGGGGTAAAAACTGGCGGGCGATTACTGGAGGGTTTCACCTCGATAGGCAGCGTTAAAGAGGCACTCAGGGCGGAGGAATCGTTAGTTTTACCGTCGCTGACCAGCATTACCAGCGAGGTTTTCCCGAAAAACACAGGGTTAATACTTACTTGGAAGGAATCATCTCCGGACATTTTGACTCCGCCTGCAAACCCGGCACCCAGGGTAATGGCTTTGGCGGAATGAATATGCGGGGTGCGTGCCTTGCGAGTAATCACATAAGAAGTCAAATCAACGGTCAAGGTCTCGCCGGATTTAGCTTTTATAGGGATAGTATCGGGGTCGATATAGGGTTTTTGTTCGGAAACTCCAGGGACATTAACTATGGCGTTAGCGCTTAACCCGTCCTGGTCGGTAACAGTATAGAGCACCAATTGGCGCTGCGAGGGCGCGGGAATCACTAGCTTTTTACCCTTGACGGTTACTCCATTTTGCTGACAACTAACCGTCAACGCCGCTCCATCCCCATCAGGGTCAACATCATTGGCGAGGACGTCCACTTCGATAGGCTCGCCCACTTTTCTTCCCGCTTCTTTCGCGCTTACCAGGTCATCGGCGGCCTCGGGGGCTTGCAAAGGGGCAAAGGGGTCTACTTGCACGGTAGCAATAGAGGTATCCTGTCCGCCGCGTCCATCATCGATAGAATACTCAATCCCGTACGAATCAGCTTTCTTGGGGGTGTTGAGCACTACCGCGTTTTCGCGGGCAGCCACTTGCAAACTATCCCCCGGACTTTGTAGCGATTCGGCAATCAAGCTAACCCCGTCACCATCAGGGTCGGTATCGTTAGCAGTCACTGCCACCGCTAGAGGGCGGTCCGGCCGCACTCGCACCTGATCCGGGTTAGCCTGTGGATTTTGGTTAAGACTGGCAGCGGGAGCTACCCCTACCTGCACCCGCGCGGTTCCTTGCTTACCAAAGCGATCTTCGACGATATAGGTAAAAGTATCGGTTCCAATTTTTCCTGATATTGGCTGATAGTTGAGCCAACTGGAGCCAATATCAACTATCCCCATCTTGGGGGCATCGGCAATCCCCACTAGGGATACTGAATCTCCGTCGGGATCGATATTGGTCAGATCTACTGGAATCCGGGTGGCTTGCCCCGAAATTGCCCGCCCGGTGACTACTCGCGGTTCGGGAGCAGAATTATCGGAAGCATTTGCCGGTTTTATTTCTACACTGACCCGCGCACTAGCTTGGTTTTGGTTAGTGTCCCTCACCGTATAGGTGGCGTCATATTTTCCAGCTTTTTTAGCCAGGAAACGTACTTGATTTCCGGTTACAAAGAACTTCCCGGCTTCCGGTGGAGTGGAGGTGGTTAGTTTCGAGTCCACTTTCAGGGTCAAACCCACCGGGGAATGGTCATTTGCCAGCACATCTACGGTGGCCACATCCCCTACTCGTCCTTTGGCCTCATCTGGTTTTGCGGTGGGGGGCGTAGTTGCCGATTGAGTGGTTACCGGAATAACCGTAACTACCCCTTCGGCGCTCTCGTGCCCATTTGACACCTGGTATTTCAAGGTTTCGGCTTTAGTGATTCCGCGGGGCGCCGTGATATTCAACAGCGAATGATCCATCACGGTTGCCCGCAGGGGTGAGGACGCGCCCACGGTAACCGCCTGGGTTACCAGCACTTCCCCCGCTGGATCGGAATCGTTGGCGAGCACATCGGTTAATACCTGCCCGCCTACCGGCAGTACCGCCATATCATCTTCTACCACCGGTTTTCCGCGTTTTCCAGAAGCAGTAACATCAACTCTGATAACTCCGGTGGCAGTGGCTGGCCCGTCAGAGACCGTATAGGTCAAGTAATAGATCCCTTCTTGATCTGAACGGAAGGAGAGAGTCCCTCCCGCCAAATCCGGGGTGACCAGCGGTCCGGTACGTTCAATATTTACCCCCGCCAGGGTCAAAGGATCACCATTGGCATCGGTATCATTTGCCAGGGGACGAATAGTGATAGTGGTTCCGGCTCTAGCGAACGCGATATCTCCGTTAGCTTCCGGAGGCACGTTTCCAGCGGCACGCACATCCACAATCACGCGCCCTGATATTTCTTGTCGCCCATCGGAGACCAGTACTTTTACTTCTTTTTTCCCAACTCCACTGGCCTGGTTACGGATCACCAAGGTGCCTTCTTGACGATATTCCACCTGGTTGTAGCCGTTAGAGGAAGCACCCGATAAAAACACCGGATCTCCATCGGGATCCGAAAATACCGGGAGCGCGTTGTACTCAATTTGCTTTCCAGATTCGACCACTACCGTGGGTACCCGTTTTTGTACTGGCGCGGAATTTTGTGGTTCCGGGGTGACATTCACGGTCACATTGGCGGTATCGACACCGCCGCGGCCATCCTTTGTCTGGTAGGTAAATTTAATGACTCCGGAGGCAGCGGCGGGCAGTTCTATGCGTAATGCTGCACCTGCGCGTACGGGTTTTACTTCACCTTGGCTGACTGGGCCTAGTACTTCAGCGGTTAGTAAATCTCCATCAGTATCGGAATCATTCTCCAGCACCGGTAACGTAGTTATTTTTCCTGGCCGAGCCCCGAACACGTCATCGCGAGCCACCGGCGGGGTGTTTTCTTTTTGCCGATCTTTTTGCGCTATCTGTTCGGTTATCTGGGGAGAATCTTCTCGTTCTTCCTCTTTTTTCAACATGGTGGAGATCTCGTCCCAGTTATCCACCAGTTCCATGTTTTTATCAGCTAACCATATTGCCCCATCAGTGGTGTCATTAAGCACCACCAAGTCGCGGTTCTTGCGAAATACCGGGGTCTTGGCGGTTTTTAGGCGCGCGAGTTCTTGGGTGGGGCGATAAACCTTTCCAGCGCATTCACGCACAAATTTGCCGCTCCCTGCCCAGGCTCCATACACACATTGGGCTTTTACTGCTGGCCTGGCCGGTTTGCCCGCGCTCGACCCGGAAGGAATCTCCCGGGTGGATCCGCTATTCAAATCCACTTTTATCAATTTGTCTTGGTCTGCCAGCAGCGCGTAGGGTTTTGCCGGCCCGGATTCTTGCAGCGCCAACTGAGAACCGGCCACTTTTATTCTTTTTCCACTGGGCAGGAACAGTACCCCTTGGGAACTATCGAGGGCGACCGCTTGCTTGCCGATTCCCGCCACTTGCAGCTGGGCATTAACCGGGATTTGCGATAATTCTACCCGTTCATCTTTCCAAAGTTCTCCCTCTTTGGTCACGGTAATTAGCTCTTTGGAAGTCGGTGAGGCCAGGAAGAATGCTCCGGTGTCCCCTCCTGCTAATTGGGCTCCCCACAGGGAACGCACCGTAGCGTTAGCTCGAGTGCGCTCTTGAGATAATAGGTCTTCTCCGCTCCAAAGTAGGCCGGCTTCCGGGTCTAGGATCGCCAAGTTTGTCCCCGATTGGGCTATCTGCTCACCTTTCTCCAGGGAAGAGGAAGTCTCCAGGCGCACCTTCTTAGGGTCAATTTTGGCGACTTCGCTGGCGGCCTGGTTCTGGAAATTTACATTCTCGCCCGCCTGAGTGACGTCAAAATCTCCCGCTTTGGATCGCACCGCCCCATCCAGGGTGCGCGCCGGAAAATTAAGGTGTCCCACTAGATGCTGAGATTGATTGGTTACCCAAATTCCGCCATCATTTAGATCCACCTGCGCCCGAGTAATGCCGGGGTGCTGCCAAGCCAGGTAAACGATTACCATGCTTAGGGCTGCTAGTGTGGCGATTGCAGCTTTTCGCAAGCGTCCCCGTAGTTTGAGATTGTTTTGTTTCCGGTGCTGGAGGGCAGAATACCCAGTAACTCCGGCGTTTTGTTGCCGCCCGCTACTATTTACAAAACTGCCAGTTTTCCCCCGGTTAGGACGCGAGGATCTGCCCATCCTCCCTTTTCTTCCCCGCACTCCAGCCACAAGCTCGTCCTCTTCACTAGATCGAAGGTTCCCCGCGACAGACCTGGATATGGCACGCAGATGGGGAACAACCTGCAGATTATCAGCAATTAATCACTCTACTAAACCTACCCCCACTTTCGACTGTTTTAAAAAGTTATCCACAGCTATGGTTTGACTTCTAGGGGATACTTCCGGTGCAGCTTAGGTTTTTCGTACACCTTAACCGCAGATAGATTTTCTGCCCTCCGCTGGTTTGGAAAGTAACCAGGTATTGAGCTCCACTTTCGTTATTTACCGCTCTTTTAGGCAACGTTACTTGTTGCCCCTCTGTCTGTTTTATCAGGGAATTCGCGGTTTCAACGCGACCCACCAATTTGGCTGTCTCTGCCTGGTCTTTTCGGCTGAGGGCAGCCGCAATCGCCCGGCTTTGCTGCTCCATCTGCGCACTAGTGGCTTTATCGCGCTCGTGACTTTCAAGCCAAGCATTAAGCGTTTTCACTCCCCAAACAAGACAAAGGGCAATTGCAACTATTTCGAGGACAATAACCGCCTGCCAAATAAGGCGCTTACCGGTAGTTTTTCTTGACATTTTTACCTGTCGGCATTCCTGCTTGCTGCGCATTAACCCCACCGGTGGTTATTGTTTCACAGCGGTTTTCTCTCAGCAAGCATCTCTGCCTTTTCAAGGTAGCTCCTGGTCAGCACGGAAATAAAGATAGGGCGTTTTAGGCACTTGCTCGCACAACTGAGCAACACGCCCTCGTAACTAAAAAACGTGAATTGCTTGGTCAAAGACGCGCGAAGCTATGCGGAATCAACAACTACCTTTACCGTCCTCTAATATCCCCCACCACAGCGGATTGATTTGCGTGCGCAAGGAAACCGTAGCGGTTGCACACCACTCCGCATTAACATAAAATGAAAATATGCTAATAAAGAAAAAGGTTTCCTCCGTTTTTCAGTTCCTAGCCACTCTCGCCACCCTCGCGGTGATTGTGGCGCTGGGGTCAACCAATCCGGCTGCGGCAGAGGGCGTAACCACCTGGGACGACCTGGTAGCTAAAGCCAATTCCCTCACCTCCGGACAGCATGAGCTGACGATCACCGGGAAGCTCACCTTGGATGAACAGGCAAAACCACTGGTGGTTTCCGAGGGCGCAGAGCTAACTCTTAAGGGGCCGGGCACAGTTACCGGCTCTAACTTACCGGCAGTGGAAGTTAAATCCGGTGGAAAACTGAACCTTATGGGTCCCTCCTTCACCAAAACGCAGTTCACGGTAAACGGTGACCTAAACTTTAGCGCCGGTTCTATTCACGATTCCGATCCTGCCGGCGCGGTCATCTTTGTTAATGGTGGCACTTTCACCATGAGTGGCACGGCTGACTTTTCCAATAACCTCACGCCAGAGAAAAAGGTAGCTAGCGCTGCCACTCCCGAAGGTGTCGATATCCAAAAACTCGCCCCCATCACCGTCTATAACGGGACAGTATCGCTAAATGGCGGGACTATTAAAGGTAACCAAGGTGTCCTTAAAGGTGGCGCGCTGGGAATTTGGGGCAGTAAAGAAAAACCTGCCTCCCTAAACATCAAGGACGGAGAAATCTTTGAAAACAGCGTGCAGCATTCCAGATTTAACGGATATGGCGGTGCAGTTTTTACCGCATACACCAACGTAGACATCTCCGGCGGAAGTATTCACGGCAACTCCACCGAGTACGGCGGCGCCATGGTTATGGAAAATGGTTCCCTAGACATTAGTAACGGCACCTTACAAGGCAATAAGAGATCCGAATATGGCGGCGCAGGCGGAGCCCTCTTTCTAAATAAAGTCAATACCAAGATTTCTGGTGGCACTTTCAAAGGCAATCTCGGTAGCGACAAGGGCGGCGGTGCCATAAAGATTATTAATAGCGATTTGCATATTACCGGTGGAAACTTCACTGAAAATGAATGTTTAGCCTGGGGTGGAGCTATTAACGTTGTAGGCGGCACCGTAAAAATTGATGGTGGCTCCTTCACCGGAAATACTGCAGGCTCCTCCGGCGGGGCGCTTAGCCTATCTGGGGGAACAAAGGAGGACAAGAACGGCGCAAAAACCGTTATCACTTCTGCCTATTTTGCTAATAATAAATCCTCAGGATTCTGGGGTGGCGGGGCTATCTACAACGACACTTTCTCTTCTTTGACCATTAATGATGCGCTGATTCGAAATAATTCCTTTAGAGACTGGCGACTGGTTCAAGCCGGGAATCATACGGTTAGTATTCAAGGCGGTGGGGTCTGGAACTGTCCTACTGGCCAAACCCACCTAAACATCACCAAGGGTGCAGCTATTTTCGATAACACTGCCCCAGATGCGGGGAAAAACAAGGAATACAAGGGTGCCGGTGATGATTTTGCAAGTATAACCAAGCATAAGTCCGGCACCGATTTCGATGGCGGAAAACCAGTTTCCGTTAGTCCACGGGTACTGGGTGGCGGACAGCGCCTCTGGTATCAGGACGGCTCCATCTACAGCATCCATTCTAACTGGGATCCTCCACGAGAGCCTCGCTATAAAGATGGCGGCGAAAACAAGCTGATCCCCTACGACACCGAAATCAATGAAAACAAAGCTTTCAAGTCGGTTCTCAGTGAGGACTCTAAGAAACTCGCTGAGAAACTCGCCCGAGTAGTGATCGAAAATAATGCTGCTACTGGTGTAGGCATCAGTGGGGGAGGTATTGCCAACAATGGCATGCTCACTTTCGGCAGCCCCGACAGATGGAAGCTCCAGGTAAAGAAGTCTTGGGAAGGCGATGACCCGGAGCAGCGTCCCACGAAGATCAACCTTGATATTCTGGTTGGCGGTTTCCAGGTTGACCAGGTAGAACTGAGCGAAGAAAACAACTGGACAGCCGCAGTCGAGAACTTCCCCGATCCCGATACCCTCATCGACGCGAAGACCGGGAAGAAACTGCCGATCACTTTCAGAGAACATGACGAAAACGGCAAACAGCTAGATGGCTACCAGCTAGCGGTAACCGATGAGTCCAAAGATGAAGCCAACAAGACCTACACAATTTCGGTAGTCAACAAGATGACCACCGAGGTGGAAGTAACCAAGAAATGGTCTAATCCCCACAAGACTTGTCCAGATGCCTCCCAAATTGAGGTGAAGCTACTGGCAAATGGGCAAGATACCGGGAAGAAACTGCTGTTAAATGCCGATAACTCTTGGGAAGGTAAGTTCACCGATCTACCGAAGTATATTGACGGTAAACTCGCTGAATACACCATTTCCGAGGTAGAGATTAAGGGATACCGCAGTGAAATTATGGGAGATGCTAGCGGAGGGTTCTTGATTACTAACAAGTGTACGGTTCCGCCCGCTGATATCACTCCCCCGCCTCCATCGCAAACTACTCCCCCTACCACTACCACCCCGCCTCCGCCAGAAAAGACTCCTCCATCGACAGGAAATACTCCTCCACCTCCGAGCGCTAAGACTCCTCCGCTGCCACCTACCGGCTCTGAAATCAGCGCCGCCTTGGCACTAGGGATCTTGGCACTAGCGAGCGGAGTAGTCATGATGCGCCGACGTGCAAACAACCGCTAACCGAACGCTTAGATTCGGAAAGCTATTTAAGGTAATCGCGCTTAGGGCGTAAACTGCCGCTATGGCTGCAGAATCGAGCAACATTAGCGGCTACCGCCGGGGAGATCCCGAATATCGCCGCATCGAACTCGCGCTATTTATTGCGGCATTCGTCAGTTTCGCGCAAATGTACGAAACCCAGGTGTTACTGCCGGAAATCTCGGAGCATTTTCACCTAGATCCTTCGGCTGCGTCCCTAACGGTTTCCCTAACCACCGCAGGCTTAGCGCTTGCCTTATTCCTGGTCGGTCCCTCCTCCGAGCGACTAGGGCGCCGCCCGATCATCCTCACCTCGATTTTTGTAACCTCTCTGGTGGGCATGGCGCTCGGGTTTGCACCCAGCTGGCACCTGCTGCTTGCCGGGCGATTCCTGCAAGGTATAGCGGCGGCAGGTCTACCTGCCGTGGCGACCGCCTACCTGGCCGAGGAAGTACGCGCCCGGGATTTACCCCGGGCAGCCGGAGTTTATATCGCTGGCACCGGACTAGGCGGTCTTTTCGGGCGGATCCTCAGCGGGGTCATCTCCCATTTCCTGCCTTGGCATTGGGTGTTAACCGTGATTGGAGTGGCCGGAATTTTATTTTCGCTGTTGGTCTGGCGGCTGTTGCCTCCCCAAGAAAACTTCCACAAGTCTCCCCCAGGTATAAAAACTCTAGTTGCCCACACCAAAGCGGTGTTGACCGAGCCGGGATTAGCCTTGTTATTTCTAATTGGCGCCTTGACTCTGGGAGCCTACCAGGCGGTTTTCAATATGGTGCCCTACCGGTTCAGCGCTGCCCCCTACCTCTTCCCCACCTGGATCGTCTCCGGGTTCTTCCTAGTCAACGCCTTCGGTTCCCTGGCCGCGTCGGTGAGCGGCAACCTCGTTGCCCGCTACGGCAGACGGCGGGTAATGCCTTTCGCCGCGCTACTGACCTTAATCGGGCTGTTACTCACGATTTTTGAGACATTGTGGATCGTGATTCCCGCGCTAATAGTTTTCGCTATCGGATTCTTCGCAGTCCACGCGACCGCCTCCGGATGGGTAACTGCCCGCGCCGTGGCCGGAGTGGGGGCTGCCGGGCAAGCGGCCTCCGCCTATTCCATTTCTTACTACCTGGGTGGCTCCTGTTTCGGAACCATAGGAGGGATCGCCTGGTACCACTGGGGTTGGTCAGGTTTAGTCGCCCTCACCGCCGCCCTGATCGCTCTGGTCGTGGTGTTCGCCCTGCTCCTGCGGAAAATCCCACCCCTAGAAAAATTGGGGTACTAAAATTCTTATCGCTCTCTCTACGCGCGGGAGATACCAGACGCAACCTGTGCGGTCTCGGGGCGGTAAAAGCGCTCGGGGGACCCCGTTTCCTCGCGAGAGCGAGGAAAGGGAGTTACAGTTGCGGGTTAAATAGGTAGGTTTCCGATTCGGAAAGTAGTGACTACCTGCGTGTCTCTCGCATCTTTTACCGCTCCGAGACAGACCTGCGCGGGGGATATATTTTATCTGAGTGGGCGCGGTGGGCATAAGAAATCGGGGAGAGATCTAGTCTCTCCCCGATTTCTTGGGCGGGAGGAAAAATATATTCCCCGCGTAGACCAGAGACACGGCGCGCTTTTACCGCCCCGTGTCTGAGACAGTATTACCGCTGTTCGCGGCAACGTAGGATCAGGTATCCGCCGGCCAGGCAGACCAGCATTGCCCCGAGCGCCACGCTAACTTGTGCACCGGTCTTTTCTAGCTTCTGCTGCACGTTACCTGACTTACCCGATTGGTCAGGCTGACCATGTTTGTCGGGATTGTCCGGAATATCGGTACCCGGTTTTGGCTCGTTAGCCACGTACAGGTAAGCGCCGTCATATTGCTGATTTTCATCTGCCGGATTTTCCCAAATAGTAAAGCTAAGCGGTTCTTCTAGCAGCTGGTAGCCTTCAGGAGATTTCACTTCTTTCAGCTGGTACTCATATTGATCTTTCTGATTGCTAACCAGCAGCGACCATCCGAGTTTACCCTGGTCACCCTTGATGGTGACTTCCCCATTCTTATCGGTAGTGAACCTTAAGGGCTCCGCTTTTTCCTGGTCAGCACTAAGTTTACCAACTACCGGTTGCGGCTCGCCATCGATAATCTGGTAAAGCTCAAACTCGGCACCTTCCAGCTGAGTAGTCAGATCACGCGAATCATGCTTGTGAATAGTGATTCCCGGGTTGGGGGCGCTACCGCCCGCAGCCATCCGTACGGCTACGGATCCCTCGACCTTGGACTGTTCCTTCCCTACCTCAACCTCGTTACCGTAGTTGACCAGGTCTGTCCCGATTACTTTCGCTTTGTAGGTGACCACTACTTTCCGTTTATTGGGAACTTTCATAGTGAGCACCCCGTCCTTATAGACCGGATGATAGTCGAAGTCCTTCGGGGTCATCTCTAAGGTTTCCGGCTGCAGACGCAGATTGGTCATCTGGTCTTTAAAGTTCGCAGTCGGCGCCCCACCAGCAATATCTAGTGCCCCGGGGTTAATAGTGACCTTGAAAGTAGCCTCGTAATTATTACTGCTGGTAGGCTTATCAGTCAGCTCTTTGGTGAGCGGGCCGTACCGATATTCGGCATCCACTGCTTTCGTGGTCACCGGTCCCCAGGTGGCAGTATTGCTCACCTTTAAACCTTCGGGGTTCTTATTGATGGCATCCAGCGCATCCCTACTAACCGGAATTAGTGAGTAATCCAAGTAGTAGACTGATTTCACTTTGCCATCCGAATCCTTCGGCAATTTAGCGGTTTCCATCTCGAAGATAATCTCGCCAGCTTGCTGGTGAATGCTAAGAGTCTCTACCCCGGACAAATTGGGCTTCGGGTCGTTCGCCAGCTTTAACTGCTGAGCATCAAACTGGTCAGTAATCTTGAAAGCGTCCCCTTTGTACTGATCTAACCCTTCCAGGCGTAGCCGGTAGTTGAATACCGGATAGTCGACCCCACCGATTTCCTTGAATTTAATGCCGTCGAAGGTTTTGTGGATCCCCTCGGGATCCGGGGTAGCCGACGCCGAGGCGGTACGGTCTTTACCATTGGCAGTGGCTTTCACCCGGTTGACGTGCCGATAGAGGCTCTCGTCACCATCACGGTAGGCTTTTACCCACTCCTGGTCATTGGTGGTAGTAAAAGTAAGTTTTACCGTGCGCTCAACGGGATTGCCCGCTTCATCAGTGTCGGGGTTGGGCTTTAGACCAGGTCTGGTCTTTCCCTCGTCCTGGTAGAAAGTGATGCTAAATCCGCTGTCGGGGTTCTTTTCATCTTTCGCGAACGTCCAGCTTTCACCGTCGAGCAAGCCTTCAACCGTGACTTTGGTGCCTTTTTTCAACGTGTCCTGGAAAGATTTATCTCCACTCTTGGCCGCAGGCAGAGTATCCGTCAATACTAGGGAGTCATAGCCTTGCGGCACCACATTGACAGCTACTTCCCAAGTGACCTCATCTGCATCAGTGGAGAGAGCTTTCTTTTGAACGTTAAAGACGTGCGGAGGGGTAAGCCTAATGGTGGGCGCAACGACTTCCTCTGGACCATTCGGGTTTTGAGGGGTAGTGCTGGAAGCACCGTTCTTCACCGAAGTCGGCACGATCTGTTTATTGACATCAACTTCAGTGGTGTAGGTGATTTCGTAACTAGAGTTTTCTGGGTCAGTTTCAGTACCGGGCAACACATACGACCACTCGAACTGTGTATCCAAATCGGTGATGCCAACGTCTGCCCATTTAATCTCGCGGGTTTTCTCGATAGAGTTTCCCTCTGCGTCCTCTTTCCCCTTGTTCACCACGATCTTGATACCGTCTCCGGAATACTTCATCATTTCGCGGAACCCTTCAGGAATGGAGTCTTTGACGGTATTGCCAGCTACGTTCAGCTTCGAGTATTTATTTACGTTAAGGGTCCAGGACTGCTGGTAGATTCCCGACTTAGGAGCTGTTTCTTCGGCGGAGCCAGCATTCTTGGTGATAGTACCAATCTTTAACTTATGCTCCAGGTTATTAGTGGTTTCTTTGGGGGCAGGAATCTGGTCAGAAAGCACATTGGCTTTATTCTCGGTTTGAGCTGCGGTTCCCGCCTCGTCGGGGTTAATCTTTGAGTAATCAACGCTGGCGGAGTACTCGATCGTAACCTTCTCCCCATGAGTCATCTTGGGGATAGTCAGCCTAAACCCATTATTTTCAATCTTTAATTCCCCAGGTTTGGGCGCTTTCTTATTCGTGGACTTAATCTTGAAAGCCTTCGGATTTTCATCTAGGTGCAGTGCGGTGTCGTCACCTTGAATCTGGTCAGAGACCACTACATTTTCGTTAGTATCGATTGAGGTAACCGTCAGGGTGTAGAACACTTTACCGGCAGAAAAATCATGTCGGGCACTCTTAGTGATAGACAAATCGGGATCATTTGAAATCAGTACATCCATGTGGATGCCATCATTCAGTTCAATCTTGGTGGCATCTTTTGCAAACTTCACATCCAAAGTGACATAAAACTGTGCCTGCTGGGATTCAGTTAACTTCTCATGATCAGCCAGCTTTACATGGATCTTATTGTCTTTCGTTACCCAGTAGCTATTGCCGATGACGGTTTCACCTTGAGCAACGATGGAGAAGTCAATCGGTTTTTCGATAGGGAAAGCCTGCAAGGTAGCCGGCAATTCGTAGACGAGTTCAGTATTGCTAGGTATTTGCCATTCGCCACCAGGTTTCTCGGCGAACCCTAATTTCAACTGGTAAGGAGTATCCGGGTGGACGACATATTTCCCGTCGGCGTTTTTTGTCAGCTCTGCGCCCCCGTAGAACAGTTTTGCGTCCTCAGTTAGGAACTTAGTGAGGGGAAAACCCGCCTCTGGAGCCTCTCCAGGCTCGGAACCACCCGGTTCTTGCGCGGGGGCAGCTTGCGGCGCAGGATCCACAGGATCGGGGTTTTCACCAGTTGCGGACGCAGGAGCATCGGCTGGATCTGATGCCACAGTGTCCGCAGGATCGCTAGTTGTCTGCACAGGGACAGGAGCTGCCTGATCACCTGGTTGGGCATAACTAACTCCGACATGCGGGCCAAACGCAAAAACCAGAGTAATGGCCAGTAAAGGCAGTAATAGTTTTAAGACACGATGTTTACGATTTTGCTCCATTGCGCGAGTCAATCCCGATTTCATGATTATCTCTCCACGAGTTAATGCGGATATTTCGCCTATTTACAGCGATTAAGCCCCATTAATTAGCTTCTCACATATCACCATACTATATAGCCTCTACCTTTGAAAATACCGGAATAATTTTTATTTCCGAATTACATTTTGGGACAACAATAGCGACTTCCCGGTTTTTACTCCGCCGCCCTAACGTCAAGTTTCCTGGAGCTACCTCCCCCAGCAACGCCCCCTCCCGAAAGTACTCTTTCCCCGCTCGAACGGGAGGGCGATTTTGCACCCAGGGAAGAAAAGAAACATGCCATGGCAAGACTGAAAGGTAAACAAGACAGATATTTTAAGCCTAAAGAGTTCTGGCATTTACTGCCATTTATGCCGTATACAGAAACCAGACGCCAATGCCGAAGTGGAGCCGACTATCGGGCTCGAACCGATGACCTGCTGTTTACAAGACAGCTGCTCTACCAACTGAGCTAAGTCGGCCTTAGGAAGCGCTTAAATAAGCACTACCCTAGCGCCTTCAAAAAGACGCCGCCTTTAGTTTGCCATGTCTTTTATCAATGAACAAAACCGCTGCTATTTACCCAGTAGCGCGTCCTCGTCCAAAGTTCCATCATTCTTGTACGGCTTTTCGATCACCTTTCCATTGGAGGCAAACATCGGGGTACCCACCCCCTGAGTCTGCTTTCCAGCGGCATCTGCCCATTGCTTTTGCCACTTCTCAAGTAGTGCAGACTGGGTCTCGGCCTTAAAGGAGCTAATAATTTCGCCTTTAACCCCAACCTTCTTAGCAACTTCTTTAATTTTTTCCAGTGATTTGTTCGGATCCGCCATCAGTGTGGAGTTTCCTTGATCTTTCCAGCCGGCTTCCTCCCCTTTGGCAAACATCACCTTATATCCAGTATCAACCAACGCTTGATGGAAGGCGAGCACTTTGTCTGGCTGCTCCATAGCTACCAGCATGGAAGCGTCGCCAGCAATCACGGTCCAGGGCAAGGCGTGAGTCACCACCGTATGCAGCACCAGATTGGCTTTACCTTCGGTAGCCAAAGCCATAATCTGCTTCCCCAACTGGTGCTCTAACCCCAGGCAAGACGGGCATCCATAGGAATACCACATCTCAATAGTAGGTACTCCAGATTCGGCTTTATAAACCCCCTGTTTACCGACCAAAATCCCCTGCGCCGCATTAACTGCTTCCTTACCCGACAGGGCAGCGATTTTTTCTGGGTGCTGACCGGAAAGCACTTCCCCATTAGCTTTATCATTTCCGCTCTGGGCAACCAGGTATCCGGCGAGGGCGACTGCCGCTACCACCAGCACCGAAACTATCGCGATTATCGCGCGTTTACGGGTTTGCTTGCGCCGCGCGGCTTCCCGTTGCGTCTCTACCTGTTTCCAAACTTTTTGTTGCCGATTCTTTTCATTCTTCGATGAACCTTTGGCCTTAGCGGCCTGCATTTTACCTTTTTTCTGTGCCATGACTTTCCCGTAACTTCGCTGATTTTCTTGCTTTAAGCATAGACGAGGACGCGCTATCCTCCCACTTGATCCGGGCAGGGCGCAACGTACTCCCCAGATTCCACTACCAATACCCACTTACTACCAGGTATTGCGAACCGGCACCTGCAGCCAGTGCCACTATGCACCAAAAGAAACGCGCCCCGGCTCCGCCTAATAAGCGAACCATACTGCCAAACCCGATACGGAAAGCCCGGGAACAGAACGCGATAATCATCCCGTACAGTGAATACGCCAAATATAGAAGCGCTCTATAAACTTCCGGTCGCTCCCGCAGGCCTTGAGGCAATACCGGATAGGCTACCTTAGCCAGCGGATGGTAACCGAACTGTCCTAGCAGCACTACCCCTGCTCCCACCAGCACGGTCACCACTATCGCCCCTATTAGTGGCCCGATAACCGGTTGGGCTCGAAGCGCTGGACGGGGAGGCTTTAGCAACCCTGAAGCCAGCTGGGCATCCCGCAAGCGCCCTCGGAAAACCCCAAAAAGCGAGGGAATAGCAACTATTGCCATCAAAGCTGCCGCATAAAGATAAGGGTCTAACCCTAATTGCGTATCTTGTTTCAGGGCGAAGCTGCCCACCCCAAAACACAAGGCCAACATCAACAGCACACACGATATCCAAGCCAGTGGTAACCTTTGGGGAATATAACGGGGCTGCCATTGCGCAGCTGAATCTGGTACCTCATCCGCGTGTCCAGTTTCGGGAACGCGAAAATGGGTAACTCCCGGCTCTTCATTCACGCTGCCTACAGGTAAGTTATTCCCATAACCGCCATTTGCTTCCCAAAATTTATCGGCTTCCCCCCTAATCGCTGGCGCCTCAGGAGGATAACGTCGGGTGTCCTGCTCGGGAGGAAACACCTCAGGGCCGGAAACAGAGGTGGCCTCCACTCCTTCAGCCCCAAGGGTAGCTCCCGCTGATAAATCTGCCGGCAAATAAGGTGCCGGGTCATTACCCTCATTTACTGCCTGCAAAGCCGCTATAAGTTGCTGGGGAGCGGCTCTGTGCGCTGGATCAACCTGAAAACCAGCCGCAAAAACCCGTTGCCAGGACTCGGGCAAACCTGACAAGTCGGGATTACCGGTACTAATGCGCCCTAATACCACTTCCACCGGGCCCGACCCGAAGGGCGGATGCCCACTTGCACAGTACAGCAGCACGCACAACCAAGCCCACCAGTCATCGCGCGGGCACGCGTCCTCGCCGTGGATAAGCTGCGGCGAAATATAGCCGGGAGTACCGGTGACCAGTCCGGTGGCAGTCAAACGTTCGGCACCTGGGGTTTGAGAAATCCCAAAATCAATCAAAACCGGCCCTTGCTTCGCAATCATGATATTAGCTGGTTTAATATCACGATGAACCACCCCGGCGTGGTGTAACTCCTCCAGTATTTTTGCTAACCATTGCGCCAAGTCAATCAAGTCAGGCAAATCCCAAGTACCATTGGCACTCACGTCCTCGGCAATCGTGACCCCCCGAATCAGTTCCATCGCCACATACGGGGTTTGTCCGGCGGTGTTTACCTCAAAAACTTTCGCCACCCCAGAGGAGCTGACTCGGTTAATCGCATCTGCCTCGCGTTGCAAACGCTTGCGAGCATTGGGATCGTTAGCAATCTGCGGGTGCAAGAACTTCAGTGCGACTTCGCTCCCATCGGGAGATTCAGCTTGATAAACCGACGCCATCCCCCCTGCGCCCAAGGCCTTAAGTACCTTGTATCCGCCGATTTCCTGTTCGAGCACTGTCTCCCTAACTGTTTTCAAACTCTCTTTATCTGAGTTTAGCTAAATGCGTTCGCACTTACCCAACTACCTATGCCAGAATTGTCCTAGCAATAACGAGGAGAAGGACAATGCCTAGCAAACAGAAAATTCGGGTTACTACCTCTGGTACCTCCTCTTTCTATTCTTTAGTTCCTACTCTCCCCTGGTCGCTACCCTTGGAAGATTGGCCAAACAAGCTGCTAGCGGCTCTTCCGCGAGGAATTTCTCGTCACGTAGTGCGGTTCATTAAGGCGGGGGGCGCAATATATGCGGTAAAAGAGATTTCCGAAGAGCACGCCCTGCATGAATACCAAATGCTGCGTCAACTGCAAAGCAAAGATCTACCTACCGTGTCCGTGGCCGCGGTGGTAGCGGGAAGAATCGACGAAAACGGCGAAGAATTACCAGCCGCCCTCGTTACCCATCACCTGCAGTATTCCCTGCCCTACCGGGTGTTACTGTCCAAACATTTATCTAAAGACCATCTCAATCGAGTACTTGATTCCTTGGTTGCCTTGCTGGTTCACCTACACCTAAACGGGTTTTATTGGGGAGATGTTTCCCTATCTAACACCCTTTTCCGCCGTGATGCCGGCACCTATGCTGCCTACCTGGTAGATGCGGAAACCGGACGTTTTTATGACAATATCTCTGACCGCTCCCGCGAATATGATGTTTCTCTGGGCGCCATGAACATTATCGGGGAACTGATGGATTTACAGGCCGGAGGGTTGGTAGATGAAGACTTTGACGTCACTACTATTGGCGATTACCTGGAGAAACGCTACCACGATCTCTGGAATGATTTAACCGGATCCGAACGTATCCCGGCCGATGAGATTTGGCGAGTAGGAGCACGGGCCGAGCGGCTCGGGCAACTCGGTTTCGATATCGGTCAGGTAGAAATCGAAAGTGACGAGGACGGAGATTTCTTAAGTTTTGCTCCGCGGGTAGTCGAGGCCGGTCATTTCCAGCGGCGAGTAAAAGATCTAACCGGTCTGGAAGTTCAAGAAGAACAAGCCAAACGGATCTACACCGATATTGTGACCTATCAACGCCGTAAGAAACTGGAGAATATGCCTTTGCGTCTGGTGGCAACCACTTGGCTAGAACGGGTTTACCTGCCCACTATTAGTGCGATTCCCGATGATTTACGGTCAAAACTAGAGCCAGCCCAGATTTTCCATGAAGTATTGGAGCATCGCTGGTTTATGTCGGAAAAAGCAGGCCATCATATCCACACCCGCAAAGCGGTTAAAGATTATATCCGCACCCAGTTGGCGGTTCGCCCTGACGAACAGGTAGTGCTACCTATGCCGTTGACGGCGACAGCGGATGCTATAGATTATCTGGATCTAAAGGAGCGGTAACCACCTTTTTACCCGCGCGCACCAGGCATTTATTTCGCCATGAATTAATCGGGGTGAGCGTTCCTCTAGCCTATCCCTACCAGTAACAGCGATCTACGCTAGTACCTTACTTCCGTCCGTGGCGACGTCCCACCACCACTAATCCTCCCTGCGGCAAGAGGCGGTCCGGAGACATAGATTCGGATACCGCCGAAAGCGAAATCGTGAATACTACCGGTTGGCGACTGGTGAGCTCAATACGCCCCCCATCGGCTTCTATCAGATCTTTCGCCAGCGCCAGCCCAATACCGCTGGAGCCATGACCACTAACCCCGCGCCGGAAAATATGGGGAGCTATTTCTTCGCTCACGCCCTCGCCCTCGTCAGTAACCTCCACAAATATGGAGCGGCTAGAGACTCCTTTACGGGTAGAAACCGTGACCGTACCTGCCCCATACTTCAAAGAGTTCTCCACTAAAGTGGCGATTGCCTGCGACAATGAGGAGGGAGTAGCCAGTGGTAAACGATCGGTTACCTGGTTGTCGAAAACAATCTCCCGGCCTACCGCTGCAAATTGGGATGCCCACTCATTCTTTTGCTGACGGAAAATATCCTCTATCTTCACCGCTTGGGTATTTCCATGATTAGCTTGCGCGGCGCGCTTCTTTAAGTCCTCTACCACTTGGGTAATTCGTTCTACTTGCTCGAGGCAGGCTTCGGCTTCGCTGCGTACTTCCTGATCATCGGTGAGGTATTCGATTTCTTCAATCCGCATAGACAGGGCAGTGAGAGGGGTGCGCAATTGGTGAGTAACATCGGAAGCGAATTGGCGTTCCTTAGCGATCCGGCCAATAATCCGTTCCCCAGACCGCGATAGTTCCTCGCTGACCAGGTCTATTTCTTCAATCCCGGTAGGCTGGATGCGAGCTTGGACTGCTCCCGATCCAATTTGCTCAGCCTGGGCTGAAAGATAGATCAGTGGTGCCGCCAAGCGTCGGGAACCACGGAAGGCAAAGGCAGTACCCGCACCTAGTGCTACTGCTCCGCATATCAACACCGCACAGACCGCCCCCACCGCCGACCAAATCACCGGCAGAGCCGAGGAACGCAAAGACACATAAACACCACCGGCACTGCGGGCATGGGAATACAGCTGCCAGTTAGCGTCTACCGAGCCCGAGTGATAGATCCGTCTTTCCCGTTGATCAATACTGATTTCCGACTCGGGTGCATAAACCCGTTGCCAGTTGGAAACCGCTTGCCGGGTATACCCCAGATCGCGGGTACCAATCTGATCCAAATAACGAGAAAGATTAACCGTGAGTTGATCTTGACCAGTCTGGCTAGACTGCCACACATAGGAGGGCGCCAAAATCGCCAGCGGCAACCCCAGCAGGGTCAGGGAAACCAGGACAGACTGGAAAACCATTAACAGCGCACGCCGGCGCATGGCAGGCTACTTTCGTTCAGTCTCGAACCGGAAGCCCATTCCCCGCACCGTTGAAATGTAATAGGGGTAGGTGGCGTCGTCTCCCAGTTTGCGGCGCAGCCAGGAAATATGCATATCTAAGGTCTTGGTAGATCCAGCCGGATCCGAACCCCAAACTTCCTGCATAATTACCTGACGCGGCACCACGTTCCCGGCTTCCTTAATCAAGATCCGCAATAGGTCGAACTCTTTAGCGGTTAGCTGCAGTTCCCGCCCATCTTGGAACGCCCGGTGAGCCGAAACATCAATCTTAATGTCCTGTGCCTCTAGAGTATCGTCCTGGAAGTCGCTGCCTGCCCGACGTAACAGGGCACGTACTCTAGCAAGTAACTCCGCCAAACGGAACGGCTTGGTTACGTAATCGTCAGCACCGGCATCTAAGCCCACCACCATGTCAACTTCGTCAGTACGGGCGGTAAGTACCAAGATCGGCACCGATGACCCCTGAGAGCGAATCTCCCGAGCCACATCTAAACCATCAATATCGGGCAGACCTAGGTCTAAAACCACCAGATCGGCTCCTAAAATATCGCCGAGAGCTCCCCGACCGGTGCCGTGGGAGCGTACCTCATAACCTTCGCGGCCGAGGGCTCGTGCCAAAGGTTCGGAGATTGCCGGGTCATCTTCAACAAGTAAAACTGTAGTCATATTCCCATGCTAATCTAAAAAAAACTTTGTCGCCACTACAGCGAACTGAAAATAGCTTTACTATTTTTTTACTGCCGAAGAAGATACCTCTAGGGTATTACGACGAATCAAGGGCTGTTCGCCCTGTTTACCCTCTCCGCGGGTAAGCAGCCATCCTTCCACCTCACCTAACCCCTGCAGTTCTTGAGTTGTAGCTGGCCTAACCGCGAAATACCCTTTTCTATCACGCGCTTGGAGCTGCTTGGCGGAATCAGCATCCATCAAGATTTGCCCCCGCGGTGCGATATCTACCAAACGCGAAGCCAGGTTAACCGGGGGGCCGAAAATATCACCAGAACGAGAAACTACCCGTCCATGAACTAGGGAGGCGCGCACCGGCAGGATTTCCGGCCGAGAGTTTAAAAACTCTACGATGGCACACACGATATCCGCAGCTACTAGCAGTTCGTCTGCAACATATAAGACTGCATCCCCCAGGGTTTTCACCACTCGTCCTCCGCGAGTAGTAACGACATCCCGACAGGCCATTTCAAAACTTTGCACCAGATCAGCTAAAGCGGCTCCGCTCATCGTGGAAGAGCGGCGCGTAAATGCCACCATATCCACAAACCCCATACAACGATCCAAAGGATAGGAATCGCTGGCGTCTGCTTTACCTTCCCGCGTTTCCACTTCCCGGTTAGTATTCAGCAATAGATACGCCATTTGTCGACGCCAGGCATATCCCAGTTGCGATTGCAACAGATCGACATATTCGTCAATTTTATCTAAGACCAGCAAACGCGCCGAGGTGTCATCTAGGCTCATGCGTTCTTGAAAATCCGCCACAATCGCCTCTAACTGCCATAACACCAGGCGATCGGCCATATAAGATTGTGCACGCAGCAAGGAGGTCACCGTACTGCGTCCCAGGGTACCTTCACCAAATTCTTGCCGCCATTCCATGATTGCCTGCGCGTCTTGCTCGGTAAACATGTAGGTATCGGGATCAGCTTTCGGAAATCCACAAGAAGTCCAAAAGTGGTCGATTTCTGCAACACTGACCCCTAGTTGCTGCGCCATTTCCCGCATAGTCATAGTGGGCGCGCCCCCGATAAGTTTCCACACCGGACGCATCACGGTGTTACGCGCTATCTGGGCTGCAGACAAGGATTCACTCACCCTTCAACCTTAAGGTGAACGACCTCACTTTTTCCAGCAGGGCCGGTATTCGTTGCATATTAAGCGGAAACTTTTCCCGGTATTAACTCTGAGAGTTCCACTCTTGCCATCTTCTTCTCATATATCGGCTTTTGGTCTGAGCGCCACTCGCTGCCCAACTTGTTACCTCCACTTCCTGCGGTTTCCCAGTTCCATCTCCTAAAATAGTCGCTATGACCGATCGACTTGTTTTAGCCTCCGCCTCCCCGGCTCGCCTTAAAGTTTTAACCCAGGCGGGCATTCCCCCGCTGGCCTGGCCGGCAAATATTGACGAGGACGCGGTGCGAGGCAAACTAAACACCACAGATCCGGCGCAGGTAGTTACCGCTCTTGCCCAAGCGAAAGCCCGTCATATAGGTCAGCTATTAACTAGCCCCGATAGCTTGCACCCGGAGGACTTCGCTCAAGGCGCTAAGGTTCGCGAAGAGTTGGAAAACATTCCAGCAGGTGAGCGTGTAGTGGTTGTAGGTTGCGATTCCATGTTGCTACTTAACGGAGAGTTACGGGGAAAACCCCACAGCTTTGAACGGGCTCTATTGCAGATTCATGAACTTTCAGGAGCTAGTCCCACTTTATTCACCGGACACTGCGCCCTCGCCTTAAAACGTTCTGCTACCGGTTTTACCTGGGAAAACGAAGTGGCAGAGCATTCGCAAGCCACCTTATATTTCAGTGAGATCAGCGCAGAGGAAGCCCGCGCCTACGCTAAAACCAAGGAACCACTAGAAGTTGCCGGAGGCTTTACCATCGATGGCTTCGGCGGGGCATTTATTGAAGCAATTAAGGGCGACCCTCATGGAATTATTGGCATTTCTTTACCATTAGTGCGTAAACTATTAAATGAACTTGGCTTTTTTTGGCCAAATTTATGGAAGGTCTTACCAAACTAATCCTGAGCGGATAAGGTGGAGTTATGAGTGAAAGAAAAGCACGCGGGGTAGGCCTCGCAACCGTAAGCGAAACTGGTCAAACCCTGGACGTTTGGTATCCTCGTCCCTACCTAGGTGACCAGCCAGACGAATCAGATGCACAGCTAGTCGAAAAACTAAGCCAGATTGAAGGGCGCGATGATGGGCGCGGGGTTAACCGTACCGCTACCGTGGTATCGATCGATCTGGACGAATCTGCCCGCTCTACCGCCGATGCTTACTTGCGTTTACATCTACTTTCTCACCGTCTAGTAAAACCGAACACCATTAACCTAGATGGTATTTTTGCTCGCCTACCTACTGTTGCCTGGACAACTGAAGGACCGTGTGCGGTCGAAGATTTTGAAAACACCCGTATGCGGATGCGTTTAAGCTTTGGCCACCCGATTCACCTACTTAGCGTAGATAAATTCCCTCCGATGGTTAACTACATTATTCCCTCGGGAGTACGCATCGCCGATGGCGCAAAAGTTCGTCTCGGCGCCTATTTAGCACCGGGCACCACCGTGATGCATGCGGCTTTCGTTAACTTTAATGCCGGAACCCTGGGGGCTTGCCTGATCGAGGGGCGAGTAGCCCAAGGAGTAGTTATCGACGACGGCTCCGATATCGGAGGGGGAGCCTCCACCGCAACCACGGTTTCCAGTCAAGGCGGGAAACAGATTTCATTAGGAAAACGCTGCCTACTGGGCGCAAATTCAGGGTTAGGGATTGCGCTGGGCAATGACTGCGTGGTGGAAGCCGGATTGAATCTGACTGCCGGTACCAAAGTGTCGGTTCTCCCCCACGCCGGGGTAGCCCCCACTGTGGAAGGTTACTTCGCGGAGCCGGTAGTGGTTGCCGCCTCGGAACTCTCGGGAGTTTCCGACGTCATCTTCCGGCGAAACTCCCAATCTGGTCGCGTAGAGGCACTGCCTCGTGCCGGCAAGGAAATCAAGCTCCCCGCCACCTCTCGCATCAACCCGTAATTTTTATCCCGCCAAGTACAGCGCGGAGTCGCGGGCGATACCGAACTCATCTCGCGTGCAGGCGCGGATTTAGAGCACGTACGGACAAGAACTCATTACTAACAGCATCGAATACCCACCAAACAAACGATTGCTCGAAAACTATTTTTTACAAATACTGATCGTAGCTGATTCCCCGCAAGGGTCGGGCGGAAAAAGATGCGAGAGGGGACACGCCGCTAACCGTTACCCTTCGCATCGGGTACGTTTCCCTTTGAACAGATTCTATTCTGCCCTTGTTTTAATTTTTGCAAGGCTCACCGGGGTCCCCCGAGCACTTTTACCGCTCGAACCTTGTGCGCGGGGGATTAGTTTTATCCGAGCAGGCTAGGTGGGCGCAAAACTTGGAAAACGCCACTACGTTTTCCAAGTTTTTGGGCAGGAGGAAAAACTAATCCCCCGCGCTGGGTACGCTATTGATTCTGCTTACGAGAATTACGACTGATGCCGCCATGCGGCAGAGCGTTGACTGGCTACCCAGGCAGCGACCTGTGTGCGGCGCTGCAACCCCATTTTGGCCAGCAGCGAAGTGATATGGTTCTTCACTGTCTTTTCCGCAACTCCCAGCTTTTCGCCGATTTCCCGGTTAGAAAGGCCATCCCCGATTAGGTTTAACACTTTGCGTTCTGCCGGGGTTAGATTGGCAGTGGGGTCTTCGTTCCCGGCGCGGCGGCGGGTCACGGTGCGATCATCCAGCAGTACTCGCCCTCCGACTACTGCCCGGATAACATCGGTAATTTCAGCCCCCCGCACAGTTTTTAGCACATAGGCTTTTGCCCCGGCCTGCAGGGATTCTGCTAATGCATCGTCATCATCAAAACTGGTGAGCACAATTGCCAGCGAATCTGGTGACACTTCCCGCAACTGTTTCATAACGTCAATGCCGGTACCATCGGGCATTTGCAAATCTACCAGCACTACATCTGGACAAACCAGTTCAGCGCGGCGTACCGCATCTTCTACGGTTCCCGCTTCGGCCACTACCTCCATGCCGGCAGTTCGGTCTACGATTTCGGCAATCCCCCGACGCACAATTTCGTGGTCATCAATGATCATTACCCGCGTGGGTTCTTCTACTGTCTGCGATTGCTGGATCTTCACTCTTTGAGTCTACCTAATCCTGTCAGTTAAGAATCAACCATTCCACAAAGTTGCACCTAGCGGCGGGGCACAGCGACAAACAATCATACGATTTGTGGTTCCGGTGGCGATTATTTGAACTAGCTGCAGCTAACGAGCTCTGGTTGAATCCAGTTAATCCTGTAGTGGCTGGCACTTCGGACAGTAAGTGGCGTTACGTCCTGATTGTTGCAGTTTCTCCAAGGTGGTGCCACAGGTTTTACAGGGCTCACCGCCGCGTCCATATACTTTTAACTCCTGCTCGAAATACCCGGGGTTTCCGCTGGTGTCCACGTAGAGCTCATCAAAAGAGGTTCCGCCGTGTTTGATTGCGGTTTTCATGATTTCCCCGGCGCATTTAAACAGTTCCTGGATCTGCTTTTCTGAAAGAGAGTCTGCTCGTTGCCCTGGGTTTACTCCGGAGGCGAACAGGGTTTCGTCTGCGTAAATATTGCCGATCCCGGATACTAGCTTTTGATCCAAAAGGGAGTGTTTAATGGAGCTCTTCCGTTTACGAACAGTGGTGGATACTTTTTCTAAATCAACGTGGGGATCGAGGGCGTCGCGGGCAACGTTCAGTTCCACATTGCGCGGAACTAGGTGGAATTTTGCCCCCAGGCCTCCCGGTTTCTTATCTCTGGTCTCTACCAGCGGTTCTACTACCATCCGTCCGAAAGTGCGTTGATCAACAAAGAAGACGGTTCTGTCGTCTTCCATAGTTAATCGCACCCGCAGATGTCCTTGATTTTTATGGGACAGCTCTATTTGCGGTTGATTAATCAGCAACTGGCCGGACATTCCCAAATGAATCACTAGCGAATACAAGGTTTGTTTACCTTCTTGGTTTTCTCCCAGCAACCACAAAAACTTACCGCGCCGTACCGCAGCGGTAATGGTCCATCCCTCGAGAGCAGCACGAAACCGTTTACTGTCCTGCCCCCGCAATGAGCCGGGGAAGAATACTTCGACCTGCTTTATCTTGGCACCCAGCAGCTGCGATTCTAAGCCGCTCCGCACTACCTCAACTTCTGGTAATTCTGGCATGTTTCAGTTCCCCTCAAAACCTAATGTAACCATCTAAATCTGACTGGCAAACGTTTTAAAACCCTAGGGGGGTAGTCACCCCGTGTTCTTCGCGCAGGGTCATAACCGCCTGGCGGGCGGCCTCGTGTTCCGCCACCTTTTTCGAGCGTCCCTTGCCGGATCCAAGTACCCGTTCCCCGATTAGGGCTCTGGCAGTAAAACGTCGATCATGATCAGGACCGGTACCTTCCACCGCGAACTCAACAGTTCGCACCCCCAGCTGACCAGTAAGTTCTTGTAAGGTAGTCTTCCAGTCCATTACTGCTCCCCGCTCTAGGGCGTGATCGAGCAAATCTTGCAATAGGTTTTCAACTACTTTGCGAGTGGCTTCTAATCCGTGGCACAGATAGGTCGCTCCAATCATTGCTTCTACCGTGTCGGAAAGAATCGAGTCTTTTTCTCGCCCTTTGGTTTTTTCTTCTCCGCGCCCTAGTAGTATGAATTCTCCCAGATTTATATCGCGGGCAACCCTAGCTAAAGCGGGCTGCGAAACCGTGGCCGATCGCATTTTTGCCAGATGCCCCTCTGGGTGAGAGGGATAAGTTTTGTACAGACGTTCCGTCACTATCAGCTGTAAAACCGCATCCCCTAAAAACTCTAGCCGCTCATTATTGGGGAGATTATCTTGTTCGTGTGCAAAAGAACGATGAGTTAGCGCCAATATCACCATTTCGGAGTCTAACTCGATTCCCCATCTGGTTAGCAGCTCCGCTAGATCTTGCGAACCGCGACTCATTCGTCCTTTTTCTCCTGTTCCTCAAATAGGTTAGCTAGCACTGACCAGCGCGGATCTATCTTTTCGTGGTGATGATCCGCCCCCGCATCTGCCAGCATGATTCCACATTCGGGGCAAAGCCCGGGACAATCGGGAGCACATAGCACCGAATAGGGAATTTGTGGAACGAGGGCGTCTATCAAAAGTGGCTCGAGATCCAAGCGTGAATCTGGCAGCACCTGATAGGCCTCGTCCACGTCAGCATACACGATTAAGTCCTCACTCACCTCATTTAGCAGGTGCGCGAGTTCCTCAGGATAGTAGTAGACACGACTCAAGGAAAAATCAAGGGATTTTTCTACTGCTTGCAGACAACGCACGCACGCCCCTTCAGCGTAGGCAGTTCCCCTAACGCTCAGGGATACTCCCTCGGAAATTGCCACCGCTAGCAGCTGTAAATCTAGGGACTGTCCCGCCGGAACCGCCATATCTTCGGTTCCGATAGCCCTAGGTAAAGTTACTTTCAGCTGCCAAGTTTTGCTATCCCCCTCGCCAGTACCTAATCCGGTTAACTCCAGCGGGATCGCGGCCTTCTTAACTTGCTTCATGCCCTTTACCCTAAGGGGTATTCAGCTTCGGCGCTAGCAGGCTGACCCTCAGCTACTAGAACTGTGGGCGCTCCAGGCGCGAAAACTGGGCACGGCCGCTGCGAGTTTGCTCCGCGATTGCCCCCAGCAGTTCTTCCAATTGGGACAGTGCCTGGTTAACGTACTGGTCAGACTGATCCATAAAGTCTTTGGCTTCCGCGCGCGCAGTATCGGTCATCTGTTGTGCTGCCTGTTTCGCTTCGCGGTAAACATTGTCCTGCGAAACCAACTGGTCCGCGCGGGCTCGCGCCTCCTGCAAAATCTGAGCCGCCTGCTCATTGGATTGGGCAACGGTTTCTTCCGCCTGGGCGCTGGCGTGGGAAATTGCCGACTCTGCCTGCCGGTCAGCGTCATCAATAGTTTCCTGCGCCTTGGCATTAGCTTGCGCGATAGTTTCTTCAGCGTTCTGGTTCGCTTCGGTAGTTACTCGCTCTGCTTCCGCGCGCGCATCCGAGATGGTCTGTTCGGCCTCTTCATCGGCGGCATCCAGCACTTTATTAGCATCGGCCACAATTCGATCCGCATTAACCAGGTCAGCCGGTAGCGCTGCCCGCGCATTGTCGAGCAACTCGACCCCTTCGGCCTGGTTAATCATGACTGACGCAGAAAAGGGAACGCTGCGTCCGGCTTCAATCATCTCGGTCAGACGATCAAGGACTGCGATAACGTCTGAAGGTGCATACTGCGGTTCTTCCTGGGGTTCCATATTCTTCCTTCCTGTTTTAGGCTGGCCGGTTGTCGGATTCACGGGTAGGGTTTCCATTTCCCGAGGACGCATCGAATTCTCGTTGCAGCGCCTGGGCTACTTCGGGGGGAACAAATCCAGAAACGTCTCCTCCATAGGCAGCTATTTCTTTAACTACCGAAGAGGAGATCAAAGCATTTTCGGGGGAAGTGGGAATCAAAATAGTGTCAATGCCCGATAATTGCCGGTTAGCGAAAGCCTGGGTCATTTCACTGTCGGTGTCTTTAGAGTTACGAATCCCTTTAACCAGCGCTAGCGCCTCATAGCGGGTAGCCAGATCGCAAGCTAGCCCCTCCCAGATCACGACCTGCACATTCGCTAGGTCTGCGGTGGCTTGAACAATAAATTCTTCGCGTTTGCTGGCCGGGAAGAGATAGGTTTTCTTGGAGTTTTTCGCTACCGCCACGATCACGCGATCAAAAATATGGGCTGCGCGGCTAATTACGTCCAGATGCCCATAGGTAAGGGGATCATAGGATCCGACGCAGACAACAGTACTCATAGCTACCAAAATACCGGTAAGCACTCCCGGTGCGCGGCGTCCCACGCGGACAAAGAGCTAAAACTAGGCTTGTGCGCCCTCATTTTCCGGGTATTCGAGGGCGGGACGCAGTAGGTAAACCGCGCTTTCTCCGTAGAGTTTGCGTGATTCTTCCTCCCACTGCTCTGTTTTCCAAGCAGGAGCCTCGTCGCGCGCCGAACGTTCCACCACTATCCAGGCATCCGGGTCGCATAGCGGATGCAGCTGGTCTAGTACCTGCAGGATTTCGCTGTTTTTCATAGCGTAGGGCGGATCAATAAAAACCAATTCCCACTGGGGATTGGGGTTAGCTCCTAAAAGGCGCGACGATAAAAACGAAAGAGCCGGCTGTACATATAGTTTTGCAGCGGAAAAAACTGGAGAGGCAGCCCGGTTCTTTCGGATCGTTTTGGCGGCGCTGTGGGCATGGTCTACCAAATCTAAACTGAGTGCCCCGCGCGACAGCGACTCGAAACCGTAAGCCCCCGATCCGGCAAAAAGATCCAAAACACAGGCGTCTTCCGTGGCTCCGCGAGATTGTAGAGCGGAGAAGATTGCTTCCCGAACCCGATCTTGAGTGGGGCGCGTACCGGAGGAGGGTACGGCTAGCTGAGTACCTCGGGCAGTTCCAGCTATTATTCTCATCATGATGACATTCTAACCCTAGTGACGTTCACAGAGTAGCAGCTCGTGGTATAGCGATTACAGCGCACCTTATCCTCGTTCTAAAAATTCTTGTTCTTCTTCGCTAATCCGCCGTGATATCGCCTGTTGTAACCCGGGATGCTGTTCTAACTGCGGATCGGTCTCAACCAGATGTTTTGCATCCTTTCGCGCTTGGGAAATTACCGCTTCGTCCGCCAATAGATCCAGAATTTTCAAAGAGGAGGCGCGCCCCGATTGACTATCCCCCAAAATATTTCCGCTTTCGCGTAGGCGTAAATCAATCGCCGCCAGTTCAAAACCGTCGGTAGTTTTGGTGAAAGCATCGAGACGGTTACTGGCAAGGGTATCTGGCTGCGCCCCCGACCAGACCAGGCAAACTCCCCCGAACTTGCCCCGCCCTATCCGTCCTCGCAGCTGATGTAACTGGGCGAGACCGAAACGGTCAGCATCTAGAATCACCATCATGGTTGCTTGGGGCACATCGACTCCCACTTCAATTACCGTGGTAGACACCAATAGGGGCGTTTTCCCGCTTATGAAATCAGCCATAGCACGATCTTTTTCTTCCGCATCCATTTGACCGTGTAGCATCCCGATTTCAATTCCGCGCAGTGCCGGAAGCGTGCGCAACTGGCTTACGGTGTCGTAAACGTTAGCGAGGGGTTCTTTTTCAGCTGCTGGGCTAGTCTGCGCACCGTCCTCGTCCGCTACCAGGGTCACCCCTTCTTCACTTTGTGTGCCGGGATTAATCGCCGGGCACACCACAAATACCCGATGACCAGCTTTGATTTCTTCGGCGGCGCGCTGGAAGGTACGCGTTGTCCAAGCCCGATTAGCGGTATCCACCCGGAATGTATCGACTTTTGCCCTCCCGGGCGGCTCCCCTTGCAAGGTCAGGTAATCTAGATCCCCAAAAGAGGTCATAGCTACCGAGCGCGGTATCGGGGTTGCGGTCATCACTAGCAGATGGGGAGTACCCGATTCAGCTTGGCGCAACCGGTCGCGTTGACGCACCCCGAACTTGTGCTGTTCATCGATAACCACCACACCGGGAGACGTAAGTATTACCCGTTTAGATAGTAGCGCGTGAGTTCCCACAATCAGCGCTGGTTGCCCGGTTTTAAGCGCATCTAAAGTGCGGCGTTTTTCCGCGGCCGGCATCGAGGAAGTCAGGCGATAAATCGGGATCCCCTGTCCCCCACGCAAACTAAACCCTCCCGGCTCGGCCAGCTCCCCTAACAGGTTAGTAAGGGTAGAAAAATGCTGTTGCACCAAGACCTCGGTGGGAGCCATGAAGATCCCTTGCCGGCCTCCATCTACGGCTCGCAGCATTGCCAGGAGTGACACCACGGTTTTCCCAGATCCAACATCCCCTTGCAATAACAAATTCATAGGGCGCGCAGATGCTATTCGCTGATCAATATCGGTTAAGGCCTGTTGTTGGGAGTCGGTTAAGGTAAAAGGCAACGCCGAGGCAACCTGCTCGGTAAAACCCCCGGGTACCGCCGGCAGAATCGGGGCATCTTCGGCCAGAACTTGCCGCCGCTGGGCTAAAGCCGCCTGCAACAGAAAGGCTTCTTCGTAGCGGAAACGCTGGCGAGCCGCCTCATATTGCGCGCGAGTTTGCGGACGATGAATCTGCTCCAGTGCGGTGTTTAGTTCCAACAGTCCCTGTTCTGCGCGAATATCGGTAGGCAGGGGGTCATCGAAAGGTTGGGACTTTAATAACTCCAAAACTACCGCAATCGCTTTTTGGGTAGTCCAAGTCGGCAACCCTGCCTTCGCGGGATAAATCGGTTCAGGACGCTGCGCCTGCATTTTAGCGGCCTGATTACTGGCGGCATCGAGGTTTTCGTCTTCCACCTCCTGGTAGGAAGGATGGGACAGCTGCAGGCGTCCGCGGTAAAGACTGGGGCGACCAGAAAAGAGTTTTGTTTGCCCCACCTGCAATTGGGAGGACATCCAGTTGATTAGATGCTGGCTTTTTGCCCAAAACACCGCATCCATTAGGCCTTCTCCATCACTAAGCTGCAGGGAAAGCATCCATTTTCCTCCCCGGGTACGCCGGCGCGAAGAGTCAGCTATTTGGGCGATTACCGATTGTTCTTCCCCTAAAAGAAGCCCGGAAAACGCGGTAAGTTCGCCCAACTCGTGATAGCGGCGAGGAAAGAAATACAGCAGTTCCAGGGGAGTTTCAATCCCAAATTTCTTTTCTAGTTTTCCACCTGCCCGTCCCAAGATTTTCTTTAAAGATTCGCGAGCCAGGGAGTTTGATTTATCGCTCACGAAGACAGCACTCCCACTACGGTGGCTCCGCTTTGCCCGCCGCTAATAAGTTCGATACGGATTCCCGGAGCCCCTTGGAACAGCGCGTTTTGTACCCGGGAGATCAGCTCCGAGTCTTCTCCCCGCCCGCTCAAGATCCTTGCTTGTACATCATCGCGGTTCACCGAGGCAGAGAGTAACTCAAAAGGCATTTGCGGGGAAACACTAAAAGTACGCTGCCTGGCCAGAGAATCAAAAGTACGCGAACGCTGCAACTGGATTAAATCAGCAGGCACAATTGCTGAAGAAACCACTTGGGTGAGGGCGCGGGCAGCTTCTAGCACTTGTAGGTCATCTTGCGTGGGAGCCACCATCAGATCGATACCTTGATCTTTGGCCGGCCGGACTAGGTTGGTTAGTTCTGCCGCGCTCACCTGGTCACAGGGTAAGACTTGCACTACTTCTTGCTCCATTTCCGCGATTACCGGCAGTATTTGCAGCGGGATTCCACGGCGAGAATACACTACCGTTGCCCCCAAGTTAGCTATGTCTGCGACCAGACCGGGAGCCGAAGTGTAGGCTAACACCGCTGGTCTAATGGGGTGGATCGTATGGGAAGATCCCAGGCTCACCAGGTTGGAAGATGAGGCTTCGGTTTCGACTGGTAGCGGCGGACGAATTAAAACCATTCCCGATTTTTCGGGTAAAAGTTCGATTACTCTGCGCGGATGTCGGCTGCGCACCAGCAATATGCGCGGTCCAATCCCCAGCATGTCTGCCCTGCCGGTCATCGCCCCGTAAACCCCATTTTCTTCTAACTGCCTGCGCAATTTATCGAAACGTGAGTTATCGGTTTCTCCGCGCCAGGTAAGCATCAAAGAGTTCATTTGCGTGGGCGTGTGCACTGCAGAATGGGACTTAGGAACCATGTCCCGTACCATCTGCAAACTGGTGTTTACCGCTCCGATCTCTTGCTGGTTTTCTCGAGCATAAGTTTCCAGCATGGCCGCTATTAACAGCATTAATACCGCTGCCCGCGCGTCGGGACGCCCTCGGTTATCTTCTGCGCCCTCAACTAGGGCGACTTGGCTCGCTAGCCAAGCCCGCGAAAGAATATCTTCGATCGACATTTGTTCTGGCTGGGTTTCTAGCTCTGCGTTTACCTCTTCTATCAGCCCCGATAGAGTGGGGGGATCTAGACGTTCAACTGCGGGCAGCAGGCAGCGATCAGGACAATCCCTACTGGAGCGCAGTATTTTTAACAGCTGCACCGGGTTTAGGGTGGGGGTGCTAGTCGTCCCGGCAGCAACGCTGGCTAACTCCGCCAGTACAATCCCGATCATTCCTCTGGCTCCCGCCAAGGAAGCATCGGCGACAGCCTCTAGCACCCAGCGAGCATCCTTATCGGCACCAGCAGGTAATCCGGCAACTGTTAGCGCCACCTTATCCCAGGTGTATAGGGCATTAGCTCCGGTGTCGGAATCAAGTTCGCTGTGTAGATCCATGGCGTCTAGGGCTGACTGAGCCGCCTGTAGAACTTCCCCGCTAATCTTTACCCAGGTGCGGATATTAGCCCCGGTCACTAGCAGGTCAATACGTTCGGCAGATTCCAGGGTTTGCGCCACATTTTCCCGGTGCCGTTTAGCTTTGGGTTTCGCCGACTTCGGCGCTACCTGTGGTACTTCAAAATCAAGTAAACCGGTGGTTCCCTTTGGCTCTGCGCTTTGCGACACTTGCATTGAACTATCTTTTTTTCGCTGATCACGAGGACGCGCGGGGTTTTTACTCTTCTTAGCGCTTTGGTTGCCGCTATCAGTTAACTTTCCCTCCTGGAAATCATCTGCTTGCGAAGCAGCTGCAGTTTTCGCTGCTTTAACCGAGCGTTTATCCCGGGCGGCGCGAGCGAAATCTGCAAAAGAAAACAGATCCGCGAGGGGTTGTTCTTCTCCCACCGCCGCCTCCTTCACTGCCTAAAGATGCACAGGGTTATCGTCTACTTGCTCTAATAGTTTAGCGAGTTTTCAGTGAAGCCCGGCACAATAACCACCTGGTAGTTGGCTGTTGCCCCCTGAATCGGTTAACCTAGTCGGGTTGCCGATATCTGGATATCTTATCCCAGACCTAGAAGAATACTTGAAGGAGACTATCGTGGCTGCCACCTGTGACATCTGCGGAAAAGGCCCCGGTTTCGGGAAGAGCGTTTCGCACTCCCACCGGCGCACGAACCGCCGTTTTAACCCGAATATTCAAAGCGTGCGCGCCGTTGTTGGTAGCACGCGCAAGCGCATGAATGTTTGCACCAAATGCCTCAAATCTGGGCGGGTTGCTCGCTAGCTGAGAGGTAAAATTGGCGCCGTCTGCGAAAAGCAGGCGGCGTTTCTTATTTCTAGCTCCTCCTACTGGTGTCCCAGCCGACCCCCTACCAAAGATGTGATGTGAGGAAGTTCAAAGGCTATCGGAGTGCTCTCAGCTTTCATCAAGGCCGCCTGGTCTGCTAGATTAGTTAGTAACCGACCAGGAAACTGGTGCGAAAGTGGAGGTTTTCCCACCTGGATGCTCTCGGGTATCGGGTAAGAACAGATGCTTAACGCGTCTGCGCGTTTTTCGCTGCCTCCGCCAAACAAGCGGGGGCTTTTCTTATTTTGTAAAGCTTCCAGAAATCTCAAGCAAGGAGTAGCTATCAGCAACGAGACACGCATTAATGACCGCATCCGGGTGAAAGAAGTACGCCTAGTTGGCCCCAGTGGTGAACAAGTAGGGGTAGTCCGGATCGAGGATGCATTGCGCCTAGCCACCGAAGCGGGCTTGGATCTAGTGGAGGTCGCGCCCACGGCGAAACCTCCGGTTTGTAAGTTGATGGATTACGGCAAGTTCAAATACGAGGCCGCACAAAAGGCTCGTAACGCTCGCCGCAACCAGGCAAACTCCCAGTTGAAAGAGATTCGTTTCCGTCTAAAGATCGATGATCATGACTACGAAACCAAGAAGGGTCACGTAGTGCGGTTCCTTGAGGGCGGGGACAAAGTGAAAGTCATGATTATGTTTCGCGGGCGCGAACAGTCTCGCCCAGAGCTCGGCGTAAAACTATTAGAGCGCCTAGCCGAGGACGTAACCGAGATGGCCACCGTAGAATCAATGCCCCGCCAAGACGGGCGCAATATGACTATGGTGCTCGCTCCCACGAAACGTAAACACCACACCAAGTCGGATCAGCGTCGTCGCCGTGATCAACAAAACGGCGAGACTATGAACCGGCAACAACTTAAGGATGCCCGTAAAGCGCGGAAAGCTAAAGAGGCTCAGGAAGCTGCAGCCGCCGCGAAAGCGAAAAAGTAGGGTCGTCCTAACGCCTAAGAAACAGGCAGAACCACCGGCGTGCCGGTAGAGAGGAAATACAATGCCGAAGATGAAGACGCACTCCGGTGCGAAGAAACGCTTCCGCAGAACCGGAAGTGGCAAACTGATGCGGGAAAAGGCCGGCAAACGCCACCTGCTAGAACACAAGTCTTCCAAACAGACCCGTCGCCTCAGCCGTGATCAGGTAGTGGCTCCTGCCGATACCAAGCGCATAAACAAACTGCTGGCTGGCAACAAGTAGGCAAGGAGAGGATTAAGAGATATGGCACGCGTAAAACGAGCAGTCAACGCCAAGAAGAAACGTCGCACCGTACTGGATCGCGCCTCTGGTTACCGCGGTCAGCGTTCCCGCCTATACCGTAAGGCCAAAGAACAGCTGCTGCACTCGGGCGTTTATTCCTACAACGATCGCCACAAGCGCAAGAATGATTTCCGCAAACTGTGGATTCAGCGGATCAATGCCGCTTGCCGCGCCCAAGGAATGACCTACAACCGGTTCATCCAGGGCTTGCGTCTAGCCGAAATCGAAGTTGATCGCCGGATGCTTTCCGAACTCGCGGTTTACGATATCGACACCTTTAATCAGCTGGTAGAAAAAGCGAAAGCTGCTCTACCTGAGGACGTAAACGCTCCAGCTGCTTAAAGCCTCTAACAGAAGTTAGCTTTTTGCTTAATCTACGCCTAGACACGATTGATAATCCTCGCTCCCAGCGGGTGCGGACACTGGTCAATCTGTCTAGGCGTAGTTTTCGTTTAAAGCAAGGATTGCTACTGGTAGAAGGATCGCAAGCTTGCGCGGAACTGCTGCATTTTTATCCGGAAGCGGTTCGGGATGTTTATCTTCATAACCGTGCTCCCTCTCCCGCTATCCAGGTGGCGCGGAAGGCGCTAGAGGTAACTACCTGGGTACACCCGGTTACTCCATCGGTAATGAAGTTATTCGCGCCCTCGGCTCAAGGAATCGCGGCTACAGCTGACCTCTCAGTGCTCCCTAGCGAAGAACTTCCGTCCTCGGAGGTTTTGAAAGAGGGCGCCTGGGCAGTATGTGCGCGGGTACAAGACCCCGGGAACCTGGGAACTATTATCCGGATTGCTGATGCCTGCGGTCTAGCGGGGGTCTTATCCCTATCAGGCTGCGCTGATGTTTCTAGCCCGAAAGTTATTCGCGCCAGCGCCGGGAGCCTATTCCACTTGCCGGTCTATTCCGGTGCGGCTTTTACCGATTTAGCGAGGCTCAGCGAGGAAGATGACGGCTGCCTAGTAGGATTATCAGGAAAAGCGACTGTCGATTTACCTAGCTTTACTGCCTCCAATAACGCAACCGACTCTCCCCTATTTATCTGCCTGGGTAACGAAGCCCAAGGTTTAAGTAACGAGGAAATCGCCCTCTGTAATGAAACCATCTCTATTCCCATGTGGGGGCACGCTGAATCCTTAAACGTGGCTAGCGCCGCCGCCATCGCCCTGCACGCCATCGCGAGTGCCCGCACTAAGTAGCATACTGGTACTGTTTCTTAATGCTGGTTTGCGCAATTTGCACACAGACCAAACACATCGGCCATATGTTCAATATCGCTGAAGTGATAGCGCCGAGAAATCTCGCCGATCCACTGTTCTAACTGGTCATCTTGAATATCTACCGTATAGCCACAGTTTCGACATACCAGGTGGTGATGATGGCGGCGCGCCGCGCAACGCCGATAGAGGATTTCCCCTTCCTCCGAACGCAAGCTGTCGAGTTCCCCGGCCTCAGTTAGAGCCTGCAGGTTGCGGTAAACAGTAGCCAGTCCTACCGCTTGTCCGGCTGAAACCAGGGCGGTATGCACTTGTTGGGCAGAACGAAAATCCGTTTCATCAGCCATGATTGCCATAATTGCGTCCCGCTGCCGGGTTTTGCGCTGCATTGCCATTGCCTGTTTTACCTACTTTCCTGCATCTGCTCAGCTTTGCCGTAAAAGACAGATTTTCCTAACTGCCGCCTCCAGCGCATACTGCGGATCCCGGCTAGCACCTTTAGCATCTTCATCGGCTTGCGCAATAATCTTAATCGCCTCCGCCAAGTGAGCGTCGCTCCATCCGCGTACTTCTCGCCGTGCTTTTTCCATCTGCCAAGGCGCCATCCCTAGCTGGGAAGGGTTTACTCCCCGGGCGCTAACTTTTGCCAGGTTGCGGAACTTTAGGGCGAGCGCACCTGCGATAGCGACCGGCTGAACTCCGGAAGAAAACGCTTGCCGCAGCAGCACTAGGGCGCGCGACAGATTGCCCACTGCGGCGGCATCGGCTACGTTAAATCCACTAGCCCCCACTCGAGCCCCGTAGAACTGTTGTACTGCCTGCAAAGTTACGGCCTGGGGATAGTCGGAAACCAATTGGCGAGCCGCCCCGACTAGTTCCGCGAGATCCTCGCCGAGCGCATCTACTAGCAGCTGCGCCCCGGCCGGCTCTATGCGTCCGCCGGCAGTGCGCACTTCTTCGACCACCAAGGATAGTTTGTCACGCGCATTCTTAATCCTCGCGACTTTTACTTCCTGTGCTCCCGCTTTCTTTATCTTGTCTACCTGGCGTTTTCCTTTATTTGAGCCATCATGTAGTGCGACTACCCAGCAATCTGCTTGCGGCGCAGCTAGGTAGGCTGCCAGGTCTTGCCCCAAATCATCAGCGGCGGATTCAAAATCGGGGATCACCACCAGGCGAGCTTCCCCAAACAATGAGGGCGAAGTCAGGGAATCTAGGGAACCGGCCTGGTAACCGTTAGCAGTCACCTCGGTCACTGCTAGGGAGGGATCTTGGTTGCGCCCCAATTGCTTTAAACGATTCAGGGCGCGATCTGCCAGCAGCTTCTCGGGGCCGCGTATGAGCACCCCGGAACTTAAGGTGCAATCGCGCCAACTCATTTGCTTTGAGGCCATGATTTAACATTGCCATTTATCTTCCGTTTTGGAAAGTAGCAATGGTAAATATAGGTCAGCCCCGCCACCACTATCCCTAACGCTAAAATCCCTGGCGCGCCTGCTGGCCACGGCAAGATTGCGAACCTATTAGAGGCGACCACCCGAGCAACTGTCATCACCCAAGTGCAGCCTATCCCCAGTATTTTTGCCAAAAATGTTCCAGGCAGTGGCAGGAATGTCAGGCAGGCTCCGCCCCAGATCAGCAGGGTCACTATCGGTGCGATAGCTACATTTGCGAGGACGGTCAAGGTATTGATTCCAGGACGGATTAACAGTTGCCCCGGCAGGCAAGCTAGTTGTGCCACCAGGCTCACTGCGCTAACGGACAGGAATGCCGCTAAGAACTTGCGGAAAAGCGCGGAATTTTTTTTCGACAATAACCGAGGGGTTCGCCCGCTCCCCTGTCTTTTTACTGCCGCTATTCCCCGGTGCAGTTTTTGTTCTAAAGAACGCGCCGCCAACACAATCGCTGCAGTAGCGCTAACTGAGAGCAAAAAACCGGTATCGGCTCCGAATCCGGGTTCAAAAATTAGCAGACCGATGATCGCGATTTCGAGGGCGGTAAAAGAATATGGCTCTTTGCCTCTAGCTAGCGCCAGCAGAGAAACCATCCCCATTACCGCCGCCCGCAGCAATGAGGGAGAAGGCCCCAGGAGCAGACAATACCCCACTAACAAGCTGGCACCCGCCAGCAGACGCCAGCGGCGTTTTAACCCCGCACTAAGTAGCGCTACCAAGGAAAGTAGCACCGAGATATGCATCCCGGACACACAGGTAATATGCACTATTCCCGCGGTTTTCAATGCTTCGGTATTCTCCGACGCATCAGCTCTGATTCCGAGAATCATGGCCGGCAGCAGCGTAGCTGCTGCCGGAGAATCTGCAGCTACCAGTTTTTCTTCCAACCGGGTCGCGAACTTTTCTTTAAGGGCCGCCGCCCCGCGCGGCCCGGCTCTCACCTTGGGGCTAGCGATGATTCTTCCGGGGATCTCAAAGAGAGCATTGGCGCTGATTACCGTGGTTAAATCTTGGCTAGATTCCCTGCCGCGGGATGGCTTTTCTAGCTGTAACACCGTTTCTATAACCGTTCCACGAGGATATTTTGGCAGTTGCTGACCAAACGCCACGACTTTCACCCGAGTATTTACCGCTGGGGTATCTGGCAGGCGCGCTGATAATAGACGTAACTGGGTTATCTGTTGCTCGCTTGCCGGGTCATATTTTCGCGGCGGCGTCTCTACCATCGCTATCGCCTGGACGCGGTCGATCTGCCCCTGCCAGGCACGCGCTAACGGGTCAGCGGCTAGCACCCGCGCCGATTGACTGATTGCCAGCGCCACCCCGCCCAGCGCCCCTAAAGCCAAAGCGCCCGCCAAGATAATTCCGGGCAGAACTTTCCAGTAGCTGACCAGCAATAGTAAAACAGCGCCCCCGAGGGTTAAAGCAGCGATAAATGGCACCCATTGTAAGGGAAGAGCGGGTAAAACCAGGGCGCCCAACCAGGCAATAATGGCTGCCGGCGCTAAACGTAAATCTAGGATTCTTCCCTTCATAGCTTACCTAGAGTCTGATCATTGCCGACAAGGCCGCGTATTTTTTCTCCCCAATTCCAGACACATTCTTCAAGTCTTCCAGGTTTTGAAAGCGTCCCTGGGATTGGCGATAATCTACAATCCTTTGCGCAAGTGCCTGCCCCACCCCCGGAAGCTGCTCTAACTGTTGCTTCGAGGCCTCATTAATAGAGATTTTCCCGCCACCAGAGCGTGCTGCAGCGCCCTCACCAGCTTGTTGCTTGGTAGTTTCTACCGCGCCTGCCTCGGCTGGCTCAGCACCTAAGTCTGGCGCGCTGTTCTCGTCGATTCCCACCCTCAGCTGTTCGCCGTCACTGAGGCGACGCGCCAGGTTCAGTCCCGACAGGTCTGTACCTGGAAGCGCTCCCCCAGCGGCTTTTATCGCGTGTTGTACCCGCGCGGAAGCCTCCAGACGTACCACTCCCGGTTTTTTAACTTTGCCCACTACATCCACCCATACCTCACCAGTTGCAGCAGGTGAGGACCCCGGCGCCTCTTTAGCTGTCGCACTAAAACTAGGACTTGTCGGTAACACCCCGCTGTTAGGAGTTTTCCCTTGTGCCCACCCTGCCATCACCGTCACTATCACCACTGCTATTAGCGCAGCTAGCACGATTCGTGGGGAAGGAGCCCAGCGTAGACGGGCACCGCCCTCGCCAGAGCGCAGCCGGGTTTCCGCCTGTTGCAAAAGCTGTTGTGCCCGCGGAGCCTGAGAGGACGCCTGGCGAAACTGCGAGCGGGTATAGTTGGGTTTTTCTGGAGCCATAGAACGAAAATAAGCCGCTGACCCACCCTCCACAATCTTTAATAAATTGCAACAGGAAAAGAGAATCCCGTCTAGTGCGGGGGACAAAGTTAAATCAGAATCCGCGGCGCAAGCGGGTTAATGCGTCCTCTAAATCAGCGGCCAAAGGAGCCTCAAAGCTCACCTGTTCACCACTTACTGGATGGGTAAATCCTAAGCTCACTGCATGTAGCCACTGCCTGGTCATCCCCAGCTCTTTCGCTAGAAGTGGATTTGCCCCATAGGTAGGGTCGCCCACGATAGCGTGCCCGATTGCCTGCATATGTACTCGAATTTGATGGGTCCGTCCTGTCTCTAGCTGCAGCTCAACCAGGGTTGCTCTCGGCAAGGACTCCAAGGTGCGGTAGTGAGTTATGGCCGACCTGCCTCCCGCTACTACCGCCATTTTGAAGTCGCGGGACGGATGCCTCCCAATCGGAGCGTCAATAGTGCCCTCGGCGGGATCCAGATAGCCTTGTACCAAAGCCTGATAGGTCTTCTTCACCCGGCGGGCGCGAAAATCTGCTTGCAGTTGCCGGTAAGCTAACTCCGACTTGGCCACTACCAGCGCCCCGGAAGTTCCCACGTCTAAGCGGTGAACGATTCCTTTCCGCTCTACTGGACCGGAGGTAATGATTTCTTGTCCCGCCGCCAACAAGGCACCGATGACCGTCGGTCCGTCCCACCCAGGAGCCGTATGCGCCGCCATCCCCACCGGCTTATTGACCACCACAATATCTTCGTCCTGGTAAAGAAGCGGCAGCGGTGCAGGGGTTTCTAGATTTTTAGGGGAGGCATCGGGCAGCAACACTTCCACCTGATCCCCGCGAGCTACCTCTGCCGATTTTCGGGGAACGATTCCATTTACTTTTACTTCATTTTGTTTAATCAGTTTGGCAACCAGCGAGCGAGAAATCCCCAGTTCGGCTGCCAACACTTGGTCAAGGCGCTTTCCTGGGGCGCACTCTGAAACCTGCAGGCGAACCCGTTCACGCATCCTTGCCCCGCACCCGCGCCGGTTGGTAGGAGTGATTACCGCTAACCGAGGGTACCCCCAGCACCACCAGCACTACTACGGCAACTACCCCGACGACGATAGCAATATCCGCAACATTACCGACGAACATCGAACGGTAATTCAAAAAATCGATCACGTGCCCCCGGAAGATTCCCGGAGGGCGAATGAGACGATCAACCAGGTTTCCCAGTGCCCCTCCGGCCAGCAGCCCTAGAGAAAGCTGCCAGGCGCGATTAGTCATTGCCCGTCCAGTCCAAATAATAATGGCTAGCACCACCGCAGCTATCACCGAGAACACCCAAGTGAAGCTCTCTGCCAGCGAAAAGGCCGCCCCGGGGTTGCGTACCAATTGCAGACCAATAAAACGGCCAATAAAAGGTTTCTCAGGCGCTCCCACTTCCAGAACGCTAAGTGCCCAGGCTTTAGTGGCTTGGTCAACGATTAACACCGGTAGCGCTACGAAAATGAATATCACCAGGAGCGGTGCTGATTTTTGCTTTTTTCGCTGATTCATATTCTTTCCAGGTCGGTTTGCTCTATGCCTAAATTTAATAAAAAAGTAGCGGCGCCACCACTTACGTGATGGCGCCGCTCTAATCCTCCTTGGCTCTTAGGAGGGACTAAGTTTGAGTTAGTCGCTATGCCCCTTGGGCATCTAGTTGACCAATCAGGGCCTGTAGGTGCTCGCGCACCTTCTGGCGGTAATCGTTTTCGAAGGCTTTAAGGTCATCGACTCGAGACTCTAGGTCTGCACGTTCGGATTCTAGCTGTTCGAGCACACGACGACGCTCATCATTGGCTTCCCGTACGATCTGGTCACCCTTTAGGCGGGAATCTTCCAGAATCTGATCAGCTTCTTGCTGTCCGTTGCGCACGTATTCGTCATGCACCCGCTGTGCCAGCGCCAGCATGGAGGTGGCGTCCTCTGGCTGTTCGGAACTAGGCTGCGCGCCGGCCTGCGCGTTTTGTTCTGCCTGTGCCAATTGTTCGCGCAACTGCTCGATCTCGGCCACAGCCTGTTGGGTCTCTGCTTGAGACTGCGCCAGCGCCGCTTGGGCTTCTTGCTGAGTTTGCGCCAAGTGTGCCTGCAAAGCCTGGATTTGCTCCCCGGCTTGCGGATCGCCTTCAGCCGCAGCTGCCTGATACTGTTGCACCTGCGCTTGCATTTCCGCGATTTGCGCATTAGCCGTCTCCAGCTGTGCCTTTAGAGCGGCAGTTTCTTCACCGCTGTCGCTGGCAGCAATCTGGCCACCATTAGCTGCCTGCTGGCGAACCTCATCTAGTTCAGCTTTTAAGGATGCGTTCTGATCCTGCAAAGTCGCGATAGTTTCCACGACTTCATCTAGAAACTCGTCAACTTCTTCTTGGTCGTATCCTTCACGGAACTTGGTCGCCTGGAATTGCTTCCAGTGGACGTCTTCAGCAGTCAGCAGAGCCATACCTGTCACCTCAGTTATCTATCGTGTTTTTCCCGAGGTAGGCGCTCTACCTGCCAGCGGGAACTTCTGCGCTATAGGTTGCTATAGGTTGCAGTTGGAAACAAGCATACCGAAGATCTGCTCAACTTCCACATCATCAACAATAGTAACATCTATCATTTTGAGCAACACTTTGGCCAATTTTCTGCACTTTTATCCGTGCAAAAGAATTAGCAGCGCATTGATCAGGTGGATCCAAATATTTATCAATACTGTGACCAGCAAGAACAGTACGATAAAACTTAAATCTAGGGCAATAGTCCCAAGTCGGAGCGGTTTAATGAATCTCCCCAAAAAACGTAGGGGCGGATCGGTTAATGCAAAAACCAGGTTACAAAGAAATAATGTAACCGAGTTTTTTGGCCGCCAACTCGGGTTCAATGCCATCACCCAAGACAGCACCGCCCGTACTATCAACGCCAGAATATACAGCTGGAGCAGCCATCTGCCTATCTGGCCGACCCAATAGACTAAAGTGAGCATCTATCAGCTTTGATTGAAAAAGTCTCTTTTGGATCCCAACGAAGATTCGCCCTCATCTACCTGCACAGACTTCGGAGAAAGCAAAAATACCCGGTTAGTAACCTTTTCAATTCCCCCATCCAGGGCAAAGCTGAGGCCGGCAGCAAAATCAATCATCCGCCGCGCTTCCAGGTCATTCATTGCCCCCAGGTTCATAATCACCGGAGTGCCCTCTTTAAAGGCTTCCCCAATACTTTGTGCCTCGTTATAGGTGGTAGGCCGGATCGTCACAATCCGCTTAAGCTCTGAAGCAGTTTCAGGCTGGGAACTGACTGCATGTGGGAAACGCAAAGCCGGTTCTACAATCCGAGGACGGGGGGTGGGAACTTCAGCATCCGGAACTGCGCTTTCCAGTTCATCGCTGAATTCTTCGTTCTCTTGTGGTTCGGACAGGCCTAAATAGTCCATCGTCTTCCTCAAAGCGCCCATCAGGTTCTCCTTCTTTTAATACTGGTCTACAAAAACGTTAAACGGGACCGGGTTCTTTTTGAAGTATTACTACGGCGTGTTTCCAAAACTATGCACCTAAATGCGCAGTTCAGCCGGCTGGGACTTCTCGCTTACCCACCACTATTCCCGCGAACCTACCCGTATGGGCGTCACGGCGGTAGGAATAGAGGTTACGATCTTCAAAAGTGCAGCGTTTAGAGGCAAAAGTGATCCGGGCTCCCGCCGCCTTGAGTTGCGAAATTACCCCCGCCTGTAGATCCAAACCGGGACTTCCCATCCGGGTACGTGACCACGCGGCAGGCACATGTCCGGTCACGTGGGCTCGCATCGCCTCGGGAACCTCATAGCAGGCTCCACAGATAGCCGGGCCAATAGCAGCGTGAATCTTGCCCGTTTGCGCTCCTAGTTTCCGCAATGCCAGCACCGCCTCGCGCACAATACCCGTAACCATTCCGGCTCTACCGGCATGTACGGCCGCCACTAGCAGGCCATCATCGGAAGCCAGTAATAGGGGTACGCAATCAGCCACCATCACCCCCGCTGCCGGGGTGGTTAGTCCCAGTTCTGCGAACTCGCGAGTATCGATGACAATCCCATCGGCCTCTACCGGAGCATTGGTATGACCAGGACGGACTTGCACCACCCGGTTGGAATGGGTCTGGTGCATCCAAACCACTTTGCGACCGATCGCCTCATCAACGATTCTGCGGTTCTCCGCTACGATATCGGGGTTATCTCCAACATGATCTCCCAGGTTGAGGGTAGCGTACTCACCGGAGGATTTCCCCCCGATCCGGTTGGTAAAAACTGCTTGTGCGCCGCCGATGCGAAACATTGCGGCCTACCGCATGAAGTCGGGTACATCTAAACCCGATTCTTGGTCGTCGTCCTCGAATACGCGCGGAACGGTTAAGGTGCTATCGTCCTCGCTCTTGCGGTTAACTCCGAAATTGTCGCGGTAGCTGCTGGAGGTTTCGTTTTCTTTGCGGCTAAAGGCGTCGCGCGAGGGCGGGGTCACCGGGAGCCGGTGCGCCCCTCCGCTGACACTGGAGCGCGGAAGATCCCCCACGCTACGTTCGTCCTGGTTCAGAACTGCGCGGCGCGGAAAAGCCGGGATCGCGGAGGTAGCCGTGGCATCCTCCCCGGTTTTTTCTTTTGCGGAGGAGGCGGCGGGTTCAGAGGCCGGCTCGGGCGTTGCTTTCTTCTCTACCCGCGCGCTCTTCTTGCCCTTCTTGGGATCATCAAACCCGGCAGCAATGATAGTCACCCGAATCTGATCTCCCAAGGATTCGTCAACGTTGGCACCGAAAATAATATTGGCTTCGGGGTGCACCATTTCGCGTACCATATCGGCGGCGCGATGTACCTCCATAAGACCCATATCCGAGCCACCTTGGAAGAACATCAAAACTCCCAGCGCTCCATCAATATCGGCTTCTAGCAGCGGAGACATAAAGGCGGCTTCGGCGGCGCGAATCGCGCGATCTTCACCGGTGGCCGAGCCGATTCCCATCAGGGCGGTACCCGCTCCCTTCATCACACTTTTTACATCGGCGAAGTCTACGTTAACCAGGGCGGAGGTAGTGATCAGATCGGTAATTCCTTGAACGCCGGAGTGTAAAACCTCATCAGCGGCCGAGAAAGCATCAACCATAGTGATGTTTTGATCGGAAATTTCTAGGAGGCGATCGTTGGGGATCACAATAATGGTGTCTACTTCTTTTCGTAGCGCCTCTACCCCGGCTTCCGCCTGCGTCTGCCGGCGTTTACCCTCAAAAGAGAAAGGCCGGGTGACTACCCCGATAGTCAGAGCGCCCATTTCACGCGCAACCCGCGCTACGATGGGAGCGCCTCCGGTTCCGGTACCGCCGCCCTCGCCAGCGGTAACGAAGACCATGTCTGCACCTTCCAGGGTGTCTTTTATTTCTTCTTCGTTGTCAGCGGCAGCGCGTTCGCCTACCTTGGGGTCGGCTCCAGCTCCCAGACCGCGAGTTTCTTCCCGCCCGATATCCAATTTCACGTCTGCATCAGACATCATCAGCGCTTGAGCATCAGTGTTAATCGCGATGAACTCTACGCCTTTAAGTCCGAAATCAATCATGCGGTTTACGGCGTTTGCTCCGCCCCCGCCGATGCCTACGACTTTAATATCTGCCAGGTTAGTATCTGGTACTGTCACGGTCGCCCTCCGATCTAACCCTAAAGCTTTAGTTTAGAGTTAGGATTATTAGCCCTCTTGGTCAAACGAAAATCCTATGTAAAGAGGAGTTTTCAGCAAGCATTATTGGCGCGTGTTGCCCATTTCCCCATAAAAGTCTCTCGCTTACCATCCCGGCATATCATTAGAAACAAGAACTACCCCAGGAGGAAACCATGTCCACTATTTTTACTCGCATTATCGCTGGCGAAATCCCCGGCGAGTTCTGCTGGAAAGACGACATCTGTGTCGCCTTTGCCGACATCAACCCCATCACCCCCGGACATGTATTGCTAGTTCCTCGCCGGGAAGTAGAAAACTATTGGGACGCCCCTACCGCAGAGTTGCAACACCTGATGAAAGTAGCGCAGATTATCGGGCGCGCCCAACGGCAGGCTTTCGGATCCCAGCGCTCCTGCCTAAGTATCGCGGGATTCGACGTACCCCACCTACACCTGCACCTGATTCCGGCAAATTCTATGGAGGACATTAAGTTCGCTCACGCGCAACCAGCTACTCCGGAGGACATTGCTTCCTCTATGCAAGCGCTGCGCCAGGCAATTGCCGCCCAGGGGCACGCCCGCGAGGCAGAAGCCCGCGCCTAAGGGACAGCATTTTCTGCTAGCGCCTCGCGTAAATAATCAAGTTCGCTGGCATCAAACCAGGAAAGCGGCTCCGCCGCTAGCTGTTCCCAAAGCTCCAGCCGCGCTGAGTCTGCTTCCGGTAGATCAGTGCCGCCGTCTTCTGGCATTTCACTGCGGATATCACTAAAATCACCGTGGCTCCACGCTGCCGCCAGCTCTGCAGGAACCTGTGCCCTAACCTGGGTGCAAAGCTCCAAGTTATCCGCACTGTCCACATGTAGGCTCACTAAGCGCTGCCAGTCAAAGCCAGACTTGACCGCAAATACGCCGGGAGCATTTTCCGCGCCCAATTCCTGAGAGTTAACATCGAGCGCCGCGACTATTCTCCCCGGATACCCGGCCACTTTCCCCTCAAGACAAGACATAGCGGACATACTCATCGCCAAATCTTCCGCCTGCTCACTATCTAGAGGATCGACCCCCCACAGCTGGCAGAAATCAGCGCTGCCCTGCCAAGCATTGCGGGAATTTAGGTGCGGCTCAAACAGGCCAGCTACCGCTAGGGGAAGATAAATTCTCATCTGACAATTGTAGCGGCTAGCCAAGAGTTCTTTCGCCTGCGGCGTGCGGTGTTGGACGAATACTCGATTGTCAACTAGCTCCAACCTAAACACCTCATTAAAAACTCACTTTCCTTTAATTATTTCTTAATTCAGGAATTGTTGATAGGCATTTTTCAGAGACTTTTATTAAAAGAGGAATTTGCATATACCTGTTTAAACAGTTCGAAAACGCCAATTGGCAACGGAGCCCCCTTAGCCCCGCCTTTCTAATGAATTAAAGTTTTCCTCTCATATTTAAAGGATTTGAGTCGATGAGTTTAGCAGCGCCAGCCCTCCCTCTCAGGGAGGTCACGAAAAACGATGTTTCCCCAGAGATGGAAGATGTAAACCATGCTCAAGAGCTATTTCCGCCTGGCAAGCCACTGGTAACAATTTGTCCCCAAGGTGACGACTCCCCTGGACCGTGCGCCATAATTTGTCCCGAACTTCCGCGAATTCCCTTAAGCCCCAAATATGGTCCCCTGGAAGTGCAAACCCTGCTGCCTCGCCCTCAAAACCGCAAGAAAATCTCCGCCAAGCCGAAAGCTGCGTCATTATCGTCATTACCCCAGATAAAACCATGGGTGGCCACTGCCGTAAAAACCATATTCGAAGTGTTTTCTGGCCGCCGCTCCGCGCAGGCGGTAACCAACTGGTTTACCCCAGAGTTACAAGGATCCTTCTTGGCATTAGCGCGTAGCGAACGACACCGTCCCCTGCCTACAGCGATTCAGATCCGCCGAATTCTCTGCCGCAAAGCTGGGGTTGACACTCAGGACTGCGGCGCCTTCGAAGTGGCAGTGAGCATTAGCGATGGCTCTCGGGTACGGGCGGTGGCGATGCGAATAATCCCCTGCGGCAAAAAATGGAGAATCTCCGCGCTCGAGATCGGATGAACGCCTACCCCAGCAACTCCGGGCAAGTAATCAGCCCCATCCCGGTTTTCACTAATGATTGTCCGTCCGATTACTGAAAGCAACCAGCCACAACGAAATATGTAAAGTACCGGTAAGTCTTTAGCAAATAGCGCCTACAGTAAGGATTAGCGACGCTTCTTGCGCTTCTTTTGGGCACGGCGCTGAGCGCGGTTACCGCCTTGCGCGGCAGTTTGCCGGGCGGCCTCGGCACCAAAAGCTGAACCTTTACCAGAGGCACCCGCCATGGCGGGCACAGTTTCCGAGGATTCCTTATGTCCGGTATCCCCCATAACCGAGCCTTCCGCTATCGCCTTCTTCTTGGCTTGTTCAGCTTGCTGCTTTTCGGCCTCCAGCTGCTGCTCATAGACCTGCTGGAACTGGTGGGCGAAATTGAAGATCCCAGTCACGGTATCTTCACGCACCTGTCCCATCATGTTTTCGAACATAAGCGCGCCCTCGGACTTATACTCCACCAAGGGGTCGCGCTGACCCATTGCCCGCAGGCCGATACCTTCTTTAAGATAATCCATCTCGTAGAGGTGCTGTTGCCACAGGCGGTCTACCGTAGCCAGCAGCACCCGGCGTTCCAGTTCCGCCATCGGCTGGTCACCCAGCTGATCAATCGCAATCGGGTTCTCGTTAACCTGATCGAGAATTTCTTCATAGGCATCGGCAATATCATTTTGTAACAAGCTTTCCAGCTCGGCAGCCGAAATATGTAGGAAGGAACCGTCCTCGTCTTTTAGCTGCGACAGAGAAGCACGCACCGGGTAAACCGCGCGCAGATTGTTCCACAGTTTTTCCAAATCCCATTCATTGGAATCGGCGCCCTCACTGGTAGTGTGGGCGACCGCCTCTTTAATCAAAGTCCGCAGGTAGGAAGGGATCAACTCATCGAGATCGATTTCCTTTTGCAGAACCTCTTGGCGTTCGGTATAAATCAAGTCACGCTGATCGGTCATTACATCGTCGTATTTAAGGACGTTCTTACGGATCTCAAAGTTCTGCGCTTCGGTTTGGTGCTGCGCGGATTGGATACGCCCGGAAACCATCTTGGATTCTAGCGGCAGATCCTCGGGATAGAGCGAAGAATTCATAAACCGGGTAACGAACGCCGCCATATTCTTCATCATCAACGGGTCATCCATTGCCAGGTAGAAACGGGACTCCCCGGGGTCACCTTGACGTCCAGAACGCCCCCGTAACTGGTTATCAATCCGGCGAGCATCGTGACGTTCAGTACCGAGGACGTATAGTCCGCCCAGGTCGACGACCTCTTCATGTTCGTCAGCCACCTCGGCCTCCGCCTGAGATAATGCATCAGACCAGGCTTCACGCCACTCCTCGGGAGTTTCTTCCGGGTCAAGTCCCTGCGCACGCAGCTTCTGATCCGCAATATGTTCCGGGTTGCCACCCAGCATAATGTCGGTACCACGACCAGCCATATTGGTGGCCACGGTAACCATGCCTTTACGCCCGGCATCGAATACTACCTGGGCTTCATGGGCGTGTTGTTTAGCATTCAGCACATTGTGCGGTACCCCGGCCTCGTCCAACATGATGGAAAGTTCTTCCGACTTGGCAACATCGGTAGTACCTACCAGAATCGGTTGGCCTTTTTCGTGGCGTTCCTTAATATCGCTGACTATCGCCTTAAGCTTGCCGCGGCGGGAAGGATAAACCAAATCCGGCTGATCGATGCGGATCATCGGTTTGTTCGGCGGAATCGGGATTACCCCAATCTTGTAGGTATTCATGAACTCAGCCGCCTCGGTTTCCGCGGTACCCGTCATGCCCGCGAGCTTGTTGTATAGGCGGAAATAGTTCTGCAAGGTAATGGTGGCCAGGGTCTGGTTCTCGGCTTTAACCGGAACGTGTTCCTTGGCCTCAATCGCCTGGTGCATTCCCTCGTTGTAGCGCCGGCCTTCCATTACGCGCCCGGTATGTTCGTCAACGATTAGCACTTCCCGGTTACGAACAATATAGTCACGATCCCGTTTGAACAGCTCTTTTGCTTTAATCGCGTTGTTGAGGAAGCCGATTAAAGGAGTGTGGGAGGCTTCGTAGAGATTCTCGATTCCTAAGAAATCCTCGACTGCGGCGATCCCCACATCGGTAACCCCCACGGTGCGTTTCTTTTCATCGACCTCATAATCCATATCTTTTTCTAAGCGGGTTACCAGGGAGGCGAATTTGTTGTACCACTGGTCTGCCTCGCCTTGGGCAGGACCGGAAATAATCAGCGGGGTACGCGCCTCGTCGATTAGAATCGAGTCCACCTCGTCAACGATCGCGAAATTATGTCCCCGCTGGACGATATCCTCTACCCGCTGCACCATATTGTCGCGCAGATAGTCGAATCCGAACTCGTTATTGGTGCCGTAAGTAATATCCGCTTGGTATTGTTTTACCCGCTCGGTGGGGGTTTGGCCGTTGACGATACAACCCACGGTTAGCCCCAGGAAGCGATAGACGCGCCCCATCAGTTCACTTTGATAGCTGGCCAGGTAGTCGTTGACCGTAACTACGTGCACGCCCTTGCCACTAAGCGCATTGAGATAGCTGGGCATGGTGGCAACCAGGGTTTTACCTTCACCGGTTTTCATTTCGGCGATATTACCGTTATGGAGGGCGATACCTCCCATTACCTGCACGTGATAGGGCTTTTGTTTGAGGACGCGCCAGGCGGCTTCCCGCACGGTAGCGAAAGCGTCAACCAGGATTTCATCCTCGCTTGCCCCATTTGCCAGTGCCTCTTTAAACTCGGCGGTCTTGGCTTTTAGCTCTTCGTCACTGAGGGCGGCGTATTCGTCCTCTTTCGCCACAACTTCGTGAGCTGTCCGGTCTAGACGCTTAAGGATACGCCCCTCACCCATGCGCAGGATTTTTTCAAAAAATGACATCAGTTCTCCCGTGTGTTCGCTCCGTTTACCGATTCTATATGGCTGCGGCAAAAAGCACGATTAGTTATTCTAGTTTTCCCTTTAGGCTTAGCCCTGGTGGCGCTAGTTTTACGCCTCTAAGTTTGTTCGCAGGTTATTACGTTCCCAGCTTGCCTGCTGGTTTTACGCCCCTAACTTTGCTCGCAGCTGTCGCGCCATATCGGTATCTTCCCAGGTGAACCCGGAACGCCCGAAATGCCCGTAGGCGGCGGTGCGCGAATAGATAGGTCGGCGCAGCGAAAGCCGGTCGATAATAGCTGCTGGACGCAAGTCAAAAGTTTCCCGTACAGCCTGCAAAATCTGGGTCTTATCCGCCTTTTCGGTGCCGAAAGTTTCCAGTTCTATCGAAACTGGGTGCGCCGAGCCAATAGCGTAAGCCACCTGCAGTTCTGCCCGATCCGCAAGGCCGGCTGCCACCACGTTCTTGGCTACCCACCTGGCGGCATAGGCTGCGGAGCGATCAACTTTGGAAGCGTCTTTTCCAGAGAACGCGCCTCCACCGTGCCGCGCCATCCCCCCGTAGGTGTCGACGATTAGTTTGCGACCGGTAACTCCGGTGTCAGCGGCTGGACCTCCCAAGATAAAGCGTCCCGCCGGGTTTACGAGGGTGCGGAAGTCACTGTCGTCAATCCACGGAACCTGGGAGATAACCGGATCGATCACCGCGGCTTTTACTTCTTCGCGCAAGTCTTTGAGGCTGACGGATGCTCGATGCTGAGTCGAAAGCACGATGGTGTCTAGCCCTACTGGACGCCCGTCCTCGTAACGTACGGTTACCTGGGTTTTCCCATCAGGGCACAGGTAGTCGAGGATTTTTTCGCGCCGGACTTTTTCCAGTTGCTTCGCTAAACGGTGCGCCAACCAAATCGGGGCGGGCATTAAATCGGGAGTTTCGTTGCAGGCGTAGCCAAACATCATTCCCTGGTCGCCGGCTCCCTGCTGGTCAAACGCATCTACCGCCGAGCCTTCGCGGGTTTCCCAGGAATCCTGCACCCCTTGAGCGATATCGGGGCTCTGGCGGTCGATAGATACCAGCACCCCGCAAGAATCTCCGTCGAAACCAATATCGGAGGAGGTGTAGCCGATTTCATTGATGGTTTCGCGCACCAGGGTTTGCAGGTCTACATATCCGGAAGTGGTGATTTCGCCGGCCAGATGTACCTGCCCGGTGGTAGCCATGACTTCTACGGCAGACCGGGCTTCCGGGTCTTGTTCTAGCAGGGCATCGACTATGGAGTCGGCGATACGGTCACAGACTTTATCGGGGTGTCCACTGGTTACGGATTCAGAAGTAAAAATCGACTGCTTTGAGCTCATGGTTTCCAGTTTATGGCAGGGCTGGCGGTTGCGGGAATTAGGAGGGACGTAAGCGGAGTTAAGCGTCAGAAGTCACCATAATGAGTTCCGCACTGCACTATGCGCAATACCTGGCCATCAATCTTGAAAACCAGCCGGTTCTTTTGATCGATCCGGGCACTCCAGTACCCCGATAGCTCTCCCTTTAAAGGTTCAGGTTTACCTATGCAGTTGTACCCATTACGGTCAATCGACTGTATTAACTGTAATATCCGTCTTAAAGTTTTCTTGTCTTGCTTCAGCCAATACTGAAATTCTTCCCAAGAATAATCTGTCCACGCCTTAATCACCGGGCAGAACCTCGTGAACAGCGCCGCCCGTACGTTCCATCTGCGCTATTGAGCTACGCAAACGCTTCATATTGGATTCTGAATAGAACGGATCAATAGACACCTCGAACGGTATCCGCTTCTCCCGCACGACCTTTGCAGCAAACATGGTGTATGCGCTGGTAGCTGTAAGTCCCAGTTCCTTACAGGTGGCTTCAAGTGATTTTTTCAAGCTCGCGTCCATCCGAAAGTTAACAGTTGCTTGCGCCATCT
>NZ_CABTZZ010000005.1 GCF_902489465.1 uncultured Varibaculum sp. | reverse complement strand
GCTTCCTCTGCTCTTATTCACCGTTCGTTTGCGTCCTCTTCGGATGGAAAACTCTGTTCTTTGAAAGCTGCGTTTTTGTATTTTTAAAAAAACAAGGGTTGCTCCCACCAGAACCAGCCCAATTAGGGTTCCGAAACGGAAGATAGCATTTACTTCCCCCCCAAAACGTGCCTGCCAGGTGGGAGTGTCGCGCAAAGGCAGCGCTGCCTTTAAAGTGTCTGCCCTAAAGAGCCCGGATTGGGAAACAACCTGACCTTTTGGATTAATCAGAGCGCTTACTCCCCCCACTGCCACTTGGACAGTGGAGCGATCATATTCTAGGGCGCGAAAGCGGGCAATCTGCAGCTGCTGCCGGGACTGATAGGAGTATCCAAAAGAAGAATTATTAGTGGGGAAATATAGTAGGTTCGCACCCGCGTTCACCGTATCGCGCACCAGCGGGTCAATCGCTACCTCGAAACAGATATTTGCCCCTATCTGCGCATTACCAACTGGGGTAACTCCGGGGGATTTGCCCGGTATCATATCGCGCGGGAGCATCTTTACCTGTTCGGGAAATATCTTAGAGATGGTAGGACGAGCCGGTAAGAACTCCCCAAAAGGCACCGGTTCCCGCTTGGTATAGATATGCGAGAACTTGCCATCCTCCAGCTTTAGTACCTGGTTAGAGGTAGTTTTATCCCCATAAACCAAAGTGCCAAAAATAGCGGGGATTTGCAGGTTTTCCTGCCAGTGTCGCAGTTCCTCAGCCCGCTGCGATTCAGAGCTTAGATCTATATCCGCTGCCTGTTCCCCCCATAAAACTACTTGCGTCCCGCGCAAATCACTGCTGCGCGCTTGTCCCATATGACCAGACAAGATGGTGCCGGGATGGGAATAGGTATACCCAATTGGCCAAGACACACCCCCTTGCATAGCCGCTACGTTTAGCTGGGGAGAATCTTGTAAATCTGGTAGAGACGGTAAGCCCACACCGGAAAAAATCATTAATACCAGAGCCAAAGCCGCAGTAGCTAGATTCGGCATGGAAATTTTCCAAGTAACGCTAACTAACGCCGCCACGATCCCCACCATTAGAAAGGCCATCCCGTTTTCACCCAGAAGCGGAATCCATCCCCTCATAGGGCTATCTACTTGGGAAAATCCCAACATTCCCCAAGGCATTCCCGTCCAGGGAAAACACGCTCTCCACGCTTCTATCCCGGCAAAAGAAAATGCCGTCCAAAATGTCCAAAGCGGGCTGGTCAGTTTGCGGGTAGCCAAAACTATCCCCGCCCACAAAGTAGGAAATAATGTTTCAAAAAGCGCCAGAGCAATCCAAGGAGTAGAAAAGGTCAGTGAGATAGCTACCCAGCGAAATAGCACCAAGAAAAATACCAGGGAGGCCAGAATGGAAATCACTAGAGCGTAGCTGCGGCGCGCGCGTCGCAGAATTAGTAGCCAGAGTCCGAGAGCTAACCAGGCGCCTAGCCAGTGTGATCCCCAGGCAGAGGGGAAAGCCAATAGTAGACCGGTAGCAATCGTGATGGCAGCTACCAGAGCCCAGAAACCATTAATTAAATATCTGACCATGCCACCACTCCGCGCAAAATTAGTTTTTGGGCTTTACGCGCTGTAGCCGAGGTTTCTACACTGCCCACCATTTCTAGCTGCCGTAGCACATCGAGCAGCTGTTTCATCGCTCGCACAAAATCCCCAGCCTCCAAAGGGGCAGTCTCTAAAGCCACTGCTAGCGGTTTCCCCTTAGCCCAAGCATAAGTCGCTGCCACCAGCGCCGAAGATGACCGCGGAAGTTCTGGTGCTTGCAGCTCGCTTTGCACCTGGCGCAGATCTGCCGCCAAGGTTTCGATTTGACTGACCACAGATTTCAAAGAAGCAGGCACCGGGGCGCCCGCTTCTTCGCGCCGCGCCTCATAACTAGCCGCCGAACAAGCTGCCGCTAGTTGTGCCGGGCCCAGACCCGCGAAAACACTTTCTAGGGCGCATTGCGCCAAGAGCAAATCGTATTCACTATATATTCGGCACAGCACTGCCCCAGATTCAGTTACTTGTCCATTGGGATCTAGATAACCTAACTTGATTAGGACGTTAACGACCCGGTCAAAGGTATCAACTAGTGCGCCCTCCGAAATATCAACTTGGCGTCGCAAGCGGGCAGCCTGCCGCTCGAGACGCGCCCACCGGGATGCCTTCTTAATATGGCTAGCTAACTGGGGACAACTAGCCGCCGGATGGTGTGCCAGCAGCTCGGTAAGTTCCAGTTCGCTCAGCTGCGTAAGTTCTCTACCGTTAATGTCCGATAACTGCCAGGAACTCCCCCGGCTTGCTTCGGCTGGTTTGTCGGGGGTAGCCGCCTCTTCCTCACGAGGCTTGGCGGATTCCGGATCGGTAAAAATCCCTTCGCGCACCGCGGTACGGAGCTTGGACGCTAGGCGTTGGCGGTCGCGAGGTTTGCGTTCCGAGTAATCTTTCACCCACATCTGCCCCACCAAGGCTAAGGGGCCAGCAAACCCATTAGTGGGAAACTCCCGTAGCTTGGCGTTATCGGCTAGCACCGTCAAAGTGGTTTCCCCAGTGCGGGTTCCCGATTTTTTCATCACAATCCCGTGGCGGGCGCGGCGACTATCTTTATAAGCCAATACATCACCGCGCTTTAGAGAACTAAAAAGCTCTAAGCGCCGCTGTGCTTGCTCGCGGGCAAGCAGCTGGGCATGGCGGGCATCGCGTGCCTCAAGCTCGCTTTTAATCCTTACATACTCGTAAATATCCCCATAGGAGCATTCCAAAGAATTAGCCGTGACAATTTCGTCGGCTGCCCGTTGCTTATCTGCTGCTTGCTGTGCCTTCCCTACTACCCCTCGGTCTGCCTGGAATTGCGCAAAAGAGCGTCGCAAAACATCCCGGGTACCCTCCAAGGATCCTCGCTCCAGCAGGTTAACCGCCATATTGTAGGTGGGACTAAAAGCTGATTTCAGCGGATAGGTACGTTTTGAGGCAAGCGCCGCGACCGTAGCTGGATCCATGCCGGGACGAAACATTACGATGCCGTGACCCAAAGTATCGATCCCACGCCTGCCAGCTCTCCCGGTAAGCTGGGTATATTGCCCAGCCGAGAGCATCACGAACTCGTGACCGTCCCATTTGCGCAGCGATTCAATAACTACCGAACGCGCCGGCATATTAATCCCCAGCGCCAAAGTTTCGGTTGCCAGCACCACTTTCAATAGTCCGGCAGCGAACATTTTCTCTACTGCTTCTTTAAGTACTGGAAGCAGGCCCGCATGGTGCACGGCGATTCCGCGTCTGAGTCCCTCGAACAGGGTGTCCAATCCCAAGGCGAGGGCATCACCAGGAGGAATACTTTCGCTAATTTCATCCAGCCGCGCTGAGATTTGGCTTTTCTCCGCGGGACTGGTTAGATCTATTCCCGCCGCTACCAGCTGGTTTTGTCCCTGCTGACAGCGGGCACGCGAAAAAATAAAAACAATTGCTGGCAGTAGCCCTTTCGCGTTCAACTCCCCTACCGCGGCGGGCAAGGACGTATGGTGACCGCGTCCGGGCTCCCCCAAGCCGCGGCGAGTCCTTGCTAGCAAGGCCGGATTCAGTTTGGTTTTACCACCGGAAGACTTCACTTCCAGGTCGAAAAGTCGCCCTCCTACCAACATATGTTGGTAAAGCGGTACCGGACGTTTTTCCGAAACCACAATTTCGACATCCCCGCGCACCTGGCGCAGCCACTGCCCAAACTCTTCGGCATTCGATACCGTGGCCGATAAGGCGATTACTTTCACCTGCGCGCCAAGATGCAAAATAACTTCTTCCCACACGGGCCCGCGATAACGATCAGCAAGGTAATGCACCTCATCAAGAACCACAAACCCTAAATCATCGAGGCGCCCATCATCTCGGTACAGCATATTGCGCAAAACTTCAGTGGTCATCACCACCAGGGGTGCTGACGGGTTAACGGAGATATCCCCGGTCAGTAGTCCCACATTTTCACTGCCGTAAGTAGCAGAAAAATCCCTAAATTTTTGATTAGAAAGCGCCTTGATCGGGGTAGTATAAAAAGCTCTTACCCCCCGTTTTAACGCCAGGAATAGGGAAAATTCCCCCACTAAAGTCTTACCGGAACCGGTAGGGGCAGCAACTAATACAGATTTATTGTTCTCGAGGGCGCGAAGGGCTTGATCTTGGAAATCATCAAAGGGAAAATCAAAACTAGCTGCGAAACTAGCCGCCTCGCCTTTAATCTGGGTGCGTTTAAAAGTGGCTAATTTTTCCGCCGCGCTTAGGGAATCCCAATCCCCCGCACCTTGAGTAGTAGGTTTTTTTCGTTTACGCCTGCGCGGCACCTACACCAGCCCCAGTTTTTCCCAGCGCGCTTTAGCGGCTGTTAGGCGGGCGTAGCGGCGAGCACGCCGGGTGGCTGCCACTTCGGCGCGTACCTGGCGAGCCTCAGCTAACACCTGGGGATCACCGCTGGCTCCGGCCGGGCGGAGAGCCGGAAGATCCGAGGCTTCCTGCAAATTTTCCAGCGGAGAGGTTACCTGCTGAACTTGTTCCTCGAAAACGTTTAAAGTGGCATTGGCTTTGCGGAATAGCCAGACAAACATGACGATCGGACAAATTATTGCCGCGAGAATCCCCAGCGTCCACAGCGCAATTAAAAACCCATGCATACCCTAAGCCTACCTGTTTGAGCCCCTCGCGGTCACCCTGACAAAGACCGTTACAATATAAAACATGATGTTACGGGAAGGACAGGTGGCAGCTGTCCGCAATTTTTCAGCCACCCAAGAACTCACGCTTAAGATTTGTGCCCACCCTAGTGGAGCGGAGCAGTTTTTAACCGGGCAAACTCTACGTGCCTTAAACTATCCAGCCTTAAACGGAGAGATAAAAGCGGGAGAAACGGTACGTATTGATTGTTCTCCTCTTCAAAAAAACTTAGGAACCGGAGGGTTTGCGCTGGTAACCGCGCTTTGTGGACGTCTACCAGAAGACGTGCTGCCGGCTAATCAGGGTCACATCATGAAGGCGCGCTATACCCCCAGCCAGTACATGGTTTCCTCCGTTGAGGAACAAGAATCTCCCTCCCACCAAAAGATGCGACAGGCAGAAGACCTGCAAGGAATGCCGGTAGTAGGGATTGATTTACATTCCCAGCTTCCCGCAGTGATCGCCGGGGTCAGGACAGAAAATCCCGAAGCCAAAATTGCTTATGTTTACACCGATGGCGGGGCGCTCCCGGCATTTTTCTCCCGCAACATTAACGCACTGCGCGAAAAAGGCTGGTTAACGGCAGTAATTACGGCCGGTCAAGCCTTCGGGGGCGACTTGGAAGCCATCAATACTTTTTCGGCGCTGCTGGCAGCCCGGCACGTATTAGCCGCCGATATTGTGATTGTGGGACAAGGCCCGGGAAACGCGGGTAGCGGTACCCCCTATGGGTACTCCGGTTTTGAGCTCTCTTCATTCCTGACCCAGGCGGCTGTAGGAGGCGGGAAAGCCATTTGTGCCCTGCGGATGTCGGCAGCCGACCCCCGGCCGCGTCACCAGGGAATCTCCCATCACAGTTTGCGAATTCTGTCCGACTTTACGCCAATACCCCTTACCGTGGCACTACCGGAGTTCACCGACGAAGGCGAAGGGCAAAAACCTCTCCTAAACAGTGAATTCACTAAATTGGTGGACTCCCAACTGGCACAGATTAGTTCCCGGCACCGGGTGCAAAAATGTCCAACCGCCGGACTCTACCAGGCCTTAAGCAACTGCCCGGTGAAACTATCAACCATGCGACGAGGCCTGGCAGAAGATGCGGCTCCCTTCCTGGCAGCTGCGGTAGCCGGACGCCTCGCCGCGCAGCTTGCCTAGCCCAAAGTCTCAGGCAAAATCCTTCGGGATTACCTTAGAGGCGACAAGGTACCAGTTAGGAGTAAGCCTGCCCCTGGCGCAGCTCCAGCTAGATCCGAGCCGATAACAGCTGGGTAACTAGAATCCCCTCTGCTCCTAGGGCGTGGAGCTTATCGACCACCCCGTGAACCTCGGAGCGTTTACACAACGCCCGAACCGCTAACCAGTTGCTATCTTGCAGGGAAGATATGGTGGGGGAAGAAATTCCGGGAGTGTAATTGACTGCTTTATCCAACAGATCCCGGTGAACGTTGTAGTCCACCAACACATAGTTGCGAGCATTGAGCACCCCCAAAAGGCGCTGTTGAAGAACCAACAGACCCGCGCTTTCCGCTGCCTGCGGATTAGCGATGAGTACGGCCTCTGATTGCATCAAAGGTTGGCCAAATACTTCTAGCCCGGCTGCCCGCAGGGTGTTGCCCGTTTCCACTACATCCGCGATTGCATCCGCTACCCCGAGGCGAACCGAGGACTCTACGGCCCCATCTAGGTGCACGGTATCGGCTTTTACCTTTTGCGAAGCCAGATAGTCTTGCACAATCCGGTCAAAGGAAGTGGCAATGCGTTTACCCTCCAGATCCCGAACCGAGCTCATGGTACCTTGAGGCGCCGCAAAGCGAAAAGTAGAGGAACCAAATCCCAGTGCTAGTACTTCTTCGGCTTTGACTCCCGAATCCGCCAGCAGGTCACGTCCGGTAATCCCGGCTTGGATAAAACCGGCACCTACGTATTGGGCAATATCGCGCGGACGGAGAAAAAATACTTCTACCTGGTTATTTTGATCGGTGATATGTAATTCTCGACCTCGGCGCCGGGTGCGATATCCAGCTTCTGAAAGAATCCTAATCGCTGGATCTGACAGGCCACCTTTATTGGGAACAGCTATTCTTAACATTTGTTTCCTTAGAGTTTGCGGTAGACGTCTTCGAGGCTAACCCCTTTAGCGATCATCATCACTTGGGCGTGATACAGCAGCTGGGAGACCTCCAAACAAAAATCATCAAGGCTTTCATACTCAGCGGCCATCCAGGTTTCTGCCGCCTCTTCTACGATTTTCTTCCCGATAGCATGGATCCCGGCATCTAGCTCTTTTACGGTGCCAGAACCCTGAGGACGGGTGGTTGCTTTCTCCTGCAACTCCGCGAATAAATCTTCAAAACTCTTCATAGCTTTAAGGTTAGTGGGTTTTGAAAAATCTTGCTTTCCGGCTCCAGTTGGCAGGAATCCAGTTGGCCTAAACCTGTAACCGGGGGCGCACGAATAATGATTAGGAGGACACTACTGCTTGCCCTGCGCAAAAACCGTGATTATTAGCAGTGGGACTGGGCGATTCGTCGCAGTTCCTCCACCTCAGCGTAAGCATCTTCAGCTTTATAAACCGCCGAACCCGCAACGAATACATCCGCGCCGGCTTCGGCAGCTACGCTAATAGTTTCGCGGGTGATTCCTCCGTCTACCTGTAGTGATACTTGTAGGTTGGCAGCAGAAATAGCTTCGCGGGTACGGCGAACCTTCGCCATCATGGACTCTAGGAATGACTGGCCTCCAAACCCGGGCTCCACCGTCATTACCAGCAACATATCGATTTCCGGGAGGATATCAATATAGGGGGTGATATCGGTAGCTGGACGCAGTGCCATTCCCACTTTTGCTCCTTGCCGGTGAATCTCTCGCGCCAGACGAATCGGCGCCGCCGCTGCCTCGGCATGGAAAGTAACCGAAGCGCATCCTGCCTCCGCATAGGTAGGCGCCCACCGGTCAGCATCCTCGATCATTAAATGGGCATCTACCGGCAAAACATTTTGGCGGATTACTGCTTCTACCACCGGCAGTCCCCAGGAAAGATTGGGTACAAAATGATTATCCATCACATCCACATGCGCATAATCTGCGTTCTTTATTTTTTTAAGTTCATCAGCCAAGTTAGCGATATCGCAGTTAAGGATAGAAGGAGAAATAGTTACGCCCATGATTAGTTTCCTTTCTGGATTTTGCGGATTACTACCGCAAACATTGCGTCACTGGCATGAATATGCGGCCACAGTTGTAAGTATTTATCGGCGCAGCCCAGACCTTGTGGCCAGGCCTCGGCATCGATGAGCTGATCCCATACGGGAGTAAGTTCTAGCAGCTGCCCATCTTTGCGTTCTTTTAATACTCGCTCTACTAAGAAGGTAGTTTCTGCTGGGTGCGGCGAACAAGTCGCATATATAACTAAGCCTCCCGGGCGGCAAACATCTAAAGCCCGATTTAACAAACGTGCCTGTAGATCGGTGATATCCGGAATAGTTTCATTACGGGCACGGTAACGGGACTCGGGGTGGCGGCGCAATGCCCCCAAACCGGTACACGGAGCATCTATCAGTACCCGGTCATATCCGCCCTCACGGAGCGGAAACTGGGTGCCGTCTTTTTGCGTCACTCGCACATTATCGAGCGCCTTCACCGAATCTTCAACTAATTTCGCCCGGTGGGGGCTGACCTCATTAGCGATCAGCTGGGCGCCGCGTTGCCTACCTAAAGCTGCCATTAACGCTGCTTTCCCCCCGGGACCGGCACATAAGTCTAGCCAGTTTTGGTCGCTCCCTTCCAAAGGATAGGTAGCTGCCAGTCCGGCTACCAGTTGCGATCCTTGATCTTCCACCCCTGCGCGCGCCTGACGAACCTCTTCTAGACCTGCGGGGTCTCCCCCAGACACAATCAACCCCCAAGGACTGAGCGTCGAATAGGCAACATCTTGCCCCATATCTTCTACCGCATCGGCAAGTTCTTCTCGATCAACCAAGCCAGGCCGCGCCACCAAATTGATATAGGGGGCGCGATTATTTTCTGCCAGTAATGCCGCCAGGGAATCATCGTCACTGGGAATCTGGGCACCCAGTTTTGCGTGTTCACTTAAAGCCGCGCGATAGGCGGCAATAATCCAAGCGGGATGGGAATACTCAATTGCCAGGCGGCGGGATTTACTAAGGGCGCCCAGGCGACAAGCAAGTTCTCCACTGTCAGCCAGGCGCACTGCTTGTCGCAAAACCCCGTTGACCAGCCCAGCGGCTCCCTCATTGGCTTCCTGTTTCGTGAGATTCACCGATTCGCTGACCGCTGCGTGGGTGGGAACTCGCATATTTAACAGTTGATGCAAGCCCATACGCAATATAATCAGCACTTCTTTTTCCAAGGCGGCTACCGGGCGAGTAGAGCATTCATCGATTATCCAATCGTAGTAGCCTTGGCTTCTCAGCGTCCCATAGGTTAGCTCGGTCGCGAAACCAGCATCGCGCCCGGCGATCTGGGAGCGGGTAAGCCTGGGGGGCAGCAATAGGTTCGCATAGGCATCTTTGGCCTCTACTGCCAGGAGTACCTGGAAAACCAAGGTACGTACCCGATCGGTTTGGGGACGCCATTCCTCCGGTTCGAGACGGTTTCCTCCCCGCTTTCTGCTTCGGTTATCCCGGGACTTGCCGGTGGAATATTTTTTTGAGGAACGATCTGGTCGCACTAGTTTGACTCACTTTCGCCCGGGATACTAAAGAAGAACTCTTCCCCATATCGTTGTCCCCGTCCCCAGGCATCGGCAGCCATTTCTCTTTTTCCAGCCGGGGTGACAAACGTAAGTTTCACATCGTTACTGCCGGTTCCTACGGTGACTTCATGTTTAGTAACCCGCACCTGACCGGGCTGCAGGGTATCATGTTCTTTCATTTCGATAACGGGGTAGATACTGATCCTTTTACCATCAGGCAGCTGCGTCCAAGCTCCCGGCTCAGAGGTAAAGCCGCAAATCATATCCGCTACCTGTTGGGCATCCTTTTCCCACGGTATTTGAGCATCAGCTTTGCGAAGCAGAGGCGCGTAGCTGGCGCCTTCGCTTGCTTGCGGATGGGCTTTAGCATTTCCAGTTTCCAACGCGGCGAGGACGTGGGGCAGCAACCCGATTCCGGTGTCGGTTAAGCGCTGCAGCAACAAATCTGCGGTGGTCTGCGGAGCTACTCGGATCGGATCAACCGCATAGATAGGGCCAGTATCCATCCCTTCGTCGATCCGAAAAATACTAACCCCGGTGATTTCTTCCCCAGCGATGCGCGAATGTTGCACCGGAGAGGCTCCCCGCCATTTAGGCAGCAGGGAATAGTGCAGGTTAATCCAGCCGTGCGGGAAAACCTCTAATAAATCTTTCGGAATAAGCAACCCGTAGGCGACTACCACCGCCACGTCGGCGCCTAATGCTTTAAAGTCAGGGCGCTCACTGGTGTCTTTCAAAGAAGAGGGGGTAAAAACCGGCAAGCCAGCCTTTTCAGCCACCTGTGCCACCGGAGAAGGCGTAAGCTTGCGACCTCTACCAGATCGAGCAGGGCGGCGAGTTAGCACCCCCACCACTTCATGCTCCGAGTCGAGCAGATACTTCAGGACAGGTACCGCCGAGTCGGGAGTACCGGCAAATAAGACACGCATAGAGGAAATGTTATCAGTTAAGTACCGCTATCTCAGGAAACATTAAAGATCTTGGGGATCTACCTGTACCTGGATCTGACCCCACTTTTTTCGCGAAGCCACCGCTTGCAGGCGGCGCAGCTCTTCGCGCAAGTGCTCACCTTGATCCAAACGGGAACGTACCAACACCTGGAAGTGCTCTTGCTGCCTAACCGGCCCGATAACTTGGGAATCGGGGAAGGTGGACTCAGCAAGGAAACGGTGCAAGGCGTCCTCTTGGCCGCGAATAACCGCTAAGGTGGCGGTAGGGGGAATCCCAACTTCTGCTCGCCCTAGGAGCTCCTGGCTTGCCCAGCTACTAAAAGTTCGGTGTTTAAAAGTTTCAGCTAGGCGCTGCCCCGGATCACCGGTGAGCATCACTTGCCCAGTAGCGGAAACTTTAGCGGCGGTATTTGCCCAACGCCGCAGCGCTTCTTCCGCTGCCCAAATCCTATCTAGGCTAAGGATCATACCTGCATCTAGTAGTAGCGCCGCGGCATACCCACCCTTGGCTACCGGTTCTTGTTCCGCAGTCGCCACGATCAAGGCTGGCATAGCACCGATAAGCATCAAAGAATTATCGGCGTCACAGTTATAAACAGGGACTCGCGGAAACGCGGCCGCTAGTTCGCTTCCAATTTGTTGGTGTCCGCGCACCCGAGCGCGGGTCGCTTTAGCCCCGCAACGCGGGCAAGAAAACTGAAAATGATGATTGCAACTATGGCAAATAAACTGGGTGCGCAGGTGCTCTACGCGCCCTAGGCACTGCGGACAACGCACCGGCGCTAAGCAATTAGCGCAGCTCAGGCCGCCGCGTCCTCCTTTGCGGGGAACCTGGATTAATACCGGACCGTTTTGTAATCCGCGCCGTAGAAACTGTAGGGCGGAAGAAGATAGCCCGCTTTGCCCGAGGGAAGGGTCGTCTCGATTTTCATATTCGGGGGTAAAAATTTTAGGCAGCGGAATTTGGTGATTTTCGGGAGCCAACTCGCGCGCCCAGGTAGACATAACTAAAGCTTGCGCTTGGGGTGAACGCGAAAAACTTCCCAAAACTAAAGAAGCTTTTTCACGCTGGCTGCGCAGCATTGCTACTTGCCGGGTGTGCCAATAAGGTGCAGATTTTTCCTGATAGCTTTCGGCTGCCTCGTCCCAAATCAACAGCAGAGACAGTTTTTCCAAGGGAGCAAAAATGGCGGAACGCGTTCCTATCACCAGACGAGGATGGTTAAAACGACACTCTAAGAAGGCGCGGTAACGGGCATTCGCTCCCAAATCCGAGTGATACTCCAAGGCTGAGGGCGCCCCGATAGGAGCATACTCACTCCAGTAGGCAGCAAACTCCTGCGCTAGCTTGCTAGTGGGGAAAAGACAGAGCGTCGAGCCACTAGCACTTAGGGAATGGGAGATGAGCTGGGCGATCTGAGAGAAGGGAGCCGGCAGGGCGGGTTCGGGAAGCGCTTGCCACACCACGCGGCTAGTTCGCCCCTGTTCTAAAGACTCTAAAATGGCTGTCCCAGCGCGATAGGAAGCAACCAGAGGATCCGTGGAATTTCTGTCCCCGACCAGCTCCCCTAGCTCGGGCTCTTTGGTTGCCGCAGAGCCAGGTACAAAAGATTCAAAGAACTCTTTTTCAATATTGGCGCGGCGCGGCGGGATCGCCTGGCGTAATACCGCGGATAAACTTCCGGAATAACGCCTAGCTACCTGATCGGCCAATGAAAAGCTGTTTTCCGACACCAAAGCATGGGGGCTGAGGATCCGGCTGATTGGCCGTAAACGCCGCTGGGTGGGTTCTGCTTCGCGAATATCCCTTACCCACCCATGTACCAGCTTGCCGGCGATTTTTACACTCACTAAGCATCCGGGCTGTACTTTCGACTGTAGACGGGTCGGAAACGTGTAATCGAGGCCGCTGGCGAGATGAAAAACCGAAACATCGGGAATAACTCGAGCGATCGCGTCAGTGTTATCCCATTTGCCACGAGGTTCCTTAGGAGCGGACAGTAGCTCTTGTTGGGTTCCTGCCAGGGATTTAGTCTGCACCCGGGATCTCAGGGTAGCTAGTGGATCAGTGCCGCTCCACCGCGGCATCGTGTCAGTCACTGCAGCTGCTGGCGCACCAGCGTAACTATCTGGGTAGCCACTTGGGGTTTATTGCCCGAAAACTCCCCGATCTGACTACCTTCCCTGTCAACTGCGCAAACTCTGGTAGCGATATCTCCGAATCCGGTTTCGGTGCCCACTTGGTTAATAAAAATAATATCGGCTCCTTTGCGGCGAGCCTTTTCTTTGCCCAGTTGCAGCACTCGTTCCCAGCTGCCGGTTTCCGCCGCGAATCCGGCTACTAGCTGATCGGGACGTTTCTTGCTGGCTAAATCTGCCAAAATATCGGCAGTCGGTCGCAACCGTAAAGAAAACTCCTTTTGATTAGGAACTTTCTTGATCTTTTCACTTTGAAAATCTACTGGCTGATAGTCCGCTACCGCCGCCGCCATTACCGCAACGTGCATATGGGGGAAATAGTCTAGTGCCACCTGGTGCATCTTTCCCGCGCTAGGAGTAGCAACCACTTCTACCCCTGCAGGTAAAGATTCCAGGAGCGTTGGTTCAATATTGGCAGCCAACAAGGTTACCTGCGCTCCCTGCCAAGCAAACTGCCGGGCAATCTCTACTCCAAAGCGCCCGGAGGATCGATTCCCGAGAAAACGCACGGGATCTAAAGGCTCACGGGTTCCCCCTGCGCTTACCATTACCTTTTTGCCCTGCCATTTTCCGGTAGCAAGAACCGAGATTACCTCGGCGTAGATATCTTCTTCCGGTGCCAGCCGGCCTAGCCCTTGATCTCCGCTAGACAGGGCACCCGCCACCGGGCCGATAAAACGCACTCCCCTGGCTTGCAAGGTTTGCACATTCTCCTTAGTAGCCGGGTTTTCCCACATATTGGTGTGCATCGCCGGAGCTAACAATAGCGGGCAGTCAGCCGCCAAAATCACGTTGGTGAGCATATCGTTAGCAATGCCGTGGGCTATCCGTGCCAATAGATCAGCAGTTGCGGGAACAACTACTATCGCGCTGGCCTCGCGGGCTAATTCAATATGCCCAACTCCGCTGGAGGGGGAATCTACCTTCGTGTAAACCGGATTACCGGAGAGGGCTTGCCAGGTAACTTCCCCGATCATTTTTAGCGATGCCGGGGTAGGAACTACCCAGACATCAAAGTTGGCTTTAACTAATGCCCGCACCACATGGGTGGCTTTGTAGGCGGCAATGCCCGCCCCCACCCCGACAACAATTTGGCGGCGCTGCGACATAGTTCAGTTAGTCCTGGGAAGAATCGTCATGCTCTTTCAAATTTAATACTCCCTGATCAATTTCGCGCAAAGCAATACCTAGAGCTTTGTCTTCAGGGTTGGAGTCAATCAGCGGCCCAGGAGTTGAAAACATTCCTTCCGCGATCTCCAGATTGTAAGTGTTAATCTGCCGTGCCCGTTTAGCCGCATAGACCACTAGGGCATATTTGGACTCTACCTTTTCCAATAGATCATCTATTGGAGGGTTGGTGATCCCCTCCGGGCTAGCAACAGTACCCGACATATTGTCCTCTCATTTCTATTATCAGTGGCCAAGCGCCACCTCTTCACGAAGAATCTTACGCTATTCCCATTAGAGCTGCTAGTTCGCTAGCAGCCTGATCAGGGTGATTGTTGACCACAATGTGCTCAAATTCTCCGGCAGCTGCCATCTCTATTTCGGCGGTCTGTAAACGCCGAGTTACCTCAGCTTCTCCCTCGGTGCCTCTTCCCCGCAAGCGTTCTTGCAAGATCTTTTCACTGGGAGCTTGTAGGAATATAAAACAAGCATCGGGGTTAGTGCGCCGCACCTGCCTCGCGCCTGCTAGATCGATTTCTAAAATCACGTCCTCGCCGCGGGCAATATACTTTGCGATTTCAGAACGTAAAGTACCGTAGCGTTTTTGGCCGTGAACTATCGCCCACTCCACAAAGCCATCGCTGGCCACCAGTTCATCGAATTGGGCTTCACTTAGGAAGTGATAGTCGATGCCGTCACGTTCACCCGGACGGGGCGAACGAGTAGTAGCAGAAACCGTTACGTTTACCTGGGGATGGGCTTTTCGTAAAGCCTTAACCACAGTTCCTTTGCCTACCCCGGAAGGGCCAACCAATACATAAAGGCGAGACATGGGTAAACTTTTCACTCCGAACTTTTCCGGTAAATAACAGTATGGGACCCAAATCTTGGGTCCCATACTGCAATAAGTTAGTTAGATTACTAGCCGAAGCGACGAACCAGCTCAGCGCGCTGATGCTCACCTAGACCGCGGATACGACGCGACTTGGCGATGCCGATCTCCTCCATTACCGCAGCAGCGGTGGTGGCGCCTACCCGAGGCAGAGCCTCCAGCAGAGCCTGAACCTTCATCTTGCCCAAGTACGGATCATCCTGAGCGTTCTTGATTACTTCAGATAGGGTCAATTCCCGGTTCTTCAGCTTCGCCTTAGTTTCAGCGCGAGCCTTCCGAGCCTGAGCGGCTTTTTCCAGAGCCTGTGCGCGCTGTTCGGGAGTCAAAGAAGGAAGTGCCATTTTGTATTACCTCTTCATCTAGATTTACGGGATAACAACACGAAAAACACTAGTTGTTTTTTCCATTTAAGCCAAACTATTGGCTAAGTTTTGCCAGATCAGTTGCGAAAAATATCACTCATTTGTTCAATTATTCGCCTGGAGGCCGCTTGCAAAGCTGATACTTTCGGACCAGCTGAAGATATTCCCCGGGAAGTTGATGCCAGTACCCGGAAGGTACTTTTTCCGAATATTTTTTGTATATCTGCTGGTGTAGCCCCTTGAGCGCCAATTCCCGGCGATAAAATCGATCCCGAAAATGCTGAAAAATCTATTCCTAAATCTTTCGCGGCATTTCCGGTGGTGGCGCCCACAACCAAACCCACATCTGCGATATGACCTTGATCACTAACTGTTTTATTTGTGTGTTCAGCCTGCGAAATTATGTCGGCCGCCACGCTTCTACCGCTGGCACATTGGGCATGTTGAACCTGGAATCCTTCCGGATTAGAAGTAAGGGCTAAAACGTAGATCCCTTTCCCATTGTCCTTGGCTAAGTCTAGAGCCGGCGCCAGCGAACCATATCCCAGGTAGGGCGAGAGCGTAATCGCATCCGCTGCGAGCGGGGAATCTGCGCTCAAATACGCCTGCGCGTAACCGGCCATTGTGGAACCGATATCACCACGTTTAACATCCAAAATCGTTAATAAACCCGCCTCACGGCAAGCCGCCAGTACTTCCTCCAGCACCTTGATACCGCTTGCACCGAAACGTTCAAAAAACGCCGATTGGGGCTTTACTACCGGTACTTGCCCCGCCATCGCTTCCACCAAAGTTAAGGAGAAGGTACGCAAGCCCTGGAGGTTGTCCTCCAATCCCCAAGCAGAAAGCTGTGAGGAGTGAGGGTCAATACCTACACAAACATTGCCTCTTTCCTCCATAGCCTGCGCTAAACGTAACCCGTAGCGACGCACATTTCCTCCTTAAAACTGTAACTTTCCAGCTAAAACTGTGGGATTGCCCCGATAGATAGTGTGGCGCACCTGCCCCAGTAGTTCCTTGCCCACAAAAGGAGTGTTATCGGAGCGAGAAACTTGTCTCTCGCGGTGAACCTGCCAGGAAGTATCGGCAGATACAAAGCATAGATTTGCTACCGATCCGGCAGTGATTTCCTCTCCCTGCCCCTCGGCTTTCCCAATTCTTGCCGGGGTAACCGACATGACGCGTGCCAGATCGCGCCAAGTCATTTTTCCGTTTTGCACCATAGTAGTAGCCACCACTGCCAGTGCAGTTTCCAGTCCGATCATCCCAAAAGCACCGCATTCAAAATCGCAGTCTTTGAGCCGGCGAGGATGCGGAGCATGATCGGTGCCCACCAGGTCTATGGTGCCGTCTGCTAATCCGGCCTGCACTGCCTCCACGTCTTTTTGTGACCGTAGCGGCGGATTTACTTTAAATAGCGGATCTCGCCCTCTTACTTCTTCCTGGGTGAGGAATAAATGATGGGGCGTGACCTCCGCACTTATACGTGCACCTTGGGATTTGCCCCAACGCACCAGTTCTACCGCTCTGGCGCTTGACAGGTGGCAGACGTGAATTCGCACATCCAGGTAGAGAGACAGCAAAATATCGCGGGCAATAATCATCTCTTCCGCAACGGTCGGCCAGCCCTTTAGCCCAAGTTCTTCCGCTAAGTAAGACTCGTTCATTTGCGAGTCTTCAGTCAGGCGCGGCTCTTGGGAATGCTGGGCAATAACCCCGTCAAAATCGCGGACAATCTCTAAAGCCTGCCGCATCAGCAGCGGATCGAAAACACATTTGCCATCGTCACTAAACACGTTTACCGCAGCCCGCGACTGATGCATTCCCTTAAGATCCGAAAGCTCTTTTCCCTCCAGATTCTTAGTGACTGCGCCCACCGGATATACATCTACCCGGCCGGCTTTACGCCCTAAATCCAGGACTTGCTCAACTACCGGTGGACAGTCCTGGGTAGGGGTAGTATTCGCCATGGCGAAAACTGCGGTATATCCGCCCTTAGCGGCCGCGGCAGTACCAGTGTCAACAGTTTCAGCGTCACACCCGCCGGGCTCACGCAAATGGGTATGCAGATCCACCAGTCCAGGCAACGCTATTAGACCCTGGGCATCAACTTCGCTAACTCCCGTGCCGACTTCTACCGACAAATTGGTGCCGACCTGGCGGATTTCTTCGCCCTCTACCAAAATATCGGCGCGATTTTCCCCCAGGATATTTGCTCCGCGGAAAACTATTGCGCTCATAGCTGCCTCCTAAAAGCTGAGTGCAGCCAGGCTGGCGAGGACGCAAGCGTCAGTTTTATGCCTCAAGGGCTACTACTCACTTGAATTATTGTCAGTGGAGCGCCCGATAGCATCTAGCACTCCGTTTATAAAGTCTGGTGATTCCGGAGTGGAAATCGCTCGCGCGGTACCTACCGCTTCGTCTACTGCAATCTTCCAGGGGACATCCTCATTGTAAAGAATCTCCCACACTCCGCAACGCAAAATCGCTAGATCCGGTTTGGGCATGCGATCTAGCGCCCATGCCCGAGAATACTGGCTGAGCGTCATATCGATATCGAAAAGATGCTCAGCCACGCCCTCGGCAATTTCTGCCGCATAATCAGGCAAGGTGGTTTGCGCGGTAGTGAGTTGTTGTCGCTGAAGTACCAGCTCCCGCAAATCATCCGGGTCTTGATCTAGACCTTTGAGATTAGCTTCGTAAAGGGTATCAACTGCCCGTCGCCGGGCTTTGGTACGCCGAGATAGCCGATTCTTGGACACTAGCTACTATTCCTTAACCCGGGAGATGTAATCACCGGAGCGGGTATCAACTTTAATTTTCTCGCCCTCTTCCACAAACAGCGGAACCTGAACTTCATAACCAGTCTCTACGGTCGCCGGTTTGGTTCCCGCAGAAGAACGATTACCCTGCAGCCAGGGCTCAGTATGGGTAATCTGCATGACTACCGAGGCGGGCAGCTCCAGGAACAATACCTGGTCATCATGAAAAGCGACTACTGCGCGCTGATTTTCAATGAGGAAGTTCTTGGCGTCTCCTACGATTTCCGAGGTAATCATCACCTGCTCATAGGTGTTGTCATCCATGAAGACGAAATCAGTACCATCTTGGTACAGGTAGGTCATATCCCGACGATCAACTGTTGCGGTCTCAACTTTTACCCCGGCATTAAAGGTACGATCAACCGTTTTGCCACTTAAAACATTCTTGATCTTGGTACGCACGAAAGCCGGACCTTTACCCGGTTTAACATGCTGGAACTCCACAACCTGCCATAACTGGTTGTCAAGTTTTAGTACCAGACCGTTTTTCAAATCATTTGTTGTCGCCAACTTAATACCCCCAAGTCAAAATCAATCGTTACTACTTTACTTTAATCGCGCGACGGTTGAAAATATTGCCCCTAACCGGTACTTTCACTTCCTAGGCTCAAAGCCTCCGCCACCTTTTGCAGCGCCTGCACTTTCGATAAATCCGAAACATCTACCGTTAAGGGATGCAGAACCTGCCATCGCTGGCGTCGCTCCTGCCCCATCTGCCGCAACCACGCCCGCGGCATCCCCAATCCTAGGGAGCGAGGGCGATTGAGCCCGGCGCGATCGGCCATAGTCGATAGGTCAATCACCAGTTCCAGCACTTCAGCACCAGGCAAGCCTTGCAGCTCACTCAAGGTTTGCGGGTTATCTAAGGCGCCGGAGCCACAATCCACGATGGTGTTTTCGCGGGGCAGATCATGCAAGAGATCGCGCAATATTTCCCGTTCAACCTCGCGATAGCGCTCCTCCCCTACTGTTAGCAGCGCAGTATCCGCCGCAACCTGCAATTCGGCGGCTACCTCACTATCGGTAGCAACCAGGTTCCACCCGAATTTTCTTGCTAGCGCTTCCCCGATAGTAGATTTTCCGCTTCCAGGCAGCCCAATCAAGAATACAATCCTATTCATTTGGCTGCACCTGACCCGGAAAAGGCGGAGAGTCCGCAACGGTACCAGCCCGGTTTATAGCATTAAAAGCTCGCTGTAGTAGCTGGTAATCGGTGATTGGGGTGACCTGAATCTGTCCGCGACTGTTGGTGAGTACCATGCGGATAACTCCCCCGCGAACTTTTTTATCCGAAGCCATGATTTTCACCAGTTGCTCAAAGCGATATTGCGGGCAAACGGTCGGCAACCCCGCCGCGGCAATCTGGCGGCGTTGATTTTGCATTTGCGAGGGCGTGAGCAGATCCATTTCCACTGCCACCTGGGCAGCAAACACCATCCCGATGGCTACCGCTTCCCCATGTAGCACTTGGTAGGCACTAGCCTTTTCTATCGCATGGGCGAGGGTATGCCCATAGTTCAGACACTCCCGCATGCCCCCTTCCCGCAGGTCTTGGCTAACTACTCCGGACTTAACATTAATGGCGCGGCTAATTATTTCTTCCATAGTGGCAGGAAAACGCATCAGCGTGTCGGGGCGGTGCCCAGCTAGCAGCTGCAATATTTTATGATCCGCAATAAAGCCGCATTTAATGACCTCTGCTAAGCCGGCACGTAACTGTCGCGGCGGTAGCGTATGCAAATAATCGAGGTCACAAATAACGGCGCTTGGCGGATAAAACGATCCCACCAGATTCTTTCCTAGGGAAGTGTTGATTCCGGTCTTGCCTCCTATGGCCGCATCTACCATCGCCAACAAAGAAGTTGGTAGGTTAATTAATTCAATTCCTCGCAGCCAGGTGGCAGCTACGAAGCCCGCCATATCGGTAGTCGCTCCGCCTCCTAGCGCCACCACCGCGTCCTCGCGAGAAAAATGGTTTTCACCCAGACAGCGCCAGGCATCTTCCACGATCCGGATATTTTTGGCTCCTTCTCCATCCGGGTGCTCGAATAATTTCACAACTTGTCCAGATTGGGTGAGGCTATTAGCCAAGTTACGGGCAGCGCCAGAAAGTGGCGGCGGATAGATTAAGAATACTTTCCGAGGACGCTCTTGTAGCATCTGAGTGAGGGCGGTTCCTGCCCCCTGCCCCACGATGACCTGGTACCCGGCACCGGAAGTTACCGGAATCACCCGCGACGTTCCCTTAAACTGCGTTGGTAGAGCAGCCAAAGTACCCAGGTTGTAGCGGCGAACCGGGAGCTGCTCCTTTCTGCCTAATCCCCGCATTACCGCGGAGGAGACTTCGCTAAGAGTGCCGTTAGCGGGAACGATTAAGGTAGCAGCTTCCAGGTAGCTGTCACGGCGCTGAACTGCTAATTGTGCTAGCTTCCCACTGGGACTGTCGGCACCAGTTAAAAGTGGACGGTCAGTACCTTTACCCACGCGGGCAGCCGCCTGGGAAGGTGAAACATCTAGGAAAACCACATCTTTACCTGTCAGCGCTAAGCGGGTTTCCTCCCGGGTGAGCGCGCCTCCACCAAGAGCTAGCACCGCAGTGTCGCTAGCGAGTAGTTCCGCAATAGTCTTTACTTCTAGCTCGCGAAAGCCGTCCTCACCGCGGGTAGCAAAAATCTCGGGGATCGACATTCCTGCCTGCTCGCTAAGCACTTGATCAGCGTCGCGGAAGGAACAAGCTAACCGTGAGGCCACGAGCCTGCCTACCGAGGTTTTACCGCTGCCAGGCAAACCAATAAAAACTATTTGTTTTTGGCTAGTCATAGCCTCGCCTCCACGCGCTTTTGGTAGGCCTGCAGGTTCTCGCGTACCTGATCTACGGAATATCCCCCCACATGCTCCAGCAAAGCATCAGCGAGGACTAATGCCACCTGTGCCTGGGCGATTACCGCCCCGGGAACTACCGCGCAAGTATCGGAGCGTTGATGGATCGCCCGACTTTCTTCCCCGCTTGCCAGATCAATACTGCGCAAAGCACGAGGTACGGTAGAGATCGGTTTGAAGGCACAACTGACCCGGATTAGCTGTCCGTTCGACATGCCACCTTCGATCCCGCCCGCATGGTTGGAAGCTCGGGTTATTTCTCCGTTTTCTGCCCGAACAATCTCGTCATGAGCCGCCGACCCTGGCAGATAAGGCTGATTGCCATCGCCTATTTTTACGGTTTTCACCGCGGGGATCGACATTAGAGCTGCCGCTAAACGAGTATCTAAGCGCCGGTCTGCCGCCACATGGCTGCCGAGACCAATCGGCACCCCATAGGCAGCTACCTCGACACTGCCCCCAATAGTGTCGCCATTTTTCTTAGCCGCATCGATCTGGGAAATCATTTGATCGCTAACGGTTTTATCGGGACACCTAACCGGGTTTTCAGCTAGGTTGTCCTGTTGATTCAAGTCCGGAACTGGATAATTGACTGGTAGCTCGGCTTTTCCAATTTGAGTTACATAGGAAACCAGCTCTATTCCGCCGGCTTGTTTTAAGAATTCTTGCGCGAAGGCTCCCAGTCCCACCCGCATCGCGGTTTCTCGGGCGCTGGCACGCTCTAAAACCGGGCGAGCCTCTTCCAGATCATAGGCCAGCATTCCCGCAAGGTCCGCGTGTCCGGGACGAGGACGCGTCAAAGGTTTATTGCGAGCAATTTCCCGCTGGTCGCCTTTTCCAGCATCGATTCTTAGTGCCTGCGGAGCTACCGGATCCGGGCTCATCACCGTTTCCCATTTTGGCCATTCGCTATTGTCTATCAGCAGTGCTATGGGAGCTCCGGTAGTCTTTCCTCTGATCACCCCACCTACCAGATGGGCACGATCCTGCTCAAACTTCTGGCGAGCCCCGCGTCCATAGCCGGCGCGCCGACTGGCTAAATACTCGGCGACTTTTGCGGTCGTGATTTCTACCCCCGCGGGCATTCCTTCCAAGATTCCTACCAGCGCGGGGCCATGCGATTCACCGGCGCTCATCCATCTCAACATGGCTTCATTCTTTCATGGAACCAATTATTGCGGCCCAGCTTTCCACTTCTAGAACAGCTAAGTACCCCGGCTAAAAAACTACGTTTTCTAGCGAGGAACCACTAGCAGAGCGATATAGGTGGCTGCTAGCAGCCACGGCCCGAAAGCAATGCGGGTAGAACCGCTAGCTTTCTTCGCTATCACCAGATAAAGCGCCCACAGGCCACTACCTACTACGGAAAGGATCCCCATAACCAATAGGCAATGCCAAGAGGAACAGGTAGCCAATCCCACCAAGAGGGGAACTAGCCGCAAATCACCGGCACCTATACCGTGACGTACAAAAGTACCCGGGAGTAGCAGTATAAAGCTTCCGATCGCTACGATGAGAGCATAAGCCGGTTTTACCCACTGTCCGGTAATAAAACCCGCCAAGATAACCACTGCTACCACCAGGATCAAGAAAGTTAGAGTCATCGAGCGCGGGAGCCTTTGGGTGCCCGCATCGATAACTGAAAGCACTGTTCCCAGGGTAAGTAAGGGAAACAGTAGCAGTAAATTGATGGATCCGAACCGTATAATTACTGCAGTTCCCACCGCAACCCCAGCTATCAGACCTATCACCCACGGTTTATTCCAAAATGCTCTCCCTCGTCCAGAAAGGCGAAAATACTTATCTACCTTGGGTAACCCGTATGCCAGGTTTCCAACTCCCGCGAATATTAGCGCGATAACTAGGACTAACAATTGCATTTTCATGCCGTTATACCTCCTTGAGAGCCGTTCGCATAGCTTCTAGATCGGGAGTGCGGGAAGTAAATAACTTAACCTGCATTTGGGCTTGATGTAGCAGCATGGATTTGCCGGAAATTATACTGGCACCGCCGCGGCGAGCTTGTTTTACGAGTTCACTTGGCCAAGGGTCATACACAATGTCTAATACGGTTTGTCCCGGGTTAAAGGAAATAGTTTTATAAAAACGATCCAGAACTTCACGGGGAACGGTGGAAATAATCAACTCCGCTGCCTGCAAGGTTTCTCGGGCTTTATCACTGGCGGCTAGGGGAATATATCCGTGATCGATTCCTAACCGGGTCGCCGCCTGAAGGGCGTTACCTGTCCCCGATACTCTGCGCGCCAGCAGATTAATCTGAGCGGCTTCAAGTTCGGCTAAAGCTGCTAGCGCCGAGGAAGCAGTAGCCCCAGATCCTACTATGACCGCTTTTTCGGGGCTGAAATCTGGGCCCTTAGCCTCTTTAATGGCTGCCACCAGCCCATAAACATCGGTGTTAAATCCGGCGGTGGTTCCTCCCGGGAAGGGAACTACGGTATTTACAGCTCCGGTTGCTTTGGCTAACCCATCAACTTGGGATAGCAGAGGCATAATCACCTGCTTTAAAGGCATAGTCACCGACAGTCCCACCAGGTTTTGAGGCCAGCTAGCCAAAAATGGCTCCACCGCCTCCTTGGTGACCTCTATCCGGCGATAGTCAATATTTAGCCCGAGATCCCGATAGGCTGCCAGATGGAGAACTGGAGACAGCGAATGGTGAATCGGTGATCCGATTACCGCTGCCCAGGGAGTTAGCGTTTGCATTTGCCCTGGTTTTCCTGGCACCACTGCTTAAGTTCCTCCACGTTCTTCTTCTGTTCTTCTAAAGTGAGGGCAAACTTAGTTTCCCCACTGTCCAGATTGACCGTGGTGAAGTAGAGCCATTTGCCATCAGCCGGTTTCACCGCTGCTTGCAGTGCTTTTAGCCCTACGGTTCCGATTGCAGTTGGGGGCAGTCCCTTATGTTTATAAGTGTTATAGGGGGTGTCTTGTTTTAGATCTTGGCTACTGGGAATTCCTCCCGAGCGGCCGAGGCCATAAACCACCGTGGAATCCATTTGTAAGAATCCGTGTGTATCCGGATTATCTTGGAGACGGTTTTCTATAACCCTAGCGACCTGGGCGTAATATTTATCGAGGTTGACTTCTTTTTCTAAGATAGAAGCTTTAATGAGGACGCCCGCTCGCTGCTCGGGAGCCACTCCCGCCTCATCTAAGCGTTTGATCTGAGTGTCCACCATGGTTTTTACCAGATCTTTTATGCTCTGTTTGGTGGAAACGGTATAGGTATCGGGAGCTAGCCAGCCTTCGAAAGACTCTTCACTTTGCCCGGGGATACCGTATTCGGCGGGATCTGCGAAGGCCTCAGCCACTTGATCAGCGTTGAAACCGGCAGTTTCTTCTAAGCGGGTCTTAATTTGCTTAACGGTAAACCCGGGGGGAATAGTTACCTTAATATCTGCTTTGGAGGTTGGATCTAGCAGCATTGCCAGGGCTTCTCGGGAAGACATCCGTTTGTGCATTCGGAATCGTCCGGCTTGCACCCCTTGCGCCAAAGAGTTTTTCTTAAATATGTCGGCGAAGACGTCCGCGTCCGCGATTACTCCTTCTTTTTCGAGGATTCCTCCGATAGTTTTGCCCGAGGCTCCTTCCGGAATCTCGATGATTACTTCCCCGGTGCCTTTGCCTTCATAGTCTTCACCCCCAGAAATTATTCCGCTAATTCCTCCGAGTTCTTTGGCAGCGATAACCGAGGCTCCGGTAATTAATCCAATGACCACCAGGATTACCACTGCCGCAATAGTACGCTTTTTACGGCGAGCTTTCCGCCGGGCACTGCGTCCGGTAACGGCTGACCGAGAAGGAGCAGTCGCTTTAGACTCCCCTTCCCAATAGCTGTCGAGGTTAGCAGAATCTGGCATTTGTGCAGGCTCCGCTACGCTGTTCTTATCGGCGCGGCGGGATGGAAAATGCCTCCTAACCTCAGCAGTTTCTTCCTCCCGGCTCATCAGGCTCCCTCGCTTTCAGATCCGTTAGCCAGTGGCAATCCCGGGGGACGTCCGGTTCGCCGTTCTATCTCAAGCGCCTGCTCCAGGATTAGCACTGCAGCCTGTTGGTCTACGACGCTCTTATGGTCACGCCCTCCAACTCCGGCAGAGCGCAACTGCTGATGAGCGCTCACCGAGGTGAGCCGTTCATCTACAAGTCTTATGTTACAAGTTGGTAACAGCTGTTCCAATTCGGCGCCCCACGCGCGCACGTCGGCGGCATTTTTGCCCTCTTTTCCACTGAGTAAACGCGGTAGGCCAATGATGATTTCCTGGGCATTGTACTCAGCTACCAATTCCGTGATGCGAAACATTTCTTGCCCGCCGTCACGGTAAACAGTTTCCACCGGCAACGCCAAGATACCTGCCGCATCGGAGCGAGCCACCCCGATGCGTCTAGTACCCAGATCTATCGCCAGTCTGACACCAGTACGCATCAGCTATTTGCAATCTCGCGTTCAATCGCTTGCAGAGCCTCAGTAAGCTTACCTGCGTCTTTACCTCCGCCTTGTGCCAGGTCGGGTCGGCCTCCTCCGCCGCCTCCCATGGTTTGGGCAGCGATCTTCACCAAATTCCCGGCTTTAAGTCCTTTTTCGCGAGCGCTAGCGGTAGTGGCAACAACTACCGAGGGACGATCTTTAAATACGCCCCCTACTGCTACTACCGCATTGGCATCGTGTAAATGCTGACGCAGTGCTTCTGCAAGTACCCTGAGGGCTTCCCCAGGCACCTGTCCCGCATTAAAGCTGATTACCCGCTTTCCCGCAATCTCTTTGGCAGAGGCCGCTAACTCCCCTACCCGTGATAACAGATTCTCTTGCTGCAGACGGTTTAGTTCTTTTTGGGCATGACGCAGGCGAAGTAGTGCATCATCAATTCGGGCAGGAATCATTTCTGGCTTAGTTCCCATAATCTTGGCGATTTGGGTAATTAGTTCATGCTCTTTTGCCTGAAAATCAGCGGCTTTATCGGCTACTAGAGCCTCGATTCGTCTAACCCCTGACCCGATAGAGCTTTCAGACATCAAAACTACCTGTCCAAGGTATCCGGTGGTTGGCATGTGGGTACCGCCGCAAAGCTCGCGATCCCAGCCGTTACCAATATCAACTACCCGAACTTCTTGCCCATATTTTTCCCCGAATAACGCGGTAGCACCGGACTTTTTGGCAGCTTCTAATGACATAATCTCGGTATTAACCGGCAGATTTTCACGCAGCTGATCATTAATCCGGTCAAAAATCTGCTCTGTTTGATCATCATTTAGCGATTTACCGTGGTGGAAATCAAAACGCAGCCGGTTTTCGTTATTTTCACTGCCTGCCTGGGTGGCCTGGGCGCCTAAAGTCTCCTGCAACGCCTTATGTAACATATGGGTTGCCGTATGGGAACGGGCAATCGCTTGGCGGCGAGCGGTATCAATCGCGGCTACCACTTCGTCACCTACTGCGAGTTGTCCCGCTTGAAGAGTTCCGCGGTGTACCCGCAGACCGGCGACCGGACTTTGCACATCTTCGACCTTAAACTTAGCTCCCTGGAAGGAACGGATTACTCCGTGATCAGCCAGCTGTCCGCCCATTTCCGCATAAAACGGAGTGGCATCTAAGACGATTTCGACGTTGCTTCCGGTAGAAACAGCCGGTACTGCCTGTCCATCAGCTAGCAGTCCAATCACTTTGGCGTTGCAGCTATCTTCGGTATATCCCACGAACTCGACTTCGTGACCGAGTTCAGCTTCCAGTTCATGATAGATACGCGCATCCACGTGCCCAGTCTTTTTAGTCCGAGCATCTTCGCGGGCACGGTTCTTTTGTTCCTGCATTAACTCGGTGAACTTCTCGCGATCAACCTCAATACCGTGTTCGGCGGCCATCTCAATCGTGAGGTCAATTGGAAAACCATAGGTGTCGTGCAAAGTAAAGGCATCTTTACCAGATAGCTCGGTCGCGTGGCGTTTCTTCATCTGGGACACCGCCTGGTCAAAAATTAAAGTTCCGGACTCTAGCGTGCGCCTAAAGGCTTCTTCTTCCTCGTAAGCCACAGTAGAAATGGTTTCCCAATCCCGGTCTAATTCGGGGTAGGAGGCTGCCATTTCACGCTTGGAAACCGGCAAAAGATCCGGAAAAACCGGTTTTTCTACCCCTAAGAGTCGCATGGCGCGAACTACTCGGCGAATCAGGCGACGCAGTACATATCCGCGACCATCATTACCGGGACGCACTCCATCCCCAATGAGCATTAAAGCGCTGCGCACATGGTCAGCTACTACCCGCATCCGGACGTCATTAGGATCATTGGAAGTTTTACCCTGCGTGTAGCGTTTCCCAGATAGCTCCTGAGCCTTTTCAATCACCGGGAACACCTGGTCAATCTCGTACATATTGTCCTTGCCTTGCAGCAAAAACGCCAGACGCTCCAAACCTAAGCCGGTATCAATGCATTTCTCATCTAGCTCGCCCAGCAGCGGATAGTCTTTACCGCGTCCTTCACCGCGTAAGTATTGATCAAAAACCAGGTTCCACAGTTCCAGATAGCGGTCGCCACCGGTATCTACTTCGGGGCCACCTTCCGGGCCGTAACCGCTTCCCCGATCAAAGTGGATTTCAGCACACGGTCCGGCCGGACCGGGCTGCCCAGTATCCCAAAAGATTTCTTCACGGGGCAGCTTTTGTAGATGCATCGGGTCGAGGCCGATTTGATTTAGCCATATGTCCTCGGCTTCAGCATCGTTTTCCCAAATAGTTACCCACAACTTATCGCCATCCAGGCCGTATTTGCCTTCGTCGACAGAACCGGTGAGCAGATCCCAGGCCATGGTGGAGGCACCCTCTTTGAAATAGTCACCGAAACTAAAGTTCCCGCACATTTGGAAGAAAGTGCCATGCCTGGTAGTTTTACCAACTTCTTCAATATCGTTGGTGCGGATGCACTTTTGCACACTGGCGACCCGCGGCCAAGGTGCCGGCTCGGTTCCTACAATATAGGGAATGAACGGCACCATTCCCGCGATAGTGAACAGAATCGATTTATCTGGGGACACCAGGGGAACAGACTCTGCTAAATGATGATTTTGTTTTGCAAAATAGTCGAGCCAACGGGAACGAATTTCAGAAGTTTGCATTATGCCTCTAGATCTTAGTGAGGAGGAGCTACCTCCTATTGAACATGCGATTAACTTAAGGGGGTGGTTTGTGGCATTAACGCCGCCCGCAATTGCCTTTCTCGGACTTCAAAATCTTTCTGGAAAGCGGCTCCGGCAGCTTGTATCCGCTGACGTACCGGGGGTATCGAATACGCAATAGCACCCACAACCGCCACGGCAATTCCCAGTTTCACTAGTTTCTTCATTAGTCTTGCCCTTTCCGGTTAAACATTCTCCGGGCGGCGTAAGAAAAGGCAGAGAGTTTAATCAAAGGGCCGGCAAAGGTAGAAGAAACCAAGGTAGAAACCGCAGAGATATCCTGTGCAACCTGCGCTGCGGAAGTGGTAACTGCATCGACCCGCACCAACTGGGCGTTGGCATCCCGTACCGTTTGGGAAACTTCCTTAACGGTATCGCCCGTATCCGCTGCTACCTGCTTAATTGATCCTTGAAGCTGGTCAAATACTTTCCCCAGCTTCCATAGAGGTATCGCCAGAAACACGACCAGTAGCAAAAACGCTAAAGCGGCGATTAATGAAGCAACCTCACCCACGCTCATTGTTCTTCCTTCCTAAAGAATGCTTGTGTATAGCTGGATTTTACCCTACCGAGCATCAGTGTCAGAACCAAGCAAAATATGCCTGATGCCCCCCGAAAAATCGGGAGGCATCAGGCAACAAGAATAATTACTTAGCGTGAGTAGTGCTCAACCACCATCTGCAGATCGCAGATTACTGGGATTTCATCACGCTCAGGAAGTCGCAAATAGGTTGCCTGTAGCTGTTCTAAGTTCACATCCAAATAGGGGGGCACATCCGGTAGCACATCGCGGTGAGAACCCGCTGCCGCCACAATAAAGGGATCTTTAGTCTGGGACTTGGGGCAAATCTGGATAACCTGACCAGGCTTTACCCGGTAGGAGGGGCGGTCAACCTGCTTGCCATCGACCAGCACGTGACGGTGAACTACTGTCTGCCGAGCCTGTGGCATGGTGCGGGCAAAACCAGAACGTAAGACCAGGGCATCCAAACGGGACTCTAGCAGTACGATCAGGTTTTCACCGGTCATGCCCTTAATCCGCCGCGCCTCTTCGAATAGGCGGCGCATCTGAGCCTCGCGGATATTGTATTGGGCACGCAGACGCTGTTTTTCCTTCAAACGGATCGCGTAGTCAGATTCGCTGCGACGGCGAGCCCGTCCATGTTCACCCGGCCCATAGGGGCGGCGGTCGAAGTAACGCTGTGCCTTGGGGGTCAGCGCGATCCCCAGAGCGCGAGATAGTCGAACCTGCTTACGTGCACGTTTATTTGCCATTTTGTTTTCTCCTGTATGTGTTCTTCAATTTTCATTCACCGGTATTGCCGGTGGGGTCACCACGCGGGCTAAGACCCCAGGGTTGTCTGTAGACAACTGTTTTAGACTAGCTTATTTCTGCTTACCATTGCCATTTGCCAAAATGCCTCGGATAGTATGCAAACGCTTAGATACCAAATCTTCGTAGCCGTTATCGGTCGGGTGATAATACTGAGTTCCAACTAACGACGCAGGTAGATAAGTTTGCGTAACAATATGGTGCGGATAATTATGCGCATATTTATATCCAGACACTCCCATTTTTTTAGCATCAGCGTAATGAGAATCACGCAGATGGCTAGGCACCGGGTCGCTTTTCCCGGCACGCACATCTTTAATGGCGGCTTCAATTCCCAAATAGGAGGCATTGGATTTCGGGGCGGTCGCTACTGCCACGGCTGCCTGTGCCAAAATAATCCTCCCCTCCGGCATTCCGATCATCTGGACTGCCTGGGCAGCGCTGACTGCAATTTCTAGTGCTTCCGGATCTGCCATCCCCACGTCCTCACTGGCACAAATCATGATTCTCCGCGCAATAAAACGCGGGTCTTCTCCCCCTTCGATCATGCGTGCCAAGTAATGCAAGGTAGCATCGACGTCGGAACCACGCATGGATTTTATGAAGGCACTGATAACGTCGTAGTGATCATCGCGATCATATTTCACTATTGCAGTGTCGGCGGCGCGAGCTATATCTTCAGTGCTGAGGGCGCTACGCCCCGCCGTTAACGCCCCCTCAGCGGCGGCCTCTAGTAAGGTAAGCGCTTTGCGTCCGTCGGCTCCCCCCAAATCCGCGAGGCGATTTAAAGCGTCCTCGTCAGCAGTTACCTTACCTTTCAGTCCGCGTTCATCGGTAAGGGCGCGGCGCAGTACTCCTTTCACGTCCTGCTTATTTAGCGGGTTTAAAGTGAGCAGCAAAGAGCGCGAAAGCAACGGAGAAACTATGGAAAAGGAAGGATTCTCGGTAGTGGCAGCTACCAAAATAACCCAAGAATTTTCCACCGCCGGCAGAAGGGCGTCTTGCTGGGACTTGGAGAAACGATGTACCTCGTCCACAAAAAGCACGGTTTGTTTACCAGTGGCGCGTAGCTGCTCGCGTGCCTGCTTTATAACAGCCCGTACTTCTTTAACCCCGGCAGAAACCGCGCTGACCTCCACGAAGTTACGCTGCGAGGCGGTGGCTACCAAATAGGCAAGCGTGGTTTTCCCCGTGCCCGGCGGCCCATAAAAAATAATAGAGCTAACTTGTCCGGCGCTGCCTTGAGGTTCTAAAAGCCGTCGCAAGGGAGAACCCGGCTCCAGCAAGTGTGCTTGTCCGACTACCTCGTCAATACTGAGCGGCCGCATCCGCACCGCCAAGGGCGCGGTGTCCGAGAACGCGGGGATCCCCTGTTCGTTAAGCGCGGCCTGTTGGAAAAGATCCACTAGATCATTACATCCGAAAGATCACCGGCGCCCTGGCGCACCACCTCAGGCACTGAGCCGCTCAGATCAATAACCGTGGTGGGGCGGGCTTCTTCTACCGGTCCTTCGATAACTGCATCTAACAGGTAACCGATTTCATCGCGGATTTCCCAGCCGTTAGCTTCCGGAACTTCCTTGTCCGGCAAAATCAAAGTGGAGGACATTAGAGGCTCCCCCAATTCTTCTACCAGAGCCAAAGTAGTTACATGATTGGGAATTCGTGCCCCCACAGTCTTTTTCTTGGGATTAACCATAATCCGCGGCACCGCCTTATCGCCCTTCATAATAAAGGTAAACGGCCCGGGGGTAAGCCTGTTTATCAGCTTAAACGCTGAATTATCAACGATTACCAACTTCCCCAATTGCTTAAAATCGTGGCAAATAAGGGTGAAGTTATGGGTTTTAGGCAGCTTGCGGATAGTTTGTATCCGTTCCAGCCCCGCTTTATTTCCAAGTTTGCAGCCGAGGGCGTAACCGGAATCCGTGGGGTAAGCGATCACGCCCCCATCTCGAATAATGTCAGCAGCTTTCGTGATTAGCCGCGCTTGGGGATTAACTGGGTGAATATCTATATAGGCAACCATGTCTTACAGTCTAGCAACCCTGGAATAATCGGTACCTCCGGTTTAGCTGGGAGCATCCATCCGCTGGCACTTTGCTTTCGATTAGAGGGCGGATTTGGGTATTATTGACCCGGATCAGTCGGCCGGGCGGCCGCGGCTAGCGATAGTCGAGGAAAGTCCGGGCTCCACAGGACAGGATGATGGCTAACAGCCACCCGGGGTGACCCGCGGGCTAGTGCCGCAGAAAACAAACCGCCACGCGTTGCGTTGGTAAGGGTGAAAAGGCGGTGTAAGAGACCACCAGTGGTCAAGGTGACTTGGCCAGCTAGGTAAACCCCATCCGGAGCAAGACCAAGCAGCAAGTTGGGTGGTCCGCTTTTAACTTGCGGGTAGGTTGCTAAAGGCAGGCGGTAACGCAGGTCTAAGATAGATGGTCGCCACTGGCTTTGCCAGTACAGAACCCGGCTTATAGGCCGGCTGATCTGCTTAAGCGATTATGGACGATATAGCCTCGGCAGGGTACGAAAGAGAACCGGGGCTATTTCTTATCCGTCTTGGCATAGAGATCCTCGATTTGTTCCCGATAGATAGAGCGAATCCGATTACGCTTGATTTTTAGCGACGGAGTCAGCATTCCGTTCTCGGTAGTCCAATCGGTAGTAATTATTTTGATCTTCCGGATAGATTCTGCCCGGGACACTGCCCGATTGGTACGTTGGACTGCCCGCTGCAGGGCTTCCAGTACCCGGGGATCCCGAGCCGCGCGGGTAACATCCATCTGCGCCATACCGTGATTCTTTAGCCAGGTAGGCAGCATTTCTTTATCTAGAGTGACTAGGGCTGCTACGAAGGGTTTATTATCTCCCACCACCATCACTTGCGAGATTAGGGGATGACCCTTCAGGCGCTCTTCTAGAACTTCGGGGGCTACATTCTTCCCTCCGGCAGTCACAATGATTTCTTTGGCTCGTCCGGTAATTTTAACGTTTCCATCCGCATCAATCTGCGCAATATCTCCGGTTTTTAGCCACCCGTCCTCGGTAAATGCTTCCCTGGTGAGTTCTGGTTCCCCGTGATATCCCCGCATAATCGAGCCTCCCCGTGCCTGCAGCTCGCCGCCCTCTCCCAAACGCACTTCGTTGCACACTAGCGCGTGTCCCACGTATCCGGTTTTGTTACCGATTCGGTCAGACATAGTCAACGGTCCGGTGGTTTCGGTAGCGCCATAGCCTTGCAAGACTTCAATTCCGCATCCAATGAAGAACCGGCCGAGCCGCTCGGCCATGGGCGCTCCCCCAGAGACAATCCCCTGTAAGTTCCCGCCCATAAGCTTACGAATCTTATTTAAAACTAGCCGCCGCGCAATGCGAATCTTTACTTTTTGTCCGAAAGAAATCTCGCCCCCCGACTCTTGCAGGCGCGCCCACTGTTCGGCAGTGCGTGCTGCCATCCGGAAAATCCGCAGCTTTATCCCGGAACCAGCGGTGGCATCGGCAGCGTTATAGATTTTCTCCAGCACCCTGGGTACCACTAGCAGCGCATTCGGTTTAAACGTCTGCATATCTTGCACGATAGTCTTCGGATTTGGCAAGAACGCAGCGGTACCATGGCCTACCAGCTGCTGATACCCCAGGAAACGCGCGAGTACGTGGGTTACCGGTAAGAAGTAAATCACCCGGGCGCCGGGATCAAAAATCCATTCATTCCAACTTTTCCGCTCGATTACGGCATTTAGGGGGCGCAAAAAGTTGGCGTGAGTGATTTCCACTCCCTTGGGACGCCCGGTAGTCCCGGAAGTAAAAACGATAGTGCATAGGTCATCAAGTCTTATTTGTTCTAAGCGTTCATCTAGCTTAGAGGGGGAGATTGTGCGCCCATGCTCTAACAGACGGGTAAATCCCGAATCATCTAGAGAGAAAACCACCGAGATTTGCCCACTTAGTTCGGGTTCTTTATCCAACTGACGGATCATATTGGCTTGTGCCGTAGAATCAGTAATAATTGCCTTTACCTGGGCTTTTTGGGTAATCCACTTTACTTGCTCATAAGAGTCGGTTTCATAAATTGGTACCGTTACCAGTCCCGCGGCTTGCGCGCCCAAATCCATAACCATCCACTCATAAGAGGTGGATCCCAAAATAGAGACCGCATCTCCCGGTTTGAGCCCCAAACCGATCCAACCTAACCCAGCTGCTCGGATAGCGTCCCCTAACGAAGATGCGGAGATCTTTTCCCAGGCTGCGCCCAGTGCAGAAGGACGTTCGACCGCTATTTGCCGAGGGCGTCTGCGAGCCCGATCAAGGACTGCGGCGGACACCGAAGTGAATTGCATTAGATCGATAAGGGGAGCTCCCATTGGCGAATCTCCAATTCAAAATAGGTTTCTCTTTTCCGTAGATTAGCACAGCAGAAAAGACGAAAACGTAAAGTAGGAGCGCTAGTCTTACTTGTGGCCCACCCAAATTAAGGTCACTTCAACATTGAGCGCAGGTACTGCCCGGTGTAGGAAGTTTTCACTTTTGCTACTTGTTCCGGGGTGCCTTGCGCTACTAACGTACCCCCGCCGTCTCCGCCCTCGGGACCTAAATCGATTACCCAATCGGCACACTTAATCACATCCAGATTGTGTTCGATTACGATGACCGAGTTGCCCTTGTCTACCAACGACTGCAAAACCAGCATTAATTTGCGAATATCTTCCAGGTGTAGCCCGGTGGTAGGTTCATCGAGGACATAAATAGTGCGTCCATTGGAGCGGCGCTGGAGTTCACTGGCTAGTTTTACCCGCTGGGCTTCCCCACCAGAAAGGGTGGTAGCGCTTTGCCCGAGGTGCAGATACCCTAATCCCACCTCTACCAGGGTGTTCAGGTGACGAGAAATCTTATTTATAGGAGCAAAAAACTCTGCCGCTTCGCTAATTGGCATATCGAGCACTTCGGCTACTGATTTGCCCCGGTATTTAATTTCTAATGTTTCCTGGTTATAGCGTGCGCCCTCGCATACCTCGCAAGGTACATACACATCAGGCAGGAAGTTCATTTCAATCTTAAGCGTGCCATCTCCTTTACAAGCCTCACAGCGTCCTCCTTTGACGTTGAAAGAAAAACGCCCCGGCCCGTATCCGCGCAGCTGCGCCTCGGGGGTTTGGGCAAAGAGGGCGCGCACCGCATCCCAGACCCCGGTATAGGTGGCGGGGTTAGAACGGGGATTACGTCCAATCGGACTTTGATCTACATGTACCACCTTGTCCAAGTGTTCGATGCCTTCAATCCCTTTATGGCGACCGGGAACCACTTTTTTGCGCTGCAACTTTGCCGCTAAGGCCTCATACATTATCTGGTTAATCAAAGTAGATTTTCCGGAACCAGATACCCCGGTGACCAGTACTAACTTACCTAGAGGGATCGAAACGTCGAGATTCTTCAGGTTATTTTCCCGCGCCCCAATAATTTTTATTTGTCGATCTTTTTCAATCTTGCGCCGTTTTTTGGGGACTGCAATCTGCTTTTTGCCGGTTAGATACTGTCCGGTAAGAGAACGCTTACAGTCAGCAATCCCCGCTATCGGCCCCGAGTAGAGGACTTCTCCCCCGTGTTCGCCGGCTTCCGGCCCGATATCGACTATCCAGTCGCTAGCGCGGATAGTGTCCTCGTCATGTTCTACTACCAACAAAGTGTTTCCAAGGTCACGGAGCTTTTTGAGGGTTTCGATTAGTTTGTGGTTATCGCGCTGGTGTAACCCAATAGAGGGCTCATCCAGCACATAAAGTACCCCTACCAGACCGGAACCAATCTGGGTGGCGAGACGAATCCGCTGGGCTTCTCCCCCTGAGAGTGTGGCGGCTCCCCGCGCCAAGGTCAAATAGCCTAGACCCACATCTTGTAAAAACTGCAGGCGTACCTGTACTTCTTTCAATATTGGCTCGGCGATTTTCTTGGCCGGTCCCGTCAGTTCTACTTCCGACAAGTATTTGCCGCTGGCAGAAATCGATAGTTTGGTTAACTCCGCGATATTTAGTTCCCCAATTTTTACTGCCAGAACTTCCGGTTTCAGACGATCCCCGTGACAGGTAGAGCAGGGAACTTGGCGCATATACCCTTCGTACCGCGCGCGCATTACCTCGGATTCAGTTTCCTCTCGTTTGCGCATAATCCAAGGGATCGCACCCTCAAATCCAGAAGAATAAGTGCGCATTCGTCCCCAACGATTCCGGAACTTTACTTTTACCTGGTAATCGCGTCCACGTAAAAGAGCTTTCTGTTGGGAGCCCGATAGCTTGCTAAAAGGAGTATCCAGATCGAAGCCTAGTTCCTCCCCCAGGCCCGCAACCATATGCATTAAGTATTTATTTTTAGTTGACCAGGGAGCAATAGCGCCCTCAGAAATTGCAAGCTCCGGGTTGGGAACCACCAGTTCCGGATCAACTTCCAGATGAGACCCTAACCCCGAACAATCCGGGCAAGCCCCATAGGGGGCATTGAAGGAAAAAGTTCGCGGCTCTATTTCCTCGAGTTGTAAGGGGTGATCATTGGGACAGGCGCGGTTTTCAGAAAAACGCCGGGAACGCTCGGGATCAGATGCCTCTCGATCCACAAAATCGACAACTACCAGTCCGTCTGCCAGTTTCAAAGCAGTTTCTATCGAGTCGGAAAGCCGGGTGCGCACGCCCTCTTTCATGACCAGGCGATCGACCCGCACAAAAATATCGTGTTTAATTTTGCGCTCCAGTTGCGGGGGCTGGGTCAGGCGCACGGTTTCTCCGTCTACCACTGCGGCCGAGAATCCCTGGGTTACTAGCTCGGCAAAAAGTTCGCTGTATTCACCTTTGCGTCCGCGCACCACCGGAGCCAATATCTGGAAACGGGTTTTTTCTGGCAGAGTTAGCAGGCGATCCACGATTTGCTGAGCGGTTTGCGCCTGGATTTTTTCCCCACACACCGGGCAGTAGGCCTGCCCGGCGCGGGCATACAGCAACCGCAAATAGTCGTAGACCTCGGTAATAGTACCTACGGTAGAACGCGGATTGCGGGAAGTAGATTTTTGATCGATAGAAACGGCCGGAGATAGCCCGGCGATAAAATCCACATCCGGTTTATCCAGACGACCTAAAAACTGGCGGGCATAAGAGGACAGGGACTCTACATAGCGGCGCTGTCCTTCGGCAAAAATGGTATCGAAGGCCAGTGAGGACTTCCCCGAGCCAGACAGTCCGGTAAACACCACCATCTGGTCACGCGGAATCTCAATCCCCACATTGCGCAGATTGTGTTCTCGTGCCCCTTTAACTACCAGTTTTTCATCCACACCTCTATCCTACGAACAAACGTTCTATTTTGCATTTTTGCAGTTAGTTAGGATTCTTTGAGAGCAGGTTCCAGTAGCCACCAATGGTGCGGAATCCGGTGGCAGGGTCTATTCCCACTCCGCTGGCTTTAAAGGCATCGGCTGCGGCTTGATACCAGGCGACAGAACCACTAGCAGCAGTAATGTCACGGGTTTCTGGTAAGCCCTCAATCATTGAGATTGAGCGGGCGGAAACAATATCCATTAAGCATTGGAAGTTGGTGGCGCAGGCGCGGTAGGTGTCGGCTTCAGTCAGTTTTCGGGCAAGGCTACCAAAGAAGAAAATGAGTGGCACTATCCCTCCGATGACTTGATTGACCGGTGTTATTCCAATGGTCGTTCCTCCACTTACGCGATTGATATTGATGCTCCCGCCTACGCGGTGTACCGGCACCTAAAACAGCTAGGTTGCGACAAGGCTGGCTCTTATTCCTCAGAGTTCCTAGAACGTAGCTTTGACCGGCTACCTTTCTTTAATTCCTACGAAATTCAAGAACAGCGGCAAGGGAAAGATGCCTTAAAACCGGGCGATATAGCGGCGGTTTACTTCGCTGGTATGTCCATGGAATGGGCGGACGTAGTCCCTGGTAAATATCTTTCCCAATGGGTAGATACTAAACATCCACCGCGGGCACCGGGATCTTTTGCTTTCCGCTACCCGGGGATGAAACATTATGGGTCTGCCCTGTGTTTCTATCTGATTCCGCTCAAAGATAATCGCTGCCGATTAATCAACCACTGGCGGATCGGATTTGAACCCGACACCAAGTTTGCGGCTGCGATTAACTGGATCAATATTGAACTAATCGGGGGCTGTATGGCGCACCTACAGAACCTATATGTGAAGCGGGTTGCCGAGTTCCGCAAAAAGCCGCAGTGGCAAGCCCGGATCAAGCGCGCAGTCCTGGGAGGCAAGCTCTTCGGCTACGGCACTCCGGCCGGACGCTGGGATGGCACCGAACTTTACGAAGCTACTCACAACCAATGGCTGCGCTATGGTCGTCAAGACCCGGCAGTGAACGAGGTGCGTCCTCCAGTAACCGATAATCCCGCCTGGCCACCCTCTTCCGCTGATTTTGGTGATGAATATTATCGAGGCCGTAATCCGCGATTTCCAGTGCTACTCGATTCACCGGGTGGATCCCTCCCAAGGAATGGTTACCTGGGGCGGGCCTTGGAACATTATGAACGGAATCGCTGGAATCCTAAATTTCCTAATGATTTCGGGCTGGATGGGAATCTACGTATCCAAAGGTAAAAATAAGCAAATTATCTGGGGAGATCTGACTGTCGGTTGGATTATTGCCTACGATCTGTGGAATGTTGCCTATGTGTATCACTGTCTAGCTGATCGCGCCTGGTATTCGGGTGTGGCTTTGCTGGCTTCTTGTACGATTCCCGCATTCTTAGCATTGGGTAAAGGAGCTTGGATTCAATACCGAGCCTATACCTTGACCTTCTGGTCGGCGATAGTGTTAACCTTCCCTCACTTTATGCAGGATTCCATGTTTGCGCATCGCAGCGCGCACATCCCCAGTGCAATGCTATTGCTCGCGGCAGCCGCCCTAGTAGCCAATGTGGTGGTGTTCGGCTATCACATTTATAAGGTGTGCTCGACTAGACGCAATTCCCTTACTCAGGAAGTTTATTGGGATACCCCCTATAACCAACAGATTGCTCGCGAGAACGGAGGAAAACTAGAAAATAATTAGCACCTGGTGACGTGCAAACTAGCAGTAGAGACTGCCCCTGATTTCCTTAGCTAGTTTAAGGTTTCTTGGGAGCAGGCTCTTAGCTGTACCAGCTATTACCGATATTTTCCGAGGGCGAGGACGCTCGGAATATTTTGGGGTTGGCCTGCGAAACCGAGTAGTTTAGTAGGGTATGTAAACACCAGTTTCTGCACCCGCAGAGGTGGCAGAGCCGGTAGACAGGGAAAAGATGAAATAGGAGATGGCCGATGAGTAATCCCCACGATCACCGGGATTTAGCAGATCTACACTTGCCCGCCCCGAAAGTTCCCCAGCGAGTAAGCGTAGACGGCCTCGAAGAACGCTGGGCCGCGGCCTGGGAAGACCAGCAGGTGTACGCTTTTGACCGCGAAGCGCAGCGCGAGCAGGTGTTCTCGATTGATACTCCCCCGCCCACGGCCTCGGGATCATTGCACGTAGGGCACGTGTTCTCTTATACTCACACCGATTGCCTGGCTCGCTACCAGCGAATGCAGGGTAAAGCAGTGTTCTACCCCATGGGTTGGGACGATAACGGTTTGCCTACAGAGCGGCGTGCCCAAAACTATTACGGAGTCCGTTGTGATCCTTCATTGCCCTATGACCCAAATTTTGAGCCGCCACATCACGGCGATTCCAAATCGGTTAAAGCCCGCGATCAGGTGCCAGTTTCCCGCAAGAACTTTATTGAACTGTGCGAACAGCTAACGAAAGAGGACGAAAAATCCTTTGAGGCGCTCTGGCGGCGCCTGGGTCTCAGCGTGGATTGGAAGCATCAGTACCAAACTATTTCTAAAGATTCCCAAAAAGTAGCCCAAGCTGCCTTCTTGCGGAACCTTAAGCGCGGGGAAGCCTATCAAGCGGCAGCTCCCGGGCTATGGGATGTAACTTTCCAAACTGCGGTAGCGCAGGCCGAATTAGAGGCCCGTGACTACCCCGGTTTTTACCATGCGCTAGCTTTCCATCTGCCAAGCGGCGAGGACGTAATCATTGAAACCACTCGTCCGGAGCTACTGGCGGCTTGCTGCTGCTTGGTTGCTCACCCCGATGACCAGCGCTACCAGCATCTATTTGGTAAAACCGTGACCAGTCCCGGCTTTAACGTAGAGGTTCCGGTATTGGCTCACCCAGCAGCCGAAATGGATAAAGGCGCCGGCATTGCCATGTGCTGTACCTTCGGTGACGTTACCGACGTGGAATGGTGGCGGGATTTAAACTTACCCACCAGGGTGATTTTGGCAAAAGATGGCCGCATCACCCAGGAGCCAACTGATTGGATCACCGATCCGGCTGGCAGAAAGCTGATGGATGCTATCCGCGGGAAAACCACATTCTCGGCGCGGCAAATCGTTGTAGAGGCTTTGAAAGAAAGCGGAGAGCTAAAGGGCGAACCGCAAAAAACTATGCGGCAAACTAATTTCTTCGAAAAGGGAGATAAGCCGCTCGAAATAGTAATGTCGCGCCAATGGTATATCCGCAATGGCGGCAGCGACTACACGCTACCGGAGCATCAAGAAAACCTTAACGCCGAACTATTAAAACGGGGAGAGGAACTGCGCTTCCACCCCGATTTCATGAAGGTACGCTACGCCAACTGGGTACATGGACTCCATAATGACTGGCTGGTTTCTCGCCAACGTTTCTTCGGAGTACCGATTCCGCTGTGGTACCGCGTGGATGAGAGCGGTGAAGTTGATTACGACCAAGTGTTAATGCCCTCCGAAGAATCCCTGCCGATTGATCCGACTAGTGATGTTCCGGAGGGATTTACCGAAGATCAGCGGGGTAAAGCCGGCGGGTTTACCGGAGAAGTCGATATTTTAGACACCTGGGCGACCTCGTCCCTCACCCCCCAGATTGCGGGCGGTTGGCTGCGAGATGAGGATTTATTCCAGCGGGTTTACCCCATGGATGTGCGTCCGCAAGGTCAAGACATTATCCGTACCTGGCTGTTCTCGACCGTGGTGCGGGCACACTTGGAATTCGGCGCCCTCCCCTTTAAGAATGCCGCGATTTCAGGCTGGATTCTGGATCCCGATCGCAAAAAGATGTCGAAATCTAAAGGGAATGTAGTTACCCCGATGGGGTTGCTGGAAAAACATGGCTCGGATTCCGTACGCTATTGGGCAGCTGCGGCGCGTCTAGGCACCGACACTGCTTTTGAAGAAGCGCAAATGAAGATCGGGCGGCGCTTGGCGATGAAGCTACTGAATGCTTCTAAATTTGCGCTAGCTATGACCGAGGACGCTGACCTCTGCCTTGACCCCATAAAGGTAACTAATGCCTTAGACAAAGCAGTCATTGCCCGACTAAATGAGGTTATCTGTGGGGCCACCAGTGCTTTTGACAAATATGATCATACTCGTGCCCTCGAGATAACCGAGTCATTCTTCTGGGATTTTTGTGACAACTATCTAGAGTTGGTTAAAAACCGAGCCCATAACTTCTCTGGAAGCTGGGAGAGCGACGCGCAAGATTCAGCGCGCACTGCCCTCGCACTGGTGGTTGACAACGTAACCCGCCTGCTGGCACCATTCCTGCCCTATGCAGCCGAAGAAGTTTGGTCTTGGTATCGCTCCGGATCGGTTCACACCGCTCCCTGGCCGAAAGTTACCCCCGCTCTCGAGCAAGCTGCCGGACAAGCGCAGCTGCTGGAACTTGCCGGCGACACGCTGAGCGTTCTACGTAAGGTAAAGTCCGAAGCCAAAGTGGGACAGCGCACCCCCTTCGAGCAGGTAACTATTGTCTACGCCGATGACTGGTCAGCGGAGAACTTGCCGTCGGTACGTGCTGACCTAGATTCCGCCGCCTCTCTAACCGGAACGGTAAATATCCAGGTAGATAAAGAGGCTGCCACCCAGGTTTCCACTCAGAATGCGGTGTTAGGCACCCCTCCACCCAAGAAACCTCGCAACTAACTTAGGATAAACTACAGTCATGATTAAACGGTTCAAGGAGAAACCAGTGGAAGCAGAGAAGGGATTTACTTTCCCGCCCGGAACAATTGCGGTGGCCGGGGACACTCCCGGTAAATTAAAAGAGTTTTCCATGCCGGCTACTAAGATCCGCTCGGAACACGATAATGTTGTCTCCCTGTTTCGCCGTCGCGTTACCCAAGATCCTAACCAAACAGTTATTGAACAAAAAACTATGCTGGGGGAACAATGGCGTAAAGTATCTGCCGGTGAATTCTGGGACGAAATTAGTTCGGTTGCTCGTGGTCTGCTAGGGATTGGCCTAAAACCAGGAGACCGCTTAGCGTTACACGGCCCTACTTCCTATGAGTGGACCCTGATCGATATGGCCGCGCTGGCAATCGGGATTGTTACGGTTCCCATTTACGAAACTGACTCCGCCGCACAAATCGAATGGATTTTACAGGACTCAAAGATTCGCTATGCGATAGCCTCCAACCAGTCCTCTCAAGAATTAATACAAGCAGTTGCCACCCGTGCGGATCACAAATGCCGGATTTTCTCTCTGGCAGCAGGAGATTTGCTAACTATTATCGAGGCGGGACGACAAATTGCTCCGGCAGTCATCGACTCCTATAACGCCCAGATTACCGGCGATACTGTTGCCACCATTATTTATACTTCCGGAACTACCGGGCGTCCTAAAGGGACACTTATTACTCAACGTAACGCCACGGCCTTGCTACCGAATCTTTTAGATTATTTGGCGGAGATCGGAATGCAGAAAACCACGCGCTGTCTACTTTTCTTGCCGGTAGCCCATGCGCTCGCGCGTCTGGTTTCCTGGGGCGCCCTACTAGGACCTGGAGTTCTCGGATTAGTTCCGGACACTAAGAATCTCTTGGCGGATCTCGCCTCCTTTAAACCCTCCTATATATTGGCAGTCCCCCGCGTCCTCGAAAAGATCTATAATGCCGCCGATGCGTCCGCGGGACATGGGATAAAGTTACGTTTATTCCGGCTGGCCGCCAAATCCGCTATTGACTATTCCAAAGCCCTAGACACCCCGCAGGGACCTTCCCGAGCGCTAAAAATTCGACGGCAAGTATTTTACCAACTGGTTTTATCGCGCTTGACTAATCTTTTAGGGGGCAATGCCAAATATATTATTTCTGGGGGCGGTCCCCTATCGGTACGCTTAGGTCATTTCTTCCGCGGTATTGGGGTCACGGTTTGTGAAGGCTACGGTCTAACCGAGACGCTAGGACCGGCCACGGTGAATGTACCGACCCGCGCCAAGATCGGCTCAGTAGGACAACCAGTTCCCGGGATCGCAGTACGGATCTCTGACGAGGGCGAAGTATTGTTCAAAGGTGACGCTATGTCTCCTGGCTACCTCAATTTAGAGAAAGAAACCGCCGAGCTTTATACCGAAGACGGATGGTTACATAGCGAAGATAAAGGCTGGATTGATGCTGATGGTTTCGTATATATCACCGGTCGAATGAAAGAAATTATTGTGACCGCCGGGGGCAAAAATGTCTCTCCAGAAATATTGGAAGATGGCCTGCGCGGGCACCCGCTAATCTCGAACGTGGTCGCGGTGGGAGATCGTCGCCCCTTCATTGCTGCCCTAGTTACCTTGGATGCGGAAATGCTTCCGGGCTGGCTGCGCAACCACAACTTGCCACCGATGGATATTTCTGACGCCGCTCGCCACCCGGCAGTGCTAAAAGCATTAGAACGGGCAGTGGCACGCACTAACCAAAAGGTTTCTCGCGCCGAATCCATCCGCAAGATCCGCGTACTGACCACTGATTTTTCTTTAGAAAATGGCACGATGACGCCCTCATTGAAGGTAAAACGTTCCGTGGTGCTAAAACGGTTTGAAAACGAAATTAACGCTATCTACGGCGGCCCGCTAGAGGATTGATTAGGGGTTAGCAATTAGCTGATCCCCTGCCATAGTTAGGTCGGTTGTCAGTTGGACTAGCCGCGCTGCTGTTCCGCGATATCGATATGGTGGCGAATAACTTCTTGCACGATAAAGTTTAAGAATTTTTCGGCGAACACCGGATCTAGTCCCGCCTCTTCAGCTAAGGATCTCAGTCTTGCTACCTGTCGTTGCTCCCGTCCTTTATCCTCGGGATTAAGACCTAGGCGAGCTTTAAGATATCCCACCTTTTGGGTACATTTAAAGCGCTCCGCCAAGATATGTATCAGCGCCGCATCGATATTGTCGATAGTGGCGCGCGCCTGCGCCAGTTCGGGCGGAATCTGCGAGGTGGTGTCTTCCTGCTTGCTGTCCATGTCCTAAGGATAAATGAGGGCTAGCTAGTACGGCCAACACTGTCCAAGTAAACCCCACTAATTACCAGTCGCAATTGCCACCCGTTAAACCAGCGTTAAGGCTGGCGTTTGCGGGAAATCTCAAACGGTTTTAGGCAGTCTTAGAACGCGGAACTGCTTCTAGTAAAGTGGGTTTCGCCCCCTGGTTAACTACCTCTTCGGTGATAGTCACCGAACGTACATCAGGTTGGGAGGGAACCTCGAACATAGTCTCCTTTAACACGGCCTCCATAATGGAAGAGAGCGCCCGGGCACCGGTGCCCCGTTCCCTGGCCATCCGAGCTATTGCGTGAATGGCTCCATCGGTGAAATGCAGGTCAATTCCATCCAATTCAAATAGCGAGCAATACTGGGTAACCAGGGAATTCTCCGGTTCCACCAATACCCGCACCAAATCGGATTCGGTAAGTTCCTTTACCGAAGTTAATACGGGCAAGCGCCCAATGAATTCTGGGATTAGGCCGAAACGATGCAAATCATCCGCACTGACTTGCGCATAAAGATCTCCATGTTCGGCGGAAGATTTTAAGGAAGAACCAAAACCGGTGGAATGTTGCCCTAGCCGCGACTTCACAATGTCGTCTATTCCGGCAAAAGCTCCGGCGGCTATAAAGAGAATCGAATTGGTGTCAATCTCTAGATAGTCCTGGTGAGGGTGTTTACGTCCACCCTGCGGAGGTACCGAGGCCACGGTTCCCTCAATAATTTTTAGCAGCGCCTGCTGGACGCCTTCGCCCGACACGTCGCGGGTAATCGAGGCGTTCTCGGCTTTACGGGAAATCTTATCGATCTCGTCTATGTAAATAATCCCGCGTTCGGCACGTTTAATATCGCCATCGGCAGCATTAATTAACTTAAGCAGGATGTTTTCAACGTCCTCACCTACGTATCCGGCTTCAGTTAACGCCGTGGCATCAACAATGGCAAATGGAACGTTAAGCAGTTTAGCTAAAGAACGCGCCAAATGAGTTTTGCCGCAACCAGTAGGGCCTAGCAGCAAAATATTTGACTTGGTCAAAGACATGTCGATGTTCTGGCCACGCTCTTTCGCCTGCACCCGTTTGTAATGGTTATAGACTGCTACTGAAAGAGCCCGTTTAGCGTGGTCTTGCCCAATAACATAGTGGTTTAGAAAGTCGTAGATTTCTTTAGGCTTGGGCAAAGGTTTGGCTTTGGAGCGCGAATGCTTCGCGGTATCCTCTTCCATGATTTCGTTGCAAAGATCAACGCATTCATTGCAAATATAGACTGCCGGCCCGGCAATTAATTTGCGCACTTGCCGCTGCGTCTTACCGCAAAACGAGCATTTTAAGAGCTCGGCCTCTTCTTCCACCTAGGTCCCTCCTAAATCAAATCCCTACCCCCAGCCTAGGGGTATTTCCTAGACTGGGCAGCGCCAACACGCTTCCTAAGGGATGCTAGTGCTTTATGGGGTTTTTGCGAGACTCTAAAACCTGATCGATCAGTCCGTACTCTTTGGCAGCCTGGGCGGTCAAAATCTTATCGCGTTCGATATCTTTGCGCACTTGCTCGGAAGTCTGTCCCGAGTGCTTGGCAATCGTGTCTTCTAGCCAAGTACGCATACGATCGATTTCTTCAGCAATAATTTCGATATCAGTCGCCTGTCCTTGCGAGCCCTGCATTGAAGGCTGGTGGATGACGATTCGGGCATTGGGCAAAGCCAAACGGCTACCGGCAGAGCCACCAGCTAAAAGCACGGCCGCCGCAGAAGCTGCCTGTCCCAAGCAAACCGTCTGAATCTGCGGCTTAACGTACTGCATGGTGTCATAGATTGCCGTCATAGCGGTAAAGGAGCCACCGGGCGAGTTAATGTACATGGTGATTAGAGAATCGGGATCTTGGGATTCCAACACCAGTAGCTGAGCCATTACATCATCGGCTGAAGAATCATCAACCTGCACCCCTAAGAAAATGATGCGCTCATCAAAAAGCTTGGTGTAGGGGTTTTGGCGTTTGAAGCCATAGGATGTACGTTCTTCAAATTCGGGAAGCACATAACGATCAATGGGCATGTTAGCAGCTAAACGTGGTGCACCCGCCGGATATAGAGGTGAAAAAGCCATAGTGATTACAGTTCCTTTCCATCAGCGCCGAGGTTGCGAGCCGACTCAATAACGTGGTCGATAAAGCCATATTCCAGCGCCTCTTGAGCGGTAAACCAGTGATCCCTTTCGGAGTCTTCGCGAATCTGTTCGACAGATTTACCGGTGCGCTGGGCGTTGATCTCCGCTAGCTCCTGTTTCATCTGCAAGATCAAGTTAGCGTTAATGCGAATATCCGAGGCGGTGCCACCTACTCCCCCGGACGGTTGGTGCATCAATATCCGGGCATGTGGAGTGGCATAGCGTTTGCCGGGGGTACCGGCGGTAAGCAGCAGCTGTCCCATTGAAGCTGCCATCCCCAGCGCCACAGTTACTACCTCTGGCTGAATATATTGCATGGTGTCATAAATCGCCATGCCGGCTGTGACCGAACCTCCTGGGGAATTGATATAGAGGAAAATAGGCTTTTCCGGGTCTTGTGCTGCCAGTAACATCATCTGCGCACAAATCTGGTTGGCGTTATCCTCGGCTACTTCCGAGCCCAACCAAATAATCCGTTCCTTTAACAGCTTATTGAAAACATGGTCACCTAAAGCTAGGGAGCTAGGTTGATCTCCCTCATTTTTTACTGCCGCAGTTTGCACAGGTTTTTCCTTATCTGTGGGACTAAAATGATTCACTATCAAAAATATCGTCTTTGGAAGCGGTTTTCTTCTTACACATGCCGTTTACGCTTTTAGCGCAGGAAAATGTGAGGCTAGGTTCAATATTAAGGACTTATGACCAGGGTTTATTACCAGCCTGCAGATGCGTAATGGTGATAAATACTACTGGGGGCAGAAAGCTTCCGCTTTCTGCCCCCACCAGATATAACAGGTTAACTTGCTGCTATACGAAGCTAGTTCTCTTCAGCCTCACCCTCAGCTTCATCTTCGCCAGCTGCGGCGGCCTCGGCGGCAGCTTTCGCCGCCTGCTCTGCACGCGCCTCAGCCGGATCCTTAGTGAACTCTGAAAGGTCAATCTCGGTGCCGTCCTCGTCTTTGACAGTCACTTCCCGCAAAGTAGCCACCAGAGCCCGGTTACGTCGCAAATCCTGCCCCATTGCGGCCACCTGGTTTTGATCCTGCAACATCTGCATAGGATCAACTCCATACATTTGAGCAATCTCGAAAATTGACTGATACAGTTCGTTCGGATCGATCTCCACGTCGCGGTCATTCGCGATCCGATCTCCCACGATCTGTTGTTTGGCTTGCTTGGTCACCGACTCGGTGATCTCCTCACGATCGGCATCTTCATTTCCCTGAGCCAAGCGATCAACTTCTGCGTCAATAAAGGCTTGCGGCAGCGGGAAATCAGTATTTTCTACCAAGTAGTCCTGCAGCTTCTCACGAGCCTCCAGAGCCTGCTGCTGGCGCCGCATCTTCTCCACATTGCCACGTAGGTCGCTGCGGAGCTCTCCAATCGTGTCGAATTCTGAAGCCATCTGGGCGAAATCGTCGTCAGCTTCCGGTAATTCGCGTTCCTTAACCTTATGGAGAGTTAAAGTCACGTCAGCTTCTTCGCCCTCGTGGTCTCCTCCCTTTAGGGTGGACTTGAACTCGGCAGCATCTCCCGCGTTCATCCCGGTTAAAGCCTCATCCATGCCTTCTAGCATGGAGGCGGAGCCAATCTGGTATGAAACTCCAGATACGGAGTCAATTTCTTCGTCCCCGATCTTGGCGACCATGTCAATAGAGGTAAAGTCGCCATCTTGGGCAGGACGTTCAACAGTCTTTAGCGAGGCAAAGCGGTCACGCAGCTGATCGAGTTCCTTTTCTACGTCCTCGTCGCTAACTTCGAGTTTGGCTACTTCTAAAGAAACCCCCTCTAGGGAGGGCAATTCGAACTCGGGAACAATATCAACTTCCGCAGTGAACTTTAGATCCCCGCCAGGTTTACCTTCTACTGCCGGAGTTTCTACAATGTCTACTTCCGGCTGTCCCAGAGGGGTAAGTTCTGCTTGTCCGAGGGCGCGCCCATAAAAGTCACCCAATCGCTCGTTAATGGCCTGTTCTAGTACGTAGCCACGCCCAATCCGCTGGTCAATAATCTGATTCGGGACGTGTCCAGGGCGGAAGCCAGGAATAGAAACCTGCTTCCCTAGCTGCTTGTAGACCTTATCGATTTCCGGTTTGAGATCTTCGTAAGGTACCTGAACGGTTAGTTTCGCCCTGGTTTCTTCCAGCTTTTCCACGTCTGTTTTCACAAATACGCTCCCGTGGCTCGTATGCGGGGTTCTGCCTATATGCGGCAAATCTCCCCGGTTCGGATAAATTGCAACGCTGATAATCTTAGGGCAATCCGCGATATTCAGGAAATGATCACCCCTAGGATGTGAGCTAGCGTACCTAAATGGCAAATTCTTGGCTTCACACCGGAATAACCAGTGCCCTCAAATAAGGCCAAAAAGCCTAACTGTTTAGCGGTTTGATCTGAGCAGTAGAAGCAGTACTAGGCGGAGCTTTTAACTCTGTCGCCTGGTCCTCGGTAACCTGGCGCAGATTAGCCAGATATCGAGTGGCTGTGGTTTTAGGTAAGTTGGTTCCAGCGCCCTCGGCAGTTTCAAAAAGGTATCCCGGAACCACCTGTAAAGTAGAGCGATCCATAATCAGCGGGATCCAACCTGCCGCAGAAACATAAGGCTTACCGGTAGACGGCAAGGTAATGGTGGGGAAGGCAATTTGACCAGCTTGGGTACCGATTCCCTGGCGGGGATTCATTCCCGAAAGCAAGTTACCGACTCCGTAGTAAACCCACAGTCCTTTACCGTCGACTCCGCCCGGAATCTTCCGAATCGGTTGGGGAACGTGCACGTGGTGACCCAAGTAGAGGTCGACTTGCCCAGATTCAGCTAAGGTAGTGGCAATGCGGTCTTGCTCAGCAGAAGGGGCGGATTGGTATTCCACTCCCGAATGTACCGAGGCAACTACAAAGTCAGCACCCGCACTGCGCGCTTGCCGGGCAATGTCCACAATAATTTGGCCATCCGTAGTGAGATTTACTAACCAAGGATTCTGTTTGTATTGCGGGATTTCTCCCTGGTTTAAGCCATAGGCAGTCGAGATATGAGCGAGTTTAAAAGACCGTCCCTCTTTGGTGATTTCATACATTTGATAGCGCGGAGCTTCGGAACTCTCTGCTGATCCAGTTACTCCCAGTCCCGCAGTCCGCAACGCCTGGATAGTGTGCACCACCCCATCTCGTCCTTGATCTAAGGTGTGGTTTGAGGCGGTCGAGCAACCATCGTAGCCAATAGCCTTGCTATCTTGTGCCCATCCTAATGGCGCTTTGAACACCGGATATCCCTCCGAGTCTTTGTCAGATTTACCGAAAGGGATTTCTTGATGACAAAGCGCAATATCGGCTCCCGCTATCCAGGGACGGAGCTTCTCTATTGCCGGGGTGTAGTGGCTTCCATTGCCGTGCTTCCAACTGTTTTGTACTACCGGGCGATGTGCCAGTACGTCCCCGGTTGCCGCCAAAGTTATTTGCACTTCTTTTGGCGCAGGCGGGGTTGAAGTGGCCGGCTTTTCAGTTTTAACCACAGCTTTGGTAGTTTGAGTTACTTTTGGCTGGTTAACCTTTCCCGCCTCGTACATGGAGTATCCCATGAGTGCTCCCCCGATAAGCACGGTGACCAGCGATACGACCCCTAAAACCGTGAGTACAATTTTCCAAGAAGACTTACTTTCGCGCCGATGTGCGGGACGATTTTTCGCGTCTTTGCTCATGGGGAAAGCTTTCTTTAGGGTCTTAAGCGATTATTTTATTAATAATGAAACTAGGAAAAAATCCTGGGCAACAGGCCGAGGACAACCACACTGATAAGCCAGATAATAGCGGTTATCACGGTAATACGGTTGAGGTTACGCATAGCTACTCCCGATGAGCCAGCGCTAGAGGTAAGACCGCCACCGAACATATCGGACAGCCCACCCCCGGAACCTTTATGCATCAAAATAGTGAGAATCAGGAATAGGCTGGACAGAACCAACACTACTTGCGCGATAATCTCGATTACGGTTTCCACTATTTTCTTCTCCCAAAAAAACTATGAACTGCTCTTCACTATAGCGTATTGGCGGCGAGTCTAGGTTGACCCGCCGCCAATCGTTAGGAACTTCACCGCCAAGTGACGGAAAATTTCAGTAGCTTCCTACTTAGTCATCGAATCGAGCAATCTTCGAGAACTCTTCGGCCTTTAAGGAGGCTCCCCCCACCAGGGCACCGTCCACATTCGGCTTCGCCATAATTTCAGCTACGTTGGCGGATTTGACCGAACCACCATAGAGAACTCGGATGGACTGTGCCACGTCTTCCGAATACAGTTCCGCTAGTTTTTCCCGGATAGCTCCGCAGACTTCTTCCGCGTCCTCAGGAGTGGCGGTTTCACCGGTACCAATCGCCCAGATCGGTTCATAAGCAACCACGGTATTAACCGCATCATCTGCAGAAATACCTTTATAGGCGCCTTCGATCTGCTTAACTACATGGGTTACATGCTGACCGGCTTTACGTACCTCTAGGCCTTCACCGCAGCAAATAATGGGGGTCATACCAGCTTCTAAAGCTACCTCAGCTTTTTGACCTACCAGTTCATCGCTCTCGTTGTGGTATTCGCGTCGTTCCGAGTGGCCAACTACCACCCAGGAGCATCCCAGCTTGGTGAGCATAGAAGCTGCGATTTCCCCAGTGTAAGCACCGGATTCATGCACAGAAACATCCTGGGCTCCATAGGTAATTTTTAGGTTGTCAGATTCGACAACAGTTTGTACTGAGCGAATATCAGTGAACGGAGGAATCACTACGACATCATTGTGGTAGTCGAAATTGTGATCCTGCAAGTCCAGCGCTAGTTCTTGAACCAGCCGAGTTGCCTCGAGGTGGTTCATATTCATTTTCCAGTTGCCAGCTAGCAATGGGGTGCGAGTCATGTTATTAATCCTCCAATACGGCAATACCCGGAAGGGTCTTACCTTCTAGTAGTTCCAAAGAAGCTCCGCCACCGGTGGAAATATGGCTGAACTTGTTTTCGTCAAATCCCAGGGTACGAACAGCGGCTGCGGAGTCTCCCCCACCGATTACGCTAAAGCATTCGGAGTCAGCCAGAGCTTGGGCTACCGCCTTAGTACCTTCACTAAAGGCAGCAAATTCAAATACCCCCATAGGGCCGTTCCAAGCCACAGTTTTGGCGGCTTTGATCTTCGCGCCGAACAGTTCGGCAGTCTTGGGTCCAATATCTAGCCCCATTTGACCACTGGGGATCTGGTCGCAGTCGACCAAGGTTGCCGGGGCGTCAGCCGAAAATTCCGGTGCGACTAGCGTATCAACTGGCAGCAGCAGGTCTACCCCGCGTTCTTCAGCTTTTTCCATATAGCCTTTAACGGTTTCGATCTGCTCAGTTTCCAGCAAAGAAGTGCCTACCTCGTAGCCTTTAGCCGCTAAGAAGGTGTAGGCCATGCCGCCCCCAATAGCCAGGAAGTCGGCTTTTTCTAATAGGTTCTCGATGACGCCCAATTTGTCGGAGACTTTGGAGCCTCCCAGAATTACTCCGTAGGGACGTTCGGGGTTATCGGTTGCCCGGCGCAAGGATTCAATTTCCTTAACTACTAAGAATCCTGCCGCAGAGGGCAACAACTTTGCAATGTCGTAAACGGAAGCCTGCTTGCGGTGTACCACCCCGAAACCATCGGAAACGAAGAGGTCAGCCAGCTGCGCATATTCTTTCGCCAATGCTTCGCGCTCAGCATCATCCTTGGAGTTTTCGCGTCCGTCAAAACGAACATTCTCTAGCAGTAAGACCTGTCCATCTGCTAAGGAAGCGGCCTGTTCTTTGGCGTCTTCACCGACCGTATCCTTCGCCAAGATTACGTCTTGTCCCAGTAGTTCTCCGAGCCGTTTTGCCACCGGCGCTAGGGAAAACTCGGGATTTACCTGTCCTTTCGGGCGGCCGAGGTGCGCCATCACCACTACTTTGGCTTTGGCATCCACTAGAGCTTTAAGGGTGGGCAATGCGGCGCGAATTCGGCCGTCATCTGTGATTTTGCCGTCCTTTAACGGCACGTTAAAGTCGGAGCGCACCAGGACTTTACGCCCTGTTAAATCTCCTAAGGACTCAATATCTCTCAGAGCCATTATTTAGTTAACCTTCCTGCCCCCGGTGGGCGTAAAACTTGTGATAAGACTGTGCCCGCCTGCCTGTAACAGGCAGGCGGGCACAGCTTATGCATCACGTCGCATTAGTTTAGAGCTTTTCCCCTACGAGTTTGGTCAGATTGACCAAGGAGTTGGAGTAGCCCCACTCGTTGTCGTACCAGGAAACCACTTTCACCTGACCATCGATTACCTTGGTAAGAGCGGAATCGAAGATCGAGGTGTGCGGATCGGTCATAATATCGGTGGAAACTAGCGGCTCGTCATTGGAGTATGCCAGAACTCCCTTGAGCTCGCCCTCAGCCGCTTCCTTCATCGCCGCATTGATTTCTTCGGCGGTGCAGGGCTTGGAGGGGGTGAAGGTGAGGTCAGTAACCGAGCCGGTAGGTACCGGTACGCGCAGAGCGTAGCCGTCCAGCTTGCCCTTCAGTTCCGGCAAGACCAGAGAAACTGCCTTGGCAGCACCAGTTGTGGTAGGCACAATGTTCAGCGCAGCAGCGCGGGCGCGACGCAGATCCTTGTGCGGAGCATCGTGCAGACGCTGATCCCCGGTGTAGGCGTGAATCGTAGTCATCAAACCACGTTCAATACCAAAGTTGTCGTTTAGTACCTTTGCCATCGGAGCTAGGCAGTTGGTGGTGCAGGAAGCATTGGAAATAATGGTGTGCTTTTCCGGATCGTAATCGGTGTGGTTTACGCCCATTACGAAAGTAGCATCCACGTTCTTGCCGGGAGCGGAAATAATAACTTTCTTAGCTCCCCCATCCAGGTGAGCCTTTGCCTTGGTGGCGTCAGTGAAAAAGCCGGTGGACTCGATAACGATATCTGCACCTACTTCGCTCCAGGGCAGGTTAGCAGGATCGCGCTCTTCGAAAGTTACGATTTTGTGGTCGCCTACAGTAATAGATTTTTCATCGTAGCTGACCTCAGCATCAAGGCGCCCGAGAATCGAATCATATTTTAGCAGGTGAGAAAGAGTTTTATTGTCGGTGAGATCGTTTACTGCCACAACCTCGATATCGGCACCCTGAGCCCGAATGGCCCGGAAGAAGTTACGGCCGATACGGCCAAAGCCGTTGATTCCAACACGGATAGTCACTATTATCCTCCTGAACTGCTGGTTTACCAGCGGAGTCTATTTATTCGGTCAAGATCCGCAGCCACCTAGTGAAACTAGTGACCCCAATCTTGGGGACGACCATCTTGAGTCGTCCTCTTAGTTGTTAGTTTACACAACATAGCGGCTTTACGCTTAGGCCAATAGTCGTTATTTACCAAGACTTTACTATGAGAGAATTCCCGAATGCTAGGAAGCTTGAGCTACTGGCTATCCTGGCGGTCAACAGCTTCTTGAGTGGAAGGAATACCCCGCTCATGGGCGACTTTATCTGCCATCGCTAGCAGCCGCCGGATCCTGCCCGCAACCGCATCTTTCGTTAGCGCCGGATCGGCCTTATGCCCCAGTTCCTCCAAAGATGCTTCCTTGTATTGTAATCGCAGTTGACCTGCTTGTAACAGGTGTTCGGGAATGTCATCACCTAAGATCTCGAAGGCTCGCCTGACGCGGGCAGCCGCCGCTACCGCTGCCCGGGCACTGCGTCGCAAATTAGCATCATCAAAATTCGCTAAGCGATTAACTGAACCCCGTACTTGATTAGTCTCTCGATTCTTCTCCCAAACTGCCTGGGCTTTAACTGCCCCGATAGCCGTTAACAGTTTTGAGATTTGCTCCCCATCGCGAACTACCACCCGATCTAAGCCGCGAACCTGGCGAGACTTTGCACTCACCCCGAGGCGACGCGCCGCCCCCACCAGTGCTAACGCAGCCTCCGGTCCGGGGCAAGTAATTTCTAAGGAGCCCGAACGCCCTGGCTGAGATAAAGATCCGCGAGCCATAAAAGCGCCACTCCAGGTGGCCTCAGACACTCCCAAATCACCAGAAACTAGCCGCGGAGACAACCCCCGCACCGGACGGCCGGCTCGATCAAGCAAACCGGTCAAACGGGCTAGAGTCCCAGCATTTTCTACAACCCGCACCACATAGCGATCATCGGCACGAATTCCCTTGGCCTCAACTTTTACCACATCGGGATAAGCGTCAAAAAGATTTTGCAGACTATCAACCAAATATTTCATTACCGCTACATTGTCGACATCGGCTTCCACCACGATATTGCGGTTAATCAGATGGATTCCCCCGGCAAAGCGCAAGATACTGGCAGTTTGCGCCTTAGCCTCAGACTGCCTAGCTAAGGTCTTCTCCGCTAGTTCATTTTTAATATCTGAGGTCAAAGACATCTGGTTTTCCCTTTCCGCCCTATATATAAATATTGAGTTTCTTCCTAGGCTTCATTCTAGCTAGAGCTCGGAAAATCCTACTTCCGAGAGGTAACCTTCGAAAGCATCCCGCAGCGCTGCCGCCAGACGCAAAGGGTCATGCTGTTCCGAGGCCGAACCTGCTCTTACCTGACGCATGATCAGCTTCGCCCCGATAGATTCGGCAGCGCTTTCTAGATCATCATCATCTTCAATAGCAGTAGGATCCACGATTACCACGTCAATATGGGTATCGGGGGCAAAATGGCGAAAAGCCTCAATATGTCCCGAAACGGTTAAATCCTCGGTTTCGTCCGTATGGGGCTGCAGATTCATCACCATTACTTTCCCCGCTGATGACTGTTGCAAAGCCTCAGCCAATTCAGGAACCAACAAATGGGGAATCACCGAAGTGTACCAAGATCCCGGCCCGAGAACGATTCCCTCGGCATCTTGGATCGCCTGGATAGTCTGCGGACATACCCGCGGATGAGCCGGACTCAGCCGCACGTCGACTACTCTCCCCGGGGCTTTAGCGGCTTTTGCCTGACCGTGTACCGTACGTTTTTCTCCCCCTAGTACCAAATCTGCTGCAATCTCCATCGGCTCGGCACACATCGGTAACACTTTACCTTCGCAGTTGAGCAACCTCGCCACCCAATCAAGGCCTTCGACTACGTCCCCTAATAGATCCCACATGGTGACAATCAGGAGATTACCTAGGGCATGGTTATCAAGCGGACCATCGGAACTAAAGCGGTGTTGCATGGCATCTCGCCAGGTCAGTCCCCAATCGGTGTCATCACATAACGCTGCCAGTGCCATCCGCAGATCCCCGGGAGGCAGTACCCCCAGTTCTTTGCGTAAACGCCCCGAAGAGCCTCCGTCATCAGCTACCGTGACTACCGCAGTTAGCTGCCGGGTAATATGTCGCAGCGCTCGCAAAGTTGCAGACAAGCCATGCCCCCCACCGAGTGCGACAATATTGGGTCCTGTCCACCCGCGGGTCATCCAGCCATTTGAATCTAATAACGTCCTCATTCCAGCCCCAGATCTCGATGAACAGTACGTACCGGCAAACCCTGCACGCGGAATAGCTCGCTCATTTTTTCCGCCAGTGCTACTGATCGATGCTGTCCTCCGGTACAACCCACCGCGATAGTAACGAAGGGTTTAAGTTCCGTTAGATAGCCGTCAAAAATCGGGCTCAACATATTAACCATGTTTTGCACAAATTCCTCGGCTCCCGGCTGATCCAGCACATATTTCGCTACCGGTGTGTCCCGGCCGGTTAAATGCCGCAGTTCGCTAACCCAGTAGGGATTAGCTAAAAAGCGCACGTCACATACCCAATCAGCATCTAAGGGGATCCCATTTTTAAACCCAAAGGACATCACGGTGAGTTTCATCGGGCGATCCCCCTCACCAGCTACCACATCTCGCATATGCCGATTCAGGTCATGCACATTCATATTAGTGGTGTCGATTAGGGCATCGGCACGGGCACGAATTGGAGCCAGGATCCGCCGTTCGGAGCGAATTCCGTCAAGTATCCGGCCTCCTCCTTGCAACGGATGGGGACGCCGATTAGATTCATAGCGACGCACTAAGACTCGCTCGTCTGCATCCAAGAAAACGAGCTGATAACGGATATTGCGCCGCGAGAGTTCATCCAAAGCACGCTGCAGTTTAGAAAACAGTTCCCCACTGCGCACATCTACAATCGCCGCCAGACGGTGAATACCTTCCCCTTCTGGAGTCATCATATCCGCGAAGGGCAGCAACATGGCGGGCGGGAGATTATCGACTACATACCAGTCCAGGTCTTCTAATGCCTGTCCCGCTCGCGAACGTCCCGCCCCCGACATTCCGGTAATAATGATCATCTCGGGAACATTGGCATCGCGAGGGGGCGCGGTTTCGTCAAGAATAGGTACTCCCTCGGGCACGGTGGGTGGGGAGGATTCGTATCGTTGGTGAGCTTCATCCATGTTCCAAGTATGCAACGAAGCGCGCTAACTTACCGGCTATCGGCAAGAGATTGAAAAATCTGCCGTGCCATTACCTGGCCAATACCCTCAACTTGCGCGATTTCACTCTCTTCGGCTTCCCGCAGCCGTTTTAAGGAACCAAAGTGCTTTAACAAGGCCTTCTGCCGTACTGGCCCTAACCCCGGAACCTTGTCTAACACCGATTTATGCATAGTTTTGCCGCGTTTTTTCCGATGTGCAGTAATCGCAAAACGATGGGACTCATCTCGCAAGTATTGCAAGAGATAAAGCGCTGGGGATGTGCGAGGCAAGATAACTGGAAACTCTGATCCCGGTATCCACACTTCTTCTAGACGCTTAGCTAATCCAATTACACTCACATTGGCGCCCACTGTTTCCAGGGCTTTTTGTGCCGCATTCACCTGAGGCGCTCCCCCGTCTACCACAATTAAGTCCGGGGGATAAGAAAAACGGCGCAGGTTGAGTTCCCCAGAGCTTTCGGTACTTACTAACTGCTTTTGTGCTTCCGCTTCTTCCTGGCGTAGCCTGGTAAAACGCCGGGTGAGGACTTCGTTCATAGCTTTGGTATCATCGGCAGAATCGTCAGGGGTGCTTTGGATATTAAAGCTGCGATAGGCACGTTTTAGGGGAGCACCATCTTCGAATACCACCATCGAACCCACTTGGTGTGTACCTTGAGTATGGGAAATATCGTAGCCTTCAATCCGCAAAGGAGCATCCGCTAACTCTAAATATTCTTGCAATTGGCGTAAGGCTTCGGAACGTTGCGTTAAATCTCCTACCCGTTTAGTTTTGTGCAGCCGCAAAGCTTGCGCAGCATTTTCCGCCACAGTTTCCATTAGGGAGCGTTTCGGTCCTCGCTTCGGTACCCTAATTTCGACTTTTTTCCCGCGAATGTCACTTAGCCAGGCGCTCACGGTGGCTGCATTCGCGGGCAATACCGGCATCAAAACCTCGGCCGGGATTGCTTGGGTAGGAGTATGCTCCACGTCATCTACACTTTTAGCGGGGGCTAGCGCCTTTTTTAACTGCCGATATTCCCCGTAAGTCTGTTCTAAGAAACTCTCGAGCATTTCTGGCAGATCTCTATCTTCCGGGGTGTCCACTACCCATCCGCGCTCGCCGCGGATCCGGCCAGCACGTACGTAGAATACTTGCACTATCATCTCTAGATCATCTTTGGCGAAGGCGTAAACGTCCGCGTCCACCCCCTCATCCAGCACTACCGTATTCTTTTCCCTAACTTTTTCGAGGGCGCGCAGCTGGTCGCGGAGTTTCGCCGCCTGTTCGAAATCCAACCGCGAAGCTGCCTGTTCCATTTCGTAGCGCAAACGTGAAGTAAAAGGCTCAGTTTTGCCATCTAGGAAAGCGCTTACCTGCTCGGCTAACTTGCGGTATTCTTCAGGGGAAATCCTGCCTACACAGGGGGCAGAGCATTTATCAATATAGCCTTCCAGACAGGGACGTCCCAGCGCCTGAGAGCGATTAAAAACTCCCTTGGTACACGAGCGCAGCGGGAAAACTTTACGCAGTAAATCCATAGTTTCCCGAATCGCCCACACCTGGGTGTAGGGACCAAAATAACGCGAGTTGGCTCGGCGTCGCTCCCGCGTAATGTGGATTCGGGGATACTCTTCACCCAGGTTTATTGCCAGATAAGGATAGGATTTGTCATCGCGGTACATTACGTTGAAACGCGGCGCAAACTCTTTTATCCAGGAATACTCTAGGGATAATGCCTCTAGCTCGTTCCCGACCGTAACCCATTTTACAGCTGCTCCAGTGGTTACCATTTTTCGGGTGCGCGGGTGTAGCGACTCTAGGGGTTGAAAATAGTTCGCCAGGCGGTTACGCAGGTTAACGGCTTTACCCACGTAGATAACCCGCCCATTTTTATCCAGAAAACGATAAACCCCGGGACTGGGGGGTATATCTGCCGGAGCCGGCCGGTAAGACGCAGGATCAGCCATGTCCTTAGAATACCTGCCTTGGAGAAGGTTTTTATTGCCCCTTGCTCAGGTTCAGCTAGCAGAGAGCGGCAGCTGAATTCAAAAAACTTATGCCCTAAGTCCCATTTTCACCGCCATCAATTGTGAGAAAGGCAAAAAAGTTAATGCTTTAGTCAAAATGTGGATAGCAGTGGTATCTTTTCGGCTAAGAATGAAAATCTTAAGGAGTAGCAGGCGTTGAGCTAAAGCAGCCAACGAAGCTCAGCAAATAGTTTAAGGAGGCGCTTGATGAGCAGTGTTGTGGAAAAGGTTTACGATGAGGTTCTCGATCGTAATCCTAATGAACCCGAATTTCACCAGGCAGTACGGGAGATTCTAGAATCCATTGGCCCCGCAGTAGAAAAGCATCCCGAGTTCGCTGAAACTAAACTTCTTGACCGACTGGTAGAGCCGGAACGCCAGATTCTTTTCCGGGTTCCCTGGGTGGACGATAATGGCGAAGTACAGGTTAATCGGGGGTATCGCATCGAGTTCAACTCCGCACTCGGCCCCTATAAAGGAGGCCTGCGCTTCCACCGGTCGGTGAACCGTTCTATTTTGAAATTCTTAGGTTTCGAACAAATCTTCAAAAATGCCCTGACCGGCCAGGGCATTGGTGGCGGCAAAGGCGGATCAGATTTTGATCCTCACGGACGCTCCGACACCGAGGTAATGCGCTTTTGCCAACAGTTTATGACTGAGCTTTATCGACACATTGGGGAATATACCGATATCCCCGCCGGTGATATCGGGGTTGGGGGTCGTGAAATTGGCTACTTATTCGGTATGTATAAGCGACTAACCAACCGTTTCGAAACCGGGGTGTTAACCGGTAAGTCTCTTTCTTGGGGAGGATCCCAAGCACGGACGGAAGCCACCGGTTACGGGACAGTGCTATTTGCTCAGAGAATGCTGCAGACTCGAGGACTGGATCTGGAAGGCCAAAGAGTCCTGATTTCTGGCGCCGGAAATGTAGCGATCTATGCGGCAGAAAAAGCGAAACAACTAGGTGCGAAAGTCGTGACTGTTTCCGATTCTTCTGGCTGGGTGCTAGACGAAGACGGGATTGATGTCCAGTTACTAAAACAGGTCAAAGAGGTAGAACGGGCGCGGCTAACCGAGTATGCCAAACGTAAACCGGGGGTTACCTATCACTCCGGATCTAAACCTTGGGCAGTTGGGGGAACCGTTGCGCTCCCCTGCGCAACCCAAAACGAGCTTACTTCGCAGGATGCGAAGCGTTTACTTGATGGCGGAGTAAAAGTAGTGGCTGAGGGCGCAAACATGCCTTGCACCCCTAACGCCACCAGTTTGTTCCAAGATTCCGGGGTTCTATTTGCCCCCGGTAAAGCGGCAAATGCGGGCGGGGTCGCCACTTCGGCCTTAGAAATGAGCCAAAACGCTTCCCGCGCCTCTTGGGACTTTGAGAAGGTGGAAAAAGAACTCACCAAGATCATGCACAACATTCACGACGAATGCGCACAAACCGCCGAAGAATATGGTCATGCCGGTGACTATGTAATGGGCGCTAATATCAATAGCTTCTTGAAGGTGGCTCACGGCATGATGGAGCAAGGCATCGTTTAAAACCCCAGTTGTATAACTAAATAGTGACTATTGCGGGCAGCGGATTAGCAGATAGCCTTCGTCCTCGGAGGTAATAACTTCTTCTGGTTTCGCTGCCCGCAAGTGCGCGATCTCCGCTACCGAAAAAGCCAGATCATATCCAACTGGTCTTCCGTCAACTACTTTCACTGCTCCTACTCCCCCGGTTTGCCCGCGTACCTGCTCGTAAAGAGATAGCAGCTGGGTGTCTAGGGGATCTGCCTTTTGTTCCCGCTCACTTTCTAGCTGCTGCAACTGGGCAGTGATTTGCGAGTTTTCTGCTCCAACTTCATCTTTTAATCGTGAAATCTCTTGGGCATATTCTTGTTTACGCCGGGCGATCTGCTGTTCGATATCCTCTAGCTGCTCCAGCTTGCCCATTACCGCGAGCATTTGATCCTCTAGATCACCGATTCGCTGCTGCATCTGCTGGATTTCTTCTTGCAAGCTCACCAGCTCTTTAGGAGTTCCCGCACCCGTATCTAAGCGTTCCTGTTGAGTTTGCAGGCGATTTTGGATGCCTGCCAGGTCATTTTCCAGGTTAGTTATTTCCCGCTGTTTATCGGTTTTATGAGCTGCCAGTTGGGTTTGTTTGTCGTCCAACTTACGGTCTTTTTCGCTCAGCTCCGCTAGCTGCGCTAATTGGGGCATTTTCTTGAGCCGAAAGCGTAACCTGGCAATCTTAGTGTCCAGCTCTTGCAAATCTAGTAAAGTTAGTTGGTCTTTCCAAGGCGCTTCCATTGCTTTCTCCTCTAATTCTCCGATAATTTCGGCGCTATCCGTGCTGCCCAGGGATCAGTGCAAATCTTTGAGACCTCCACCGTCAGTTCTCCACAAAAACTATGTTCTAGGTGACGGGCACAAGCAGGTACCCACGGCCATTCACTTGCCCAGTGAGTGGCACAAATAAGATAGGGTTTGCCCGCCTCTAAATGCTCGGAAGCCGGATGATGGCGCAAGTCAGCGCAAATATAGACATCTGCCCCTGCCTTGCGCGCATCCGCTAAGAAAGAATCACCGCTACCGCCGCTAACCGCGATAGTCTTCACCTTTGCCTCCAGGTCTCCTCCCACCAGGATTCCTGCAGGGCAATCCGGTAGAGCCTGCGCTACCTGTTGCGCAAAATCCTTCAGCGGCAACGCGGTGGGTAAATCTCCGATGCGCCCGGTGCCGGTGTGCTCACCAAGGGGAAGCAACGGGCGGGTATTATGCAATCCCACTGCTGCGGCTAGGCAATCTGCTACCCCACTTTCGGCGGAATCAGCGTTAGTGTGTGCGTTGAACAGCGCAATCCCGTTTTCGATTAACTGGTGAATCAGGATTCCCTTCGGATCCGTAGCTGCCACAAAAGAGGTTCCTCGCAAATAGAGGGGGTGGTGGGTAACAATAAGTTGTGCCCCGACCTCGATCGCTTGTTCCAGAACTTTGGCCACCGGATCTACCGCTACCAGGACTTTATCAATTTCAGAATCCGGATGCCCGGTAATCAATCCCACCCGATCCCATTCTTCAGCTAAATGGGGAGGATACAGCTCCTCTAGGCGTTCGACCAGGCGACTTAGCTTTACACTCACCATTCGATCCTAATAGACAAATGGGATACCGGGGGCAGAGCGCGCCCCATTACCTAGGAATAGCAATTTCTCCCCGGCGACGAGCACACTTAGGAAAACGGCTATTTACTGCCAGGTTTACCACCGGCGTCGCACCCACTATTATGGGTAAGGGCGCATGACCCCCGTAAAGTTGACAAACAGGAAGGGTCCAATGCGGATTGGTTTTGATTCTGAGCGTTATATTTCTTCGCAATCGCAACATATTGATGAACGTCGCCAGCAGATAGGCGGCAAACTATACCTGGAGATGGGGGGCAAACTTTTCGACGACTTCCATGCCTCTCGGGTGCTACCGGGATTCACCCCCGACAACAAAATTTCGATGTTGGAACGCCTACGCGACGAAATGGAAATCGTGGTCGCCATCAACGCGAAAGACCTCAACCGTCAAAAAATTCGCGCAGATTTAGGTATCCCCTATGAACAAGATGTTCTCCGCCTGGTAGACGTATTTCGCGAACGGGGCTTCCTGGTGGAAAACGTGGTTTTAACCCAGATGGAAGAAGATAACCACAACGCCAAGCTATTCAAAGAACGCCTAGAACGTTCCGGTCTTAAAGTTGCCCGGCACTATACGATTCCCGGTTATCCCTCCAATACTGAGCTGATCGTTTCGGAGGAGGGTTTCGGGCGCAATGAATATGTGGAAACTAGCCGTGATTTGGTGGTAGTAACCGCTCCGGGACCGGGGTCTGGAAAACTCGCTACTTGTCTGTCCCAGATTTACCACGAATATCAACGAGGTATTAAAGCTGGTTACGCCAAGTTTGAAACTTTTCCCATTTGGAATCTCCCCCTCGACCATCCGGTGAATCTCGCCTATGAGGCCGCCACCGCTGACCTGGACGATGTCAATATGATCGATCCTTTCCATCTGCAGGCTTACGACAAACAGGCGGTTAACTATAACCGGGATGTGGAAGTTTTCCCTCTGCTGCGCTCCCTGCTGCAGCAACTAGCGGGTTCATGCCCCTACCAGTCACCCACCGATATGGGTGTTAATATGGCGGGCTTTTGTATTAGCGATGATCTTGTTTGCCAGGAAGCTGCCAAACAAGAGGTAGTGCGCCGCTATTATCACGCCTTGGGTAACGAGGCAGCCACTCATGCCGATCCCATCGAGTCACACCGGATTGCCATGACAATGGCAAAACTAGGAATCACAAAAGAGTACCGTTACGTAGTCCGGCCGGCTTTAAATCTGGAGGCCGAAACCGGAGCTCCGGCGGCAGCGATGCAATTGAGCGATGGGCGGATTATTACCGGTAAGACTTCTCCCCTGTTAGGTTGCTGCTCTGCCATGCTACTTAACGCCTTGAAAATGTTGGCCGGCATTGACGAAGAGGTGCAGCTGCTGGCGCCCTCTTCTATTAAACCGATCCAAACTTTGAAGGTTGACCATTTGGGTGCCCGTAACCCCCGTTTGCATACTGACGAAGTTTTAATTGCGTTGTCCGTTTCAGCAGATACTGATGACAATGCGCGCAAGGCTTTAGAAGAACTCGCTCATTTACGAGATTGCGAAGTACATACCACCACGATTTTAGGTTCGGTTGATACCCAGATTTTCCGGAATTTGGGATTACAGGTAACTTCCGAGCCGGTATATGCCCGCAAGACCCTATTTAAGAAATAGGGCGACTACCGTCAGGCTTTTAGGTTAAAAGCGCCGCTATGGTCACTACCGCCGGAACAAAAAGGGCGGTAGTGACCATAATGCCTCCCTGGGCAACCTGCTGACCGGCTTTGGCTCGAGTAGCCGCTACAAAACAGTTTTGCGCCGAGGGCATCGCCGCCATTACGGTGACTGCTAGCAGCGCGTGACCGCTCAAACCTAGCAATGTACCTGCTCCCCAAGCGAGCAAGGGATGCAGCGCCTCTTTACAGACAGCAACCAGACTCACGGTTTTCCAGCTAAGTTCTTTCGGACGCATATCTTTTAGGGAGGCTCCGAAAGCCAGCAGCACCATCGCCGGTGCCGCCGACCCTAACAGGTCAGCTAGCGAAGACACTAGGCGAGGTACCGGCAGCTGCGCGGCATTAATCGCTAACGCTAGCAGTACCGCAATCACCATCGGGTTGGTGAAAACCATTTTCGTTGCCAAACCGATCGAAAGTTTTTGTTTGTTGGCTGCCAGGTCGATCATGACAAAAGAAAACGGGGTTAAGAAGCAGAGTTGGAAAATAATTACCGGTGCCACCGCAGAAGTGTTTCCCAGGACGTAGGCGGCAACTGGAATCCCGATATGGGCAGCATTAGTTACCGAAGAACTCATAGTCGCCACGGCACGTTCAACTCTTTGCATTCGGAAAATCACCGCCACAACCGCAAAGACTAAGGCGACTGCACACCCAGACATAGCTGCCACCGCTAGGGGTTTTCCAATAGCTCGCGCTAATGGTGAGGTAGAGACCGTGTGAAAAATCAGCGCGGGAGTAGCCACCCAGTACACAATTTGAGCTAAGGCATCAATAACCTCGCGGCTCATAATACGGCGGATTCGCAGCAGCCATCCGATGGCTACTACCGCGCAGATTGCCGCCAAACCTTGGATTATTCCCGCCATATTTTTAGGTTACGCGGGTAAGAAACCGGAAGTTAAACTCCGATTGGTATCTGAGAAAATCTCCCGCTTAACCTTCGGGGCTAACTTTCCAGATCTTGTGTTTGGTTTTGGCTTGCACCAACTCTTTCCCGACCCCCATAGTGGTCAAGAACATTGCCATGCGTACCAGCACCCCATTATCGGTTTGCTTAAAAATGGAGAGACCCGGTAGATCATCTACATCAGTCGAGAGGTCAAGAGCGTTGGGGCGGGAATCTCGCGGCAACGGGTGACAGATAACGATGTCATGGGCTCCCGCCTCCTCTAACATCGGCTTATCTAGCAGGCACCCTTGTAATTCTTTCGACTTAGCCAGTTCCTCGGTCATCCGTTCGCGCTGCACCCGGGTGGCGTAAACCGTATCTGCGCCCTCCAAAGCCTCAATCTGGTTATTGCAATCGATTACTTGCCCGCCTCGTGAAATCGCATACTCGGCGATTTCTCGGGGCAGCTCCAGTGAAGGCGGAGAAAACAACCGGAAAGTTACTCCCTCATACAGGCTCATAAGTTTCATGAGGGAATGGACGGTGCGTCCATATTTCAGATCCCCCATAATCGCGATGGTGCATCCGTCGAGAGATTTGCCGCGTTTGCCCAGTTCTTTGCGCATTGTGAACACATCCAGGAGAGCTTGAGAGGGGTGTTCGCCAGAGCCATCGCCAGCGTTGAGCACTGGCACCACCGAATGACGGGCAAACTCCGCTACTGAACCGGCGTCGGGGTGGCGCACCACTAACACATCGGTGAATCCGGAAACCACCCGGGAAGTATCGGCTATGGATTCTCCCTTCGCCATGGAAGAGAAAGTGAAACCGGTAGTAGTTTCTACTTCCCCACCCAACCGCAAGAAGGCAGATTCAAAGGATAGCCGGGTACGAGTCGAGGGCTCGAAGAATAGGGAACACAAGACGGCACCATCTAGAACCGTACAGATTTGTTTTCGCTGAGCGACAGGACGCAAGAACTCGGCAAGATCAAAGAGTTCCCCCAGGTTTTCGCGATCAAATTGACCAACCGAAATCAGATGTTGCCCTACCCCAAAACGCGGGAAATCATAATCTTCCGACATGTTTTCGCCCTTTCCAATTGAGTGTTTTTGATAAAAAAATACCCCGCCGCAGCGGGGTGAAATTGGAAATAGAAACCTCAGGCAGTTGCCGCGACCGTCTGGTTCCCATCACGCTCCTAACGTTTTCCTGAAGGAAGAATAGCACATCGTTACCTCCCCTAATACCTCTAACCCTGCCAGGGGCAGCTTTTGTGTCCTCTTTCTCCCTGGTTTTTCTCGCAAGGTGCTAGAGCACACATCCTCGTAAATGGCTTTGCACCCGCTTAGCCTCCTAGAATCGAATGACGGTGAAAAGCAAAGGGGGATGATTTGAAGGGACTCAACCGCTACTATCTGCAGTCTCTAGCCGTTTTAGCGCTGATACTAACCACTGCTTTTTGGGGTTCTACTTTTTTTCTAATCAAAGACCTGTTGACTAGTATGACCACCCTATCTTTTCTAGGGGTTAGGTTCGTGATCGCGGGCGCGCTTTCGGCAGTGATATTTTTTCCTCGCTTAAAAAAGGCGAGCAAAAAAGTTTGGCAACACGCTTTTGCTTTAGGTGCGGTATATTCCGCGGCGCAAGTCCTACAAACTAAAGGTTTAGAGAGTGCCGATGCTTCGGTGGTAGGTTTCATTACCGGACTTTATGTAGTGATCACTCCCCTGCTAGTGTGGTTGCTTTTCAAAGAAAAAATTAAGCCAGTGAACCTAGCGGCTGCCCTGGTGGCGACGGCAGGGTTAATGGTTTTGAGTCTTGATGGATTCTCCATTGGCTTCGGGGAACTATTAACTCTGGCGGGAGCAGCTCTTTTTGCTCTCCACATCGTACTCACTGCTCGTTGGGCCGCCGAAGACGACCCCATAACTTTAGCGGCGATCCAATTAATCGCCATTGGAGTCTTCTGTTTTCTAGCGGCTCTACCCTTCGGACTGCAATTACCTCAGGACGCGGGGCAGTGGACAGTGTTGCTTTACACGGTGGTGTTCGCAGCCATTGGAGCCTTAATTATGCAGACCTGGGCGCAGAAACACCTACGTCCTACTAAGGCAGCAGTAGTAATGACTATGGAACCGGTGTTCGCTGCCGCCTTTGCGGTCCTTTTCGGGGGCGAGGACGTAACCTCGCGAATGGTCGTCGGGGGCGCTTTAGTAGTTGTCGCTATGCTTGCCACCGAGCTTATCCCCGCCTATCGTGCTCGCGATAAAATCCGTACCGCCAAATAAGCAGCACCAACAAAGACTGCCGGAACTGTTTATATAGCTGGGCAGCTATGCAGAGGATCGATAGAATTCTAGGCAGAGAAACTCTTTTGAATCTCCGTTCTAGTTTCTAAATACTCTTGCTCGTAACTGCCCAGACCCGCCGGGTAGTGACCGGCGAAAGAATCCATACAGAGGCCTGCGTATTTACCGGGCAGATCCAGACCCACGGAGGCCACCAGTCCCGGTATCGACAGGTACCCTAAGGAATCTGCCCCTAAATGTTCTCGTAGTTCTTCCACATTCATATGGGCGCTGATCAATTCTGCTGAGTTGGAAACATCAATCCCATAGAAACTGGGGAAAATAAACTCGGGGGAAGCGATTCGCACATGTACCTGGCGGGCGCCGGCATCTTTCAGCAGCCTGACGATCCGCCGAGAAGTTGTACCGCGCACAATCGAGTCATCTACCATCACCACCGATTTACCTTCCACGATACCTTTTACCGCAGATAGCTTCATCAGTACCCCTTTTTCCCGCAGGGACTGTTTCGGTTGAATAAAGGTACGCGTCACGTATTGGTTCTTCACTAACCCCATTTCATAGGGCAGGTGGGCAGCTTCTGCATAGCCCGACGCTGCCGACAGGGAGGAGTTAGGAACCCCAATAACAATGTCAGCGCCGGGAGTAGGTTGTTCATGCGCTAAAGTCATCCCGCACTGTTTACGCACCGCATGGACATTTTTCCCCAAAATATTGGAGTCCGGCCGAGCGAAATAAATATACTCCATGGCGGCTACGCAGGTATCTGTCGGCGGGCAGTAGCGTTCAATCTTTAGTCCGTCCTCATTAATAATCGCGATTTCTCCGCCCCGCAGATCTCGATAAAACTCAGCCCCGATCAAGTCCAAGGCACAGCTTTCACTGGATATTACCCAACCGCCGCGGGTCTTAGTCTTTCCGATCACCAGTGGTCGCAGACAGTGAGGATCCACTATCCCGTACATGGTGTCATCGGTCATGATCAGGTAGCTGAATCCTCCTCGCAGTCGCTGCAAGGCTGCACAGAGCCGTTCGTAAAAGCTGCCTTGTTCACGCATAATCAAGTGCATTAGCACTTCTGAATCCGAGTTGGAGTTAAATAGCGAACCTTGACGTTCTAACTCAACTTTTAGATCCGGGGAGTTCACTAGGTTGCCATTATGGGCTAAGGCAATATTCCCGTTATGCATATGAAATACGAAGGGTTGCAGATTGCAGCTCCAGTTATTACCGGAAGTCGAGTAACGCACGTGTCCGATGCCGCGCGATCCCTTTAGCTTAGCGAGACGTATGGGGTCATCAAAAACCTCACTAACCAGCCCTTTCGCTTTTTTAACTCGAATGGTGTCTCCATCGGAGACCGCAATGCCCGCGCCTTCTTGCCCGCGATGCTGCAGAGCATGCAGGCCGTAGTAGATCAGGCTAGAGGCATCTGGGGAGCCGTAGATCCCAAAAACTCCGCACTCTTCTCCCAGGTTATTAACGATTTGCGCGTTCATGTTTCCCTCCCTAGATAACATCCGCACCGATATCTTTCCGGTAGGTTTTGCCTTCAAAATCTACTTTCTGGGCATTTTCGTAAACCACCTTGCGGGCAGCTTCTATAGTGTCCGCCCGAGCCACCAGATTCAATACCCGCCCCCCATTGGTATAGGCTTTCCCATTTTCGTGGCGCACTCCCGCTTCCAGGTAATCCACGCCCTCTAGGCCACTAATCTCTTTACCTTTTTCATAGCTACCCGGGTAGCCTCCAGAAGCGAGCACCAGGCAAATAGTTTTCTGGTCGCGGATTTTTATGTCCCCAGGCTCCAGGCGACGTTCCATACAGGCCACCAGTAGCTGATAAAAATCGCCCTCAATTAGGGGAAGCACCACTTGCGTTTCCGGATCCCCAAACCGCATATTGTATTCCAACAGATAGGTGCCGTTATCGGTGAGCATTAGTCCAAAGAAAATACATCCGGCGAACTCGAGGCCTTCAGCTTGAATCCCTTTTAAGGTCGGCTCCAAGATATCACGTTCAAACTGCGCTTGCCGCTGAGCGGTATAGAAGGGATTGGGGGCAAAAGTACCCATTCCACCGGTATTAGGGCCAGTCTCGCCCTCCCCTATTTTCTTATGATCCTTGGCGGATACCAGCGGAAAAATCCCTTGTTCATTAGCAAAGCTAAGGATCGAGGCCTCTTTCCCTACTAGGAATTCTTCTAGCACAACTTCCGCTCCGGCCTTACCGAAGCGCTGTTCCACCATGATTTGAGAGATAGCGTTTCGTGCTTCTTCGGCAGTCTGGCAGATAATCACGCCTTTACCAGCGGCTAGCCCGGAAGCTTTAACTACTACCGGCAAATCGAAGTCGGCCAGTCCCGCGATTGCATCCTGAGGATCGGTAAAGGTCTCGTAGCGAGCTGTCTTCACCCCGTACTTGCGCATAAAATCTTTCGCATAGGCTTTAGAGCCCTCTAAGCGGGCTGCGGCTTTGCCCGGACCAAATAGTTTCAAGCCGGCCTGGCTAAACAGATCTCCAATCCCGGCAACTAGCAGATCTTCACTGCCCACAATGGTCAGATCGGCGTGGAAATCACGCGCGATTTGCAAGATTTCTTGCATATTAGAGGACGTGGTTTGGGCAATTTCGTGGGCTCCCAGGGCGCGCTTAATAGCGTTTTCTCGTCCCCCGTTCCCTACTATCAGAATCTTCGCCATCAGTATTTTCTCTTTTCTTTCGGGCAGTATTTATCCCAGTTTTTCACTATTTCCACTAGCAACTGGTGTTCTTGGCTAATCACTCGCTCCTGCAGGGATTTAGGGGTATCGTCTGGAAGTACCGGTACTTTCCGCTGACCTAAGACACGTCCCCCGTCTACCTGGTCCGTAACCAGGTGCACGCTGCAGCCAGATTCTTTTTCTTTTGCCTCCAAAACGGCCTGATGCACGTGTAGACCAAACATTCCTTTACCGCCATAACGAGGCAAAAGGGCAGGATGGGTATTAATAATCTTGCCAGCGAAGGCCGCGACAAATTGGGGAGGAAGTATCTTGAGGTAACCTGCTAACACTATTAGTTCCACCTGGGGATCAACGTCTTTCGGACTGACCGCGCTGGTTATCAAGGTGGGAATGCCGGCTCGCTCGGCTCTTTTTGCTGCCTGACATTCTCGGTTACAGATTACCTGGCGAATATCACATCCAGCGTCAATGAGTGCTTGTAGATTTGTACCTGCCCCAGAGCAAAAAACACTTATCGCAGGCATATTTTATTGCCTTGCCCATCGGGAAGCTGTGTTTGCGACTGGATTTGCCCGATTTGATAGGCCTCGGGCAGCGACGCGGTTACTTTCGGTAATTCTTCTGGGGGAATCACCAGAGTGAAGCCCACCCCCATATTGAAAGTTCCCCACATTTCACTTTCAGGTACTGCCGCGAATTCTTCGCGTTTAAAGATGGCGGGAATACGAACTTTTTCTTTTTCAATCCGTGCACAAAGACCCTCAGGAATAATCCGCGGTACGTTTTCCTCTAACCCTCCTCCGGTAATATTCGCCAGACCGTGGATCTCGATTTTTTGCTCCAGCAATGAGAGGATTTCGGGAACATAAATTTTAGTCGGAGTCAGCAATTCCGCGGGGAAAGGATCCTTAAAGAGCGCCCGTACCAGCGAGAATCCGTTGGAATGTAGCCCAGAGGAAGGAAGGGCTACCACTACATCGCCCTCTTTAATCGCCGAGCCATCGATAATATCGGCCTTCTCTACCACTCCAACGGTAAAACCGGCCATATCGTATTCGCCGCTTTGATAAAACCCGGGCATCTCTGCAGTTTCGCCCCCGATTAGCGCCGCACCCGCCTGCTTACACCCGGCGACCACTCCGGACACGAGTTGGGAAGAAACCTCGGCATCTAGCTCGGAACAAGCCAGATAATCGAGGAAAAACAGTGGCCGGGCTCCATGGCAGAGCACATCGTTGACGCACATGGCCACCAGGTCGATGCCTACGGTGTCGTATTTTTTTAAGGCGAAGGCAATTTTCAGTTTCGTGCCCACGCCATCGGTACCGGAGACTAGGACGGGTTCCTGGTATTTACCGAGTTCATACAGGGCAGCAAATGATCCTAGCGAACCCAATACCTGTTCATTTTGGGTGGAGGCGACCATTTGCTTTAACCGGCGTACATGCTCGTATCCTGCTTCTTTATCAACACCGGCATCTTTATAGCTGACCATATTCTGTCTTTTCCCTTGCCCTAAGTAGCGGTCTGTCTCCTGGGGGTGGAAGTATTACCTCCACCCCCAGGGATCTGCTCTAAAATCTATTTCTTGGTAATACGGTGCAGGATTTCTTTATAGGCTTCTTCGATCCCGCCCATATCCCGGCGGAAACGATCCTTATCTAGTTTCTTCTTGGTTTCCGCATCCCACAGGCGGCAAGTATCGGGGGTGATTTCGTCGGCTAGCATCAGATTCCCGTCCTGGTCGCGACCGAATTCGATCTTGAAGTCCACCAGGAGGATACCTTCCTTCTTAAACGCATCAGAAAGAATCTGGTTAATCTTAGCGGTTACCTCCAGGATTTCTGCCACCTCTTCTTCAGTGGCCGCCCCAATGGCCACCGCGTGATCGGAGTTGATCAGAGGATCGCCCAAGTCGTCATCCTTATAGGAGAACTCTTGAATCATTTTCTTCGGCATGGTGCCTTCTTCTAGCCCCAGGCGTTTAGCCATAGAACCGGCAATAATATTGCGAGTGATGACCTCTAGCGGCACGATATCTAACTTCCAGCACAGCTGCTCGCGATCATTCAGTTTCTCAATGAAATGAGTTTTTACTCCCTGTGAGGCTAGCATTTCAAACAGGTAGCTGGTGAGCTCATTGTTGATAATGCCTTTATCAGCAATGGTGCCTTTCTTTTCGCCGTTACCGGCAGTGGCATCATCCTTGTAATAAACAATTACCTTATCAGGATCATCAGTGGCATAGATTTTCTTGGCTTTGCCCTCGTACAGGAATTCTTTCTTTTCCATGATTTGCCTTCTTTTATCTAAAAATTTTCTCTTAAAAACTAACCGGGTCAGCAGTAAACTTTTGCTTCATGTTCGCGCGATACTCTTTTAGCCGCGCGGACACCTGCTCGTTGCTGGTTCCAATAATCTGGACAGCGGTCATGGCGGCATTATAGGAATTGTTGATTCCCACCGTAGAAACCGGGATTCCTTTCGGCATTTGCACGATTGAGTAGAGGGCGTCTTGACCGCCTAAGGCCGCATCTAAAGGTACCCCGATTACCGGGATCGTCACTTTAGAGGCAATTACCCCTGGTAGGTGTGCCGCTAGCCCTGCCCCGGCGATGATGGCTTTCGCCCCCGAATCCACGGCCTCTTTGAGAATTTTCTCTAAAAGTTCCGGTACCCGATGTGCCGAAGCGATATATGCTTTATATTCCAATCCGAACTCGTCTAAACATTTGGCCGCGCCCGCCATTTTTTCTTTATCGGAGGCGGAACCAAAAATGATTGCTACATCCATCGGAAATAATTAACCCCGTTTCTAAATAGGTTTTGTTCTATTTCGGGACAGTAGTTGAGGTATAAACCGCTACCGCTCCTTTCTGAATGACCCATCTTTCCTAGGATTTGTCCTTGATGAGCCAACAGCCCTTCGATTCCGAAGGAAGATCCATTGGGATTTTCCCCTAAATACTTAGTAGCTATCTGTCCCGAGGCTGAGTATTCGCGGTACTGCTCCGGGCTCATAACTACCCGTCCTTCGCCATGAGAAATCGGTAGGTGGTGGACTTCTCCCACATCAAAGGAACTGAGCCAGGGGGAAGCTACCGATGAAACAGCCGTATGGACGATTTTGGCGACGTGGTGACCGCTGTCGTTTGCGGCCAAGGTCGGTGAATCCGCATCTAAATCCCGGATCTGTCCATAGGGAAGCAATCCGGATTTAATTAACGCTTGGAAGCCATTGCAGATCCCCAGAATCAAGCCACCTTTGCGCAGAAGGGAGTGGACGGCTTCTTTAACCTGTTCTTGACGCAGCACCGAAACGATGAACTTTGCCGAGCCATCGGGTTCGTCGCCCACGGAAAAGCCCCCAGGCAGTGCCAAAATATCGGCTTGCTCGATTTGCTGGGCGTAGGAGGCGGCATCTCGATAAACCTCGGTTACCACCTGCGCCCCCTCCCGAGTAAAAGCTCTAGCCATATCGTATTCGCAGTTAGTACCGGGGAAGATCGGAATAAATACCTGTGGATTTTGTTTTCGATAGGGCGCATGATGCGGTTTAGTCAGGCAGGTTTCACTGGAACTAGAAATATCGTTAGGAAGCTGGCTACCAGCGGTCGGGAAAATATCTGCTAGAGGTTCTTCCCAAGCTTGTTGTAAAGCTGCCAGGTCTAAACGTTGCCCGTTAATGGCGCTATCTGACCAGCTACCGGTGTATCCCAAAAGCGGTAAGTCCAAATGCTGATCAGTTTCGAGCAGGAAACCCCCATAGCGGGAAGCAAATAGGTCTTCTTCAGTATTGATGCTGAACCCGATCCGGTTTCCAAAAGCCATCTTTGGCAATGCCTCTGCGATCCCTCCATACCCGAGGGCATATGCCGAGATGGGATTAATCGTTTGCAACTTATCGAGGGCAGTTTGGAAAGATTCCAGGTCTATTGCACCCAATTCATCTGTTTGCGCTGGTAACAGGTAGAGACGGTGATTACGAGCTTTGAATTCCGGGGTGCGCAGTTTATCCGCTTCCTGCATACCGATCGCGAAACTAACCAAAGTAGGTGGCACATTCATATCTTCGAAAGTGCCGGACATAGAATCCTTACCGCCAATGGAGGCTAGATGGAAGTGCCGCAGAACCCGGTTGGCTCCTAGCAGGGATTCCACCACTGTTCCCCACTTTTCAGGTTCCTCCCCCAGACGCGGGAAATATTCTTGGAAACTGAAATACAGGTCGCGGTAATCTACCCCGGCTGCGGCTAGGCGCGACATTGATTGCACTACTGAAACAATTGCACTGTGGTAGGGGCTGAGCTCAGCCAGCGAAGGTTCAAATCCGTAGGCCGCTACCGAGGCTACCTCGGATTGTTCGTTCTCCATTGATACCAGCTGCGCGCTCACCTGCGAGGGGGTGCGCTGGAATTTACCGCCATAGGGCAAGGTTAAAGTGGTGGCGCCAATAGAGGAATCAAAGATTTCGTTGAGTCCGCGCTGGGAACAAATATTTAAATCTGCCAGGTTATTTTCCAGTTTTTCCTGCAGGTTTGAACCGGAAACTTCCCGCTCAGGAGCGATTTGTCCACCCGAGGCTGCCTTAAATTTAGCTTGGGAACGTACTCCGTTGGTGTCCAGGAAGTCCCGGGAAATATCGACGATAGTTTCTCCCAAGTAATGCATCACCAGACGCCGCTCAGCAGTCACGGTGGCCACATGGGTTACTTCTACGTCTTCACTTTCGCAAGCGTCATAGAAAAACTGTAGGTCTGCAGGGTCTATGCACACTGCCATCCGCTCTTGAGATTCCGAAATAGCCAGTTCGGTACCATTTAGTCCCTGGTATTTGACCGGTACCCGGTCGAGTTCTATTTCCAAGCCGGGAGCCAGCTCTCCGATAGCGACGGAGACTCCTCCCGCTCCAAAGTCATTGCATTTCTTAATCCGCTTGGCGACCTCGCCGCGACGGAAGAGCCGCTGAATCTTGCGTTCAATAATCGGGTTACCTTTTTGCACCTCTGCCCCACAGGTTTGGGAGGAGTCCCGCGTGTGGGTTTTAGAGGATCCGGTAGCCCCCCCAATCCCGTCACGTCCGGTCCGTCCTCCGATCAAGAGGATGAGATCCCCGGGGGCAGGTTCTTCGCGAATAATGTTCTCTGCGGGTGCCGCTCCCACCACAAAGCCGAGTTCGAGGCGTTTTGCACGATAACCGGGGTGATAGATTTCCTTAACATAGTTAGTCGCCAGCCCAATCTGGTTACCGTAAGAGGAATATCCGGCCGCTGCTCGCTGGGTAATTTCTTTACTGGATAGTTTGCCTTCGATGGGGTCTGTTAGCCGGGGATCGGCGCTACCGGAAATACGCATTGCCTGGTAAACGAAGGTACGTCCCGATAGCGGGTCACGTATAGCCCCCCCAATACAAGTTGAAGCCCCACCGAAAGGTTCTATCTCGGTGGGGTGATTGTGGGTTTCGTTCTTGAACTGCAGGATATAACGTTCGCCGCCCACAGTTACATATACCGAGCAGGCGTTAATCTCGTTGGAGATTTCCTGGTTCTTTACCTTTTCCCGTTTGGCCGCCAAGGTGGCCAAATCCATCAAGGTAATCGGTTTTTCACTATTGCGTTCTGCCAGGTATTGATCCCATTCTTCCTGCAGACGATCCGCGTAAGGACCACTAAAGGCGGCATCGGTGAGCTCAGTTTCAAACGTGGTGTGGCGACAGTGATCTGACCAGTAGGTATCAATTACTTTAATCTCAGTTTCGGTAGGTAGACGCCCGATACTGTCGAAATAGCCTTTAATAAATAGCAAGTCTGCTTTGGTCATCGCCAAAGCAGCATTTTCATAGTATTCTTCAGTGATTTCAATGCTGGGAGGTAATTGTCGGTTCGGAACGTAGGTTTCGTTTTCCAGTACCGACATATCTTTAAGCCGCATCTCGATGGGGTTGAATTCAACCTTGCCGGTATGCCCGTATCCGCATTTTACGGTAGCTTCATATCCTTGCAGCTGTAGGCATTTTTCCGCGGCATCGGCACGCTGGTCGAATTGTCCCGGTAGGTATTCGAGGACGTAGTAGTCATCGATATCAATCGCGTCAAGCACCAGATCCTGGTTGATCTCAGCAAATATGGTGTACTTGGCTTTTTCCAGTGCAGCCGCGTCGAGACCAAAAATGTCATAGACATTGAACTGGGTAGTATCGTTCTTTTTCCTTACGAAAATCCGCTTATTCAAAGTCTTCCCTTATATGAAATAGCTGCCCGGTATGAAATTTTGTGCGCGGCATCGGGAAGTCGTCTGAATTCTCACCCACTACCCAACCGCATCCCCCTGACCTCTGGTAAAACCTGCTGCCCGGGGAGCCTGTTAGTTGCTTGCCCGGGAGTTCTTGAAACAAGCCCACAGGAACCAACTACCCTTTTAGCCTACCAGGGGCAGCGCCTGGCGTACTAATCAGCTGCTAGAAACCAGCAAGCAATTCGTCTCATCTTTTCGCGGTTTTCTTAGTGCCGAGGAAGAACTTGCGGTTTGCGAGATTGCTTTCACATAAACCAGAATCACGCTACAGGGTTGTGGAGTTGGATCCGCTAGTTCGTTTCGCAAGTAGAGGTACTAAAGTAAAAATATGTTAGTTGCATTTTCTATTACGCCTTCCGCCTCTGACTCTGAGGGCGGAGTTCATGACGCAGTTGCTGCCGCGGTAAAAGTTATTCGGGATTCGGGACTGCCTAACCGTACCGATTCCATGTTCACCACTATCGAAGGCGAGTGGGATGAATGTATGCAGGTAGTCAAGGACGCCTGTGAAGCGGTATCCCAGTACGCTCCGCGGGTATCTTTAGTGCTAAAAGCGGATATTCGTCCTGGCCGCAGCGGTGAAATGACCGCGAAACTAACCCGTCTAGATGCCGCGCTGGATCGGCTGCAGTCCTAGAGTAAGTATCTGAAAAATCTGGGTTAAAACCTAATATCTGTTAGTAAAAAATCTAGTGGCGCCGCCCCGATTTTGGGGCGGCGCCACTAGATTTTACGGGTAAGCACTCCCGCGGTAAGTAACCAAAGTGGGCTACCTACTGGAGTCATCTATTAGATAAATAAGCTATTTACCGAGCTGTACAGTCCATTCGGGAGGAACGTCTTTGCCGGATTCCTCGTCCTTTTCCGCCTGAGCGAAAGTCTCTTGTACGATTCCCTTCGCGTGGTGGGAAGGCGAATAAACTGCATAGACCTTCATCGGTTCATCACCGATGTTAATAATGTCGTGCCATTTGCCGGCCGGTACCATTACCGCCCAGCCGTCGCCGACCTCTTGCTCGAAGGTGAGGTTATCTTCTGCGTCCCCCATTACCACTTTGCCTTTGCCCGCATCCAGGCGCAGGAACTGATCATTGTCAGGGTGTACTTCCAGGCCAATAGATTCACCTACCGGTATAGACATTAGGGTTACCTGCAGATATTTCCCAGTCCAGGCGGTGGTACGGTAGTTGGTGTTTTCCTTAGTTTCGGTTTCCAAATCGAAGCTATAGGGCTCCGGTCCATTGTCATGAACTGCCATGAGTATTTTCCTTTCATTAGCCTTTCAGATTGTCCTCTTCCATGCTAGCTAGGGTGAGATCAGGTCGCAGCACTTCCCGGAGAATATCGCTACCAGCGTGGAAAGAACCTGCGTAAATATTTCGGCTACCAGCAGGGGGTCACTTCTTCGTTCAGCGGATTGAAAGACGGAAGATCGAAAGGTGCGGGAATGAAAGCATCTTTACGGCAATGCTGGTCACGTCCCTTTATCATTCTATTTTTACTGCTGAACAGGAGTCTTAGTTGTTAGTGTAGAAACATGCCAACGTTTACCCCTAAGGAAGATGGCTTCGGTTCAGCCTCGCGCACGCCCTCGGGCAGCTTCCCTTCCCCTCCCCCAGGCACTCCTTACCAGTCTTATCTGCAGGGTAATAACTACCCACCGGCTGACCAGTACCCCCAACCTGCCCAGTATCCGGAATAAAAAATACCACTTCAAAGAACAAATCTACAGTGATAAACACCTGGTAGTCGGGGCTAGCCCCACCGCCTCTAATGCTCGACAAATCGTGGCCTACAGTCCCCAAACCACGAAACTGCTGTGGGTACAGAATCTGCAAAAACCTGCCTCGGTAACCTGCAGTGGGAAAGCCGTTTACACCACCAGGGTAGTTGGGGATTCCTCAGGACAAGCTAGCCCGGATTCTGAAGCTAATACCCAGAGCGCAAATCCCCAAGACCCAGATGCCGTAGCAGAGGACGATTCCAATGAACTCGAGGTAATGGCACTTACCGGCAGCTCGAAGGCGCAAGATTCTCCTGAGAAAGAGCTAAGCCAAGCCGATATCCAGCCGAGTGAACCTGAGGTAGCAAAAGATGCCATTAAAAATATTGAATTCGCCAACGCCTTCCAGCCCTTTGTAAACTCTCCGGAATGCGCCGAAGCTAATTTTTGGCAGAATGCTGATGGAACTCCCGTTGTCAGGAAGATGCCGGCTGCCACCAGTGAATGCTGGGCAACCATGAAAAATGGAACCTCAGTTGAACAGTTCACTCCCGCGCCCATGAACCCTAAATCGCATATGGACGCGATCACGCTAGCAGATAAAGATATCGGTAAACTATTTGACCCGGCAAGTTTCCCAGCCGATCCGAATAAATCCTATGCAGTGGGATACGGGGATGTAAACGCAGACGGTTATTTAGATGCCCTGCTGGTAGTTGACGTATTCGAAGGAAATGGCTTCAACCTGGCAATTTTTGATCCTGCCGACCCCGAGCATCCCTATCTAACTGCAATTGGGCCGGCTCTAGAAAACGGAGCGGTGAAAATTGTAGGTCCCGGCAGGATTAATATTTACGGATCTGATCCGGTACTGGGTTCAGGTAGCCCCGACTTGATCGCAGAAAATGTCAATCAAAGGGTTTGAAATCAGCGACTATCACGATTCTTACTCTTCGCTATAGGTAGGCAGGGCTACCCTACCCTGGCAAAAATACGGAGTACCGCAGAATCGGCATTCGCAGCTCCGAACTTAGTAGCTGAGGCAATGCCAGGACTAAGGCGACTAATCTCGGGGCTAAGAGTAGCTTTTAGTGAAAAATCAGGGTTTCCGCCAATTTAATTCTGGCGGAAACCCCGATTTATTAATCCTTATCCGTTAGTGCCGTCCAAGGACGGCCCCGATAAGGCACTACTGATCGAACAGTCCCTTGAGATCTTCCAGCTGATCTACTTGCTGTTGCACCGTATCTTCTACCGCAGCTTTCGCGCTGGAGGTGACGGCATAAGTCCCGGTCGGAACCGCTAGTACCCCAATTACTAGGGAAACGCAAAGTGTCCAGATGATATAGAAAACGGTATGCCGCATCTCCGGGCTTTTATCTTGCGGATACAGTTCTTTTAAGCCTCCGAAAATCAATAGCTCCATAATCAAGAAGGCGGCCGATAGCAGTACTTGAAGGATCACTATCAATATCAGCGGCAAAACCGGAATCGGTAGCAGGGAAATCAAGAATATTAGCACCAATGCGAAAGACGGCATTACCAGCCCAGTCGCAACTATGGAAGCGACTTGAGTAAAGGTGATGCTACTTTGCTTAGTGCGCGCAGCAGCTAGTGCTAACGCCGCCCGCAGAATAACTGCCGCGAATGACACCAGGGTGAATACGAAGAAGCAAAGGAACCAATACCCGAAATATAAAATGCTATAGGCACCAAATCCCGAGCCACCGAATAATCCTCCGGAGAAGATATCGCCGCTGCGCGCTACCAGCACGGAGGCGCTGAGCCCCGCCAATAGGGAAAACAGCAGCATCACTACCCACCACCAGTGTTTCAACTGGGAGTTGGCTTTTACCCGAAGTTGCCCCTCAGATTTGTGCATAGCCACAAAGGTAGGCCAAATAGCTTTTAAGGCAAGCACAAAATCGTTAGGTGATTTTTGGGGTTGCGGATAACCGGGGAGGTTCGCGGCATATGGAGACTGCATCGCTGCCGGATTTACCGGCGGATAGCCTGCCTGGGGATACCCCACCATTTCTCCCTGAGGTGCTGAAGCTGACGGAGGAAGAGGCTGCGGCATCCCGGCTCCCCCTTGCGGCGGATAAGGCGGATACCCAGCAGGAGGCATCGGTTGCGGATAACCCCCTGACGGATACGGCGGATTCATCCCGCTTGGCGGAGCAGGCGGAAGCGGGGGGTTGTACCCCATTAGCGGGGGCTGATGGCTGTGAGGAGCCGGCTGCGGGAGAAAATGAGCTGTTTTCGGAACCAGAGCTTGCACTAGGAGCCAACCTAGTTTCATATCCGTCTGGTTGCTGAGCTTCTTCATCAGGTTGGAAATGGGGTGAGTTACTCAATATATTTCCTTTCGAATTGTTGCAATACGCAAATTCTAGCATCGTAAATTTTATTGAGCAGTGCCCCTGCCAGCATTCGTAACACTCTATCTGCCGTCAGATCCGAATGAGTGTTTCTCTACGATAGAGTTACTCCTTGATCACTATTTCATAGCACTGCCTATCGGCTACTTCTGAATCGAGCAGGCAGACGGGTGGCAGACAGCAACGAACTAGGTTACTGCAATGCACTTTCTACCCAAGACACGAGTTCATCATAGCCCGCGGAGCCATCCGCCACTTTCAGCATAGCTTGGAGAAATGACTCATGATTGGGCTTGAAATCTATACCGGAGATTCTGAGATAGGTACCTAGAAGTGCAGCACCAGTTCTTTTGTTTCCATCCAGAAACGGATGGTTGGAAATAATTCCGAACGCGTACCTGCATGCCTTTTCAACGGGGCTAGGATATAACTGTTGACCAGCAAACACTTGGAAGGGTTGTACAAGAGCGGACTCTAAGATTCCTTCGTCGCGAATCCCTCCGAGCCCCCCAAACTTAGCGATCACCGTATCATGAATAGCCAGGACTTCTTGCCGCGAGAACGCAAACTGATTCATTTAGCAAGTTCTTGAAATACGTCTGCGTACTCATCCATAAAATCGACTGCCACGTCAGAAACCTCTCTAACACCCTGCGCTGGTTGGATGACTACCCACGGCCGATTGTTCTTCATAATGGTAAGGGGTTTACCCGTCTTGTTTACCTCTGCGGTGACCCGAGAAAAATTATTCTTTGCTTCCGCGAGCCCCATCGTGAGTGCTGGCATCGACCTCCCCTTTCTACACCTACCAAAATTATGGTCAAAACTTTGGCCAGAGTCAACAGAGGCCTTCCCTCAGCGTCATATCCGCTACTGCTGGAGGAGCGTATTCAATATCCGATCTCGATTATCCTCCTCCCCCAAAATCATTACTTAGTTCATTTCTATGTATTCAGCACCATACCTGACCTATATTTACCAGCACATTCTAATCGCGAAAACCGTGTAGCCACCAAGCGGCCAGGAGCGACTACAAGCAGCACAGTAATTTTGGAAGACTATTTCGATGAGACTAAAGACTGGCACATATAACCTGAGAAACGTGGCTTAGCTGCACACAGCTCACTAAATGGATGGAAATAATGCCAACTGGATCGGGTACTCACTGACTCAAGATTGACACTTCGTGACTGAGCAATAACATACTGGATCTAGGTAATTAGCATCGAAGTGCCTACAGCTCAAGGTATTGAAGAATGCCTACTCGCAGCCTCACAAAGCTCAAGCTACATCGATGCTATTGCTGACCAGTCAGCTTTTCTGCGCCATACTTCGACACTCTCTTTGCCGCACAAAAATCCAGGTGTCTTTTTTAGGAACTTGATAAACCTTGAGGGTTTCTTTCTGTGACCACGCATTTCTTTTATGTAAGTACAAAAAACGCCGATTCGCGCGCGAGAAATCATTACAGAGAGCACCCGGGCTTCTTCATTCTTCGATTCCTGATTTTTTGCTCTATAATCAGGAATATTCCCTTCTTCCAAGCCAAGCACAAACACCCAGTCGAATTGTTGCCCTTTCCCAGCGTGCCCCGTGAGACAGTGAACGCCTCCTGTAGTCGCGATAGTCTCGTTTCCTCTTCGCGCAACAATTCTCTTTTCAATTTCATGTATTTCCGATAGATCGAAATTGCGTTCAAAAAATTGGTCAAGAAGCCATGCACACCCGTCTTCAAGTTCACTTGTTTGACTTACTTGCGAAATTTCTGCTTGCTGCTGAATATACGGTAGAACTTCAAAACTACTTGAACATGATTTAGCCTGTATGCCAGAACAAATATTTTTAAGAACTCTAGCTACTTCTGGGCTGAATATCCCGCTTCCCCAATCGGTATAGTTGACTCCGCTCTCCGTTAAGGTTGTCTTCACGGTCAATGCGCGGTACCCCGTCCTCGTGATGATGCCAATTCTGTGGTCTGGACAATGCTCCAAGATAGACTTTGACATGTCGACAATCCACTCAGCTTCAGAATTCTCGTTTTCAAAAGATGCTGAGCCAGCAACCCCACCCGATTTCCAGTCAGCGGGAAAGGCGGTACTGAGATGCCCACTCCCCGTCAGAGACGATAAGGAGTTGACAGTATTTAGAACCTCAGGAGCCGACCTAAATGACTTAAGTAGCTTTATCTGCGTACTAGAGGATTTGGCTATCTCCCGCTGTATAAAAGTGACGTCTCCTCCCGCAAAAGAATATATGCTTTGTGCCAGATCCCCAGCAAACGTGATGTTCTCACCACAAAGCGCCTGTACGAATCTCAGCTGTTGAGGTGTCAAATCCTGAAACTCGTCAACGAGTGCCGCGAAGAAGTGGTTTCTGTAAAGTGCAGTTACCCTAGGATCGCGTAACAACCACAGCGCGACTCTGATTTGGTCGTCATAGGAAATAATCTTTTCTTTCATTCGCTTTTTCTCGATGCTGAGTGCAATTTTGCCAGCCCGCCCAGGTAAACCTTCGAGCTTTTTCTTCACTTCCTCATCGGTCAAACACGTGAGCTTTGCATCACGTATTGCTAGTCTAGCCTGATTAACATCCTCTCGATTGTATCCAGGGGCGCGAAGCTCTCTACCTACCCAGTCTGAATTCGCCAAACTCCAATCGCTTCCAATACCTATAAGCTGACCATGCGCCCTAATGATTCGTGACGCTAAACCATGAAAGTTACAGACGGTGACATGTTCCCTTAGCGTTTTCACACCAATATATTTCTTAAGCCGTTCGTTAATGTTGTCTCGTGCCTGATTGGTGAAAGAGACTATCAGCAGTTTCCTGCCATTGCCTGAGAAATCATATCGCTCAAGGAGTCCTCTTGCCCTATAGGCAAGCGCCTCAGTTTTTCCGCATCCAGCTGGCGCAGTGATTACCATCCCAAAAGGCTCGTAATCGAAAATCTCCTGCTGCTCGGCAGTTACCTCATGCGACTTGGGCTGCATTTTGAAGCACCTTGACAACACTGGAAACCCGCTGTGCCGAGGTCTTATCCAGCAGCTTGCAGGCAACAATAGCACAGGAGATTTTCCTCTTCTTATGCCTACAAAACTCTGCAAGCTCATCTTCATTAGGTTTGACTGCTCCATCTGAGATAGCACAGTTCTTCAGTATGTTTGGCGTGAAAAGAGTCGATTTTCTCAATGCCTCCCACAGCGCATCTGCTCCGATTGCAGAAACATACTCGTCTTCGAGATCGGCTCTTGAGACGAATAGAGATACTGAAGTGAGATTCTTTTGCTCGTTGGCTGTCTCATTTTCAGCATCTTCATCAACCAGAATACTGATTTGCTTGCCAAACCCGTTGTCGCCAAAAATACCCATAACGGGTTTCATCTCATTGCAACTACCTGCCTCGAGAATTTCAATTCCATCTCTTTTCAAGTGATATCCGCTTAGCTCGGCAACACGCTCTACTACCATTCTGTCCGATTGCCCTTCTCCAGCGATAATATGCCTAGCCGTGAGTAGCTCGATTCGGTTGCTGATCCACCATCTGGCTAGCGTTTTTTGTTCGTCCCGCCCTTTGAGAAACCCAACTTTTGGCTGAGCGGGGGACATAGACTCTCGCATTACTGCAATGTTGTCCGGGCTAAACTCACTTGCAACAGCACCAGAATGCGTAGCAATTATTAGCTGCCTACCGGAAGACTGAAGCACCTCAATCAGATTTCGCTGCGCTGATGGATGAAGATGGGTCTCGGGTTCATCTATAGCGATTATTCCACTCGAATTTATTAATCCGAATATTGCAAACGAGATTAGAGCCTTCGTCCCATCCGACTGTTCGGTAACTTCTCGCATGGAGCCAAACTTATCCTTCATCTCCAATCGCACATCGCTCAAAAGGTTTCCCTCGATTGCTGCTCCAGGTACGAATCGGAGCTTACTATCATCCACTCCGCTTTCCAGTGCCTGATTTAGAGTGGAAGCCAGTGAGTTCAGTGCACCAGTGAAAGCAGTGGAATCATTAATGGCTCCGCTGAGTGCGTTTATAGCTGCTTCTAACTTATATTGATCACCCGAAGCATCGATTTCTTTAAGGTAATCATCTACTAGTGTCCTTCGCCCCGGGGCTAGCGACTTTGCCGAAAAGTCAGATGAAATCATAGTCCATCCAATACTCTTACGCTGCTCTGAGCCTACTGAAGTATTCGCTGCCCATACGGAAAGAAACGGCTGACAGTGAGATCTTCACCGTCGAGATTCGCTTCCAATCGAACCGTTAATGACTCGTCTTCAATGTCTACTTCGTCTGGAAAAAAGGAACGCTCGTTACTATTGAGGTTCGTAAGCCGTGTTCTTCTTGAAAAAAGGAGGTTTAAGCCCAAAACACCAGCGCTGCTGAAGCTTGCCTTAAGGTACTGAGTACT
>NZ_CABTZZ010000004.1 GCF_902489465.1 uncultured Varibaculum sp. | reverse complement strand
TTTTTTTTTTTCAAGCAGAAGACGGCATACGAATAAAGAAGTAGACCTTCGGTTCCTGCACTTTCTGTTAAGGTCTCGCCGATTGGTGAATGAGTACGCAATTCGCTCTAAGGGAATTCGCCCATCTCAGTGGCGTTTGTACTGGCAGGAATTATCAGAGATTGAAATTCCGCTACCTCCCATCTCTACACAGAAAGCTGTTGCGGAATCAGTTGGCAACACTAAGGACGATCGCACCATACTAGCTGCCTGTGAGCACATGATCGAGCTTTTGCAGGAGCGCCGTTCCGCGTTGATTACGGCTGCGGTGACAGGGAAAATTGAGGTTTAAGGAGAACTATTATGGGTGTTCAGCATGAGAAGAGTTTCGAGACCGAGATCTGCAAGTACCTCGGCGCGCATGGCTGGCTCTATCAAGAAGGGTTTTCTGGTTATGACCAGGAGCTGGCTCTGATTCCGGAGGATGTTTTTGCGTGGCTCCAGGAGACGCAACCTGAGCAGTGGGCACGGGTCATGCCGGATAACGGCTCACCGGTGGAGACTGCTCTTGCACAGCGGTTGTTGGTGGATCGGCTTGTAAAGGAGCTAGACCAGCCGCTTGAACATGGTGGAGGTCTGCTTGCCGTGTTGCGCGGTGGATTCAGGAAGACTCCAGCGAAGTTTTTCATGTGTGCGTTCAAGCCTGCGACCTCGATGAACCCCGCGGCTCAGCAACACTACCAGGCAAACCGGCTCCGGGTTGTACGGCAGGTACATCATTCGGCGAAGCGCCCGCAGGATTCGATCGATCTGGTGTTCTTCGTCAACGGCCTACCGGTGGCTACCGCCGAGCTCAAGACGGACAACACACAGTCTATTGATGACGCGGTGCGTCAATACCGTCAAGATCGGTTGCCTCAAGGCGAACCGCTGCTCAAGTTCGGCTCCCGTGCGCTGGTGCATTTTGCGGTCTCTACTGACGAAATTCAGATGACCACGAAGCTAGATGGCGCGAACACGGTGTTCTTGCCGTTTAACCTTGGCAATGATGGCGGTGCCGGTAATCCGGTCAACCCGAATGGCGCTGCCACTTCGTACCTGTGGGAGCGGGTGCTGCAGCGTGATAACTGGCTGCAGATTCTGGAAAGATTTGTGAACCTGCAGATTACTGAGAAGGTCGATCCAATCACTGGCACTCGTTCGCGTAGTAGGCAGATGATCTTTCCGCGCTTCCACCAGTGGGAGGCCGTTACCAGCCTGCTGAGTGCTACCCGGAAGGAAGGGCCCGGGCACAAGTATTTGATCCAGCATTCCGCTGGTTCTGGCAAGACGAACTCAATTGCCTGGCTGGCGCACGGGCTGGCAAACCTACACAACGCTGACAATTCGAAAACATTCGACTCGGTCATTGTGGTCACCGACCGCACCGTGCTTGATGACCAGCTTCAGAAGGCTATTAAGTCTATAGAGGGCACGAAGGGCGTGGTCGGTACTATTAATGCCGATGAGGTACGCAAGGCTGCTGCCTCCTCGAAATCTGCGCTGCTGGCCCAGGAGCTTACTAGTGGCAAGTTGATCATTATTGTCACGTTGCAGACTTTCCCGTTCGTGCTTGACGCTCTCGCTGAGCAGGGTGGGCTCGCGGATAGAAAGTTCGCGGTGATTGCGGACGAAGCGCACTCATCACAGACTGGCACGAGTGCGCAGAAGCTACGCCAAGTGCTTTCCCAAGCAGAAGTGGAAGCCGTCGAAGATGGTGGTGAAGTCAGCGTGGAGGATGTGCTTGCCGCTGAGATGACGGCGCGTGCCGCCAGCCACAATATTTCGTTCTACGCCTTTACCGCCACACCGAAGGGTAAAACCCTGGAAATGTTTGGCCGTCCCGGGTCGGATGGTAAACCCGTACCTTTCCATGTTTACACCATGCAACAGGCCATTGAAGAAGGCTTTATCTTGGATGTGTTGCGCAACTACACCACGTACAAGACGGCTTTCCAACTCGCACAGAAAACCGGGACTGCCACGGGTGAAAATGAGCTGGTAGATGAGTCCACTGCTACGAAAGGACTTATGCGGTGGGTGAGCCTACACCCAACGAATATCGCCCAGAAGGTACAGATCATAGTTGAGCATTTCCGTGAAAACGTCGCCCATCTGCTTGATGGGTATGCCAAGGCAATGGTGGTAACTTCGAGCCGCGCGGCAGCGTTGAAATACAAGATAGCGATTGATGCTTATATCGATAAACATAGCTATCAGCTCGGCACCCTCGTTGCTTTTTCCGGGAGCCTGACTTCTGAGCAGATTGAAGACACCGTCCCCGGCGTGCAAGAGCCGTACACCGAGGTGAATATGAATCCCGGCCTGCGTGGGCGGGGTATCCCACAAGCCTTCGCGGGTGGCCAATACCAGGTGCTAATCGTGGCAAACAAGTACCAAACTGGTTTCGACGAACCTCTCCTGTGTGCGATGTACGTTGACAAACGCCTCGATGGAATCGAAGCCGTCCAGACTCTGTCACGTCTGAACCGTATATTGCCATCGAAAGGCAAAGACGCCACGTTCATTCTTGATTTCGTCAACGATGCTGACACCATCTTGGAGGCATTCCTGCCGTATTACCGTACCGCCGAGATCATTGAAACCACCGACCCAGATCAGGTACACGATCTCTCACGAAAACTTGAAATCTCAGAAATCTACACTAAGGACGAAGTTGATGCATTCGCTCAGGCATTTATCATCGAGAAGGCACACGGAAAACACACCGCACCACTAAAACAAGCTGCGGATAGGTTCAATGACCGTTATGTTGCAGCGGTAATCGATAAGAACAAGGCGGAAATTGCTGAGCTTGATTTGTTCCGCAAAGACGTTGGTTCTTTTGTGCGCCTGTATGATTTCTTGTCACAAATTGTTGACTACCAGGACACCGATCTGGCGAAGCTTGCGTTGTTTCTTCGCCTACTAAAACCTCGTTTGACTGGACGAAAAACTCCAGAGGAGATTGATTTCACCAGTATCGAGTTGACTCACATCAAGCAGAGCCGAAAAAGCGAGGGTACTATCCCGCTCGTCGGCGAAGGTAACAAGCTCAAGCCCATGGGAGTTGGCGGTGGCCATTCGCGTGACCCGCACATGGTTGCGTGGGCAGAGATCCTCAACAACATCAATGCCCTGTTTGAGGATGAGGACTTCGACCCTGGTTCAGTGGATTCCTGGGTACAAGGCGTGGTAACGATCCTCGTACAAAACGATGTAATCAAGGATCAGGTCAACGCGAATACCAAGGAACAATTCCGAGAGTCTCAGACAATCGAAACTGCAATCCGTAACGCGGTTCTTGATCACGAAGATAACCAGAATGTCATAATGGAAAAGTTCTTTGAGAACCCACAGCGACGCAACCAGATCATCAAAGAAATCTCCGACCTAGTTTTCTGGGAGATTCGACATCAAGCCAAGAAAGAGCACGCCGACGGTGTTATGAATGCAGAATCTTAGTGGCTTGCGCAAAACAGTCTTCTGAGCGCTACACCTTAAGCAGTTCCTACACTTTTTAGCGGACGGAATACTTTTTAGCGGCTTAGACCAAGCATGCACCCGAGCACTAAAAATAGCATTAGGCACACTAATTGGGCGACTCCTGCATAGGGAAACAAGAGGATCAATAAAATAGAGAATCCTATGCTGAGCTGTTGAAATGGCTCTTCATTCAACATAAAAATAGGACGCTCACTTTGTATCAAAATGAGCGTCCTAATGGTGGAGCCGCGGGGAATCGAACCCCGGTCCAACTGGTATTCCTGCATTCTTCTCCGTGCGCAGTTTGCCTGAACTTTTTCTCAGCCTGAATCTACTTGGCAAACTAGAGATTCTATAGGCTCAGTCACTGTAAAGCGTCGCTGCAATCCCATTGACGAAAACTGCAGCCAGTGGCTCCTGAAAAACGACGCCAGGAACCGAGGTAGAAGCACCCCCGGAGCTGACGGACTATTAAAGGCTCTGCTTAAGCAGCTAGAGCGAAGTCAGTGCGGTTATGTTTAGCACTTATTGTTTTGTGAAGGACGTTAGCGAGATGACTCCACATTCTCGGCACGCTTCTCTGCAACCAATACCAGCTGTCGAAACCGATCGACCCCTATTAAATTAATAAACACCCAACTTGAATTGTTAAACACCCAGTGTGAATGCTCTGACCATTATTTCCATAAACCGATTTTTAGTCAAGAGAAATATGCCACGAAAAATGCAAATACCTAACCGGAATCCTGACTGATTTTACGCCCCTAATAACGTGGCGCTCAGCGTATAAACAGCTACTAGCAGCAGTAATAGGGCGAATAGGAATGTTAAAGTAGTGGATTTGGCTTTGCGAGTTAAGCTAGCGCCGATCGGACCTCCAATCATTGAGGCGAAGGCGAATGGCAGTACGCTTAGGTAATCAATCTGGATTGCAGTACCCATTCTGGCAGCTAATCCTGCCAGGGAAGCAATCACCATCACCAATAGGGAAGTGGCAGATGCCTCTTTCATGTCGAAATGCATTATCAAAGTGAGGGCAGGTACTACCGCAAATCCTCCTCCTACCCCGAAAAATCCGGTTAAAACCCCAATAAGAACGGCTGCAACAATAATGGTAATCCAGTGATGTAGGTGAGACTTGGAGCTGGGGGAGTTTTCCTTTCCTCGGGTATTTTTATTACAAACTTTCTCATTCGCATCCGTATTGGGGGACCTCATTTGTGGTTTCCCACCGGTCACATTCCCACCGGCGTCATTTTTTTCTTTAGCAGCCTTGCGGAACATTAATCCGGCAACTATTACAAGTAGGCCTGAAAACAGATACATTAATAGATTCGGTGATACCAGAGAGTTTAGGAACGACCCGATAAAAGAACCCGTAATTGAAAGCGCCCCAAATACTGCCCCTTGTTTCCAATGCACTTCTTTACGTCTGCCTATTAGGGCTATTAGGGAGGTAGCTCCCACAATTAGTAGCGAACCAGCGGCGGCATTATGGGGAGACTGTCCCAGCATATAAACCAGTATGGGAACCGAGAGGATTCCTCCTCCTGCCCCAAGTAGACCGACGATAATGCCTACGCAGATTCCAACTACTATCGGCAAAAGTAGACTCATTGTCTTCTTCCTTTAATCAATGATTCTTCCCATAATATCTGCTGCTGGTTTACCGCTAGCTACTAGCGCAGCCATCTGCTGCAAGGTAGGGAAAATATTGCGATAGAAATAGTGATAACCAGGACATAAATAGTTTTGAGGCGGATCCAAAGGTCGGGACTCCTCCAAGGGGAACGGATTTCGCCCACTAGTGGCTTAACTGTCCCGGGTTTTGTTCTGTTCGAGTAGAGGGGAAAATCTGGGTTATGCCTAAGATATTTGATCAGGATGCGAAGGATCGTGTGGTTCGTCTTGTTGAGGATCGGGTTCTTGCGGAGAATTTGTCCTTGCAGAAGGCGTGTTAGGTGGTTGCGCCAAGGCTTGGTGTTTCCTGGCATACTGCTCGCCAGTGGGTGCAGCGCTCTCGGCGCGAGGGTCGTGTTCACCGTTTAGAGGAGGACGTGATTGTTGAGAATGCTAGGTTGCGGCGTGAGAATCAGCAGCTGCGTGTTATGAACGAGTTACTCAAAGCGGCGTCGGCTTTTTTCGCGTCAGAACTCGACCCGCAACGTCGGAAATGATCGCTTTCATTGACCGGTACAGGGATCGTTTTTCGGCCTGTGTTCAACTGCGCGACGTTGAATGCTCATCGTGAGGGTGGTTTCATTACCTCTCGTGGCCTCGGCAATCCAAATTTCGTAGGGTAAGTGCTCGCGCTTTGCGTGATGTGGTTGTTATTGAGAGGGGCAAACAGATACACCGTGATAATTACAGCGTTTAGGGGATGCGCAAGATGTAGTTGGAAATCCTATGGATTTCCTTACCGTTTCCTTGGCTTCACCAATCATAGTGAACCGAACACCGCCTCCACCAAGCGCTAGGCTACCGCACACCCAGAGAAATCGAGACCGAATATTGGGATACACACAAACACCAAGTAATAATAGAAAACAAGACAAACGCCTAGGAACAAACCCGGGACATGCCAATACCGGCTTAGCCACGTGCGGTCATGCTGCATACCAGCTCGCGAGCCGTTCCTAGGGAAGCTGTTGTGAACGCATCATCGGGAAGACCCTCCCGTGAGCGCGCCAAGTAGCCCTGAGGTCGGCCTAGCAATTTGAGAGACGTCCTCGCCCACGAAGCCCTTGAAGCTTGCAACCCCTTTGAAGCTGTAATAGCCCGGAGCTAGTACTCAAAAAACGTCAGGAGCTGGGCCTTACCCGTTCTTAGCTTGTAAGGCTTGCATATGGGTACGCACTTCCAAGTTATCTTGATAAATAGAGATAGCGCGGAAGAACAGGTGCACGAACTTGGTGCGGGGGAACACTAAGAAAGCGGTTTCCACCATCGCAATATGCAAAATTAACACGGAGGGAAATACGGCTCCACCTCTGAATATTGTCACTAAGAACCCACTTAGCATCAGCGCCATCAGTCCGCCCAGTAGCGAATGGTCAGCTTGCCACATGCGTTCGGTAGTTTCTTTGCGATCAGTTTTTGGCTTTAATGCCATTAACATGATGGAACCAATCAATGCCGCTAGGCCTCCGACTGATCCTAAAATCACTGGAACCGATAATAGAGAATAAGGCGGCATCATTCCTAGTACGTACTGCATGAACGCGGCACAAACTGTAGCTAGGAAAGTACCGATGAAGCCGTACATGAGTAGCTGGTGTCCTACTTTGCGTTTGCTGGAAGGCTCTCCACCTACATAGGAGCATCCTTCCTGTCCGCCACTCATGTGGCGCAACACTAAAATATCGCTAACAGTCTTTCTCCAGTTAGAAAAGTTGAAGAGACTAGAACCCTCAGTGCGAATAGCGTGCCAGAACCTTACCGCTCCCACGGTGGTTACCACTAAACCGTAAATCAAACATGCCGACATGACCAGTACTAAAGCCACGTGCCCGAACACGTCATAGATTTGTCCACTGGAGGTAGTCAGCCAGTTTTCGGTACCAAAGAAGTACCCAATGCCAACCAGGGACAGTAGGCACAAAATGAAAATGAGCACCAGACCGCGTATTCCGGAGATCACGCGCGGAAGCTTGAAAGGGAAAATATAACGGTCATAGGTTTCTTCACGTATTTCAGCAAATAGCTTTGGGGGGTTAAGCGCAAACTCGTGCGGAGGAGTGTACATACAGGCGGTGTAGCAGTCTCGACAGTCATGGCACAGGTTTGCCAATTGCTCCATTTCTTCGCGGGAGGGCGAAGGGTGGCGTTCCATTGCTGGCCAGACTGGGCAATAACCTGCGCAATAACGGCAGGCGTTACAAATTGCCAGTTGCCGACGTCCTTCAGTAAAAATTGCTCCGCCTTTAGCGGTACTAACTTCACTAGTTGCCATTTTGAGCTGCCTCCCTACCTGAGATCCGTCCCCATACGGTTCCAATCGCCATTCCGAAACCTGCCATGTAACCACTGGAAAGTACATTTCCGGACATGATTTCACCGGCCGCAAACAGGTTGGTGAACTGCCCTCCATCGGTCATTTGGATCCGGCCATGGGTGTTAACTTTTACCCCCATATAGGTGAATGTAATTCCCGGTGCCATTTTGATTCCATAGAAGGGACCAGTATCGAGGGCGCGCGCCCAGTTGGTTTTCTCCGGGTCTAGCCCGCTGGTACCCACCCCATCTTTTCGAGTGGGGTCAAAACGCTGATTAGCATCTGGGGAGATACCGCTGTTAAAGCGGCGAACGGCTTCCTCGGCGCGGGTACCTTCCAGCCCCATCTGTTCTGCGACTCCGGCGATAGTATCGGCTTTGAAAACCCCATACATCGGGGGCATAAAGAGTCCCTTGGCTTTGGAGTCCCAAAAGGCGTAGGCAACCTGATCTGGTTGTTGGGCGATATTACGTCCCCAAATGGCGTAGCGTTTCGGCCAGATTTCTTCTCCCTCGTTGTAAAAACGCTGGTAGTCTCGGTTGAGTACCATTCCGAAGGGGATGCAGTCTAAACGGGTAGCAATCCCGCCATCAAACATGGGGCTACGGGCATCGACTGCTACTGCGTGGAACCCTTTGGGCTGTCCTGCGCGGTCGGCTCCCGCATCCAGCAGCAATCGCAAGATGGTGCCGTCATTAGTCTTTGGTCCCCGGATATGGTAGTTATAAGCCGCTGGCCCCCAGTATTTGGCTAACCAGTCAACGTTAGCTTCGAACCCACCGGCGGCACACACATAAGACTTGGCCTTTACCTGATAGCTTTTATCCTTATGCATTACGGTCAAGCCGGTGCAGGTATTACCGTCAAAGTCCATATGTTCCACGCTGGTTTCATAGAGTACTGGAATACCGCGCGAGCGCAACGATCTATAATAGTTGTTTATCAGCGCTTTTCCTCCACCCAGAAAGAAAGTATTGGTGCGTCCCAGGTGTAGAGTTCCCACCAAAGGCGGTTGGAAGAGGGCGCCATGATCCATCATCCAGGCGGGCACCGTCCGGGTCTCTTCAACGGTTAGGGCAGCGATTTCCTCATTGGAAGGGCCGGTACCGACTGAGCACAGGTCTTTCCACAGTTCCTCTTTAGTGTAAGCGCCAGTGTTATAGGGGAAATCGGCATCATGAATACAACGGATATTGCGGGTATGCCGGGAATTTCCACCCCGGAAAACTCGGTTTGCTCGCTCTAAAATCAGAACTTTTGCCCCCTGGTCTTGGGCGGACATGGCGGAGACGACAGCGGCGTTTCCACCTCCGATTACAATCACATCCCAAGGTTGGGTGAGTAGATCGTTTACGTTAGGTTCCTGCATGTTATATCTCCCAGTCGGCTAACAAACGGAGACTAGCACTTTTTGTGACCTAAGTATCGTAAAGTTCACGTAAAGAAGGTTGGTTACTTTTTTAATGTGAGTAAATTTGCTGTTCACGCCATCTGCGGGATCGCATACACGCCTAATTTGTGTGATACATTTCATAGTTATACTTCACGTTTGGAAATAGCGTCTATACTCCCGGTATGAATGGACACATAATTTACCTTTTAGGGGTTCTATTTGGTGCCATAGTTCTCTTAGTAGTTTTGATTAACTGGCGAACCAAGATGCACCCCTTCCTTGCTCTGTATATCGTCGCTTTCCTAACTGCCCTCGCTGCGGGAGAGCCCATATCAGAGATTCCAGAAACTCTAATGGCGGGATCCGGGAAGATTCTGGGGAATACCGGGATCTTGGTTTTCCTGGGAGCAATGCTTGGTAAACTGCTCGCGGATTCGGGGGCAGTTTCAAATATCGCAGACTTCGTCCTCGATCATGCCTCCCCGAAAGCAGCCCCCTGGGTGATAACCGCAGTAGCTTTCATCCTGGGAATTCCTATGTTTTTCGAGGTAGGGCTGGTAGTTTTAATGCCAGTTATCTACGCGGTAGCACTGCGCCTGGAGGTACGAGCCGGCAGGCCGCAGCAGTGGTACTTACGTACATTGATTCCAGCAATCGCTGCTTTGTGTTGTCTACATGGTATGGTGCCCCCGCATCCGGGTCCTATTATCGGGGTGCAGGCTCTTAATGCCGATATGGGGCTGACGATTCTTTTAGGTCTGCTGTGTGCGGTTCCTACCGTAATCCTGGCTGGTCCTATATACGGAAATTTCATCGCTCCCCGGATCAAGTTAGAGCCACCTGCTTCTCTAGTTACCCAATACGCCGGCACCACCTATGAGGAAGCGGAAAGAATCTATAAAGAAAGTGGCTCTTTTGCTGAACTTGCCCGCGATCATACCGAAACCCCTGGTGCTTTTGGTGCTCCTAAAGAGGCGCCCACCCAGCGCCCTGGGGCTTGGTCGCAAACTACTGCTACTGCAAAAACTGGTTTGACTAGCCCGCCTCGTCGCTCGGGTATTTCTACGCCGATGGCTTTTTGCTGCGTGCTATTGCCAGTGGTGCTGATGTTGGTTCAGGCAGTGGTGAAAATTGTGGCTCCTAAGAGCCATTTTGAAACAATCGCCGGAGTAGTAGGCCAGCCAATTATCGCGATGTTAATCGGGGTGTTGTTTACCGGTGCGGTGATTATGATCCAAGAGAAATGGGATGGGGATCGCCTCCGCGAATCGGTAACCAAATCTCTGGCTGCAGTAGCAACGGTGGTAATGATTGTTGCGGGAGGGGGCGCGTTCAATGCTGCCTTGAAGGATTCTGATCTGGGGGATGCAATCGCTAATGCTGCCGGATCTATTCATATGAACTTGATAATTCTAGGTTGGTTAATCGGGTTGCTGCTGTCGTTTTGTACCGGCTCAGCTACCGTAGGGATCGTTTCGGCAAGTGGAATACTAGCACCGCTAGTGATTGGATGCTCTGCACCCTATGTGTCCTTGATTGTGATCGCCATCGGTTCTGGCTCTATCGGACTAAACTGGGTTAACCACTCCGGATTCTGGTTTGTGAAAGAGTGCTTTGGAATGACTTTGGGGCAGGCGACTAAGACTCATATGGTGGTGCAAACTATCGTTTCCGTACTGGGATTGATTTTCACCTTCTTGCTATCACTGTTATTTGCTTAAAAATCTGAAAGAATCTTTCGCAGTCAGCAAATAATCCCTCTATGCCTGCCCTAAATCCAAAGCTACCGACATTTTTCTGCCGCGAGTAGTTAAGATTGAGGGTATGGAAATGCGTAACGGTTTATCGGATCCAGATAGCGGACAGACCGAGGGTGGGGTAGGAGTACTTGAACGCCCGGAAACTCACAGGCAAGAGCCCGGGGACAAAGACCGTTATGCGCATTATGTGTCTGCCCATCGCCTGGCTACCTCCCGACTTACTGGGCAACCGGTGGTTGCCCTCTGCGGTAAAGTCTGGGTTCCCACCCGGGAGGTGCGAAACCACCCGATATGTCCGCGCTGCGTAGAGATTAAGAAAGAGATGGATGCTTCCGGCGGACCTGACTGGCCATTTCGCGGTCCCGGTTCCCGCTAGGCTCGCGGATCTGCGCTCGTGGGGGCTTCTACTTCGTCCTGGCGCTCAGTTAAATCAATAATCTCGGTGGGGATTGCCGCTTCTCCTGCCGAGAGCCTCCAGCCCTGGTAGGGGAGCTCGTTACGTGCCTTTATGTGATGGTCTTGCGCATCCTGCAGCGCCTGCTTGCCAAGGTAGCGACGATTGATTTCACCGTTAGTTACCAGATCTACTAGCAGCGGGCGGGCGTTACGGCGCTTAAACTCGGTCTCAGCTTGCTGGGCGTTATCGGCGACTACTACCAATTCGGCGTTGGCATATCCGTCCTCGCCGCGGGCGCGTCCTGCAAATTTGCGTCCTCCTAAAGTGGATTTAGAGGTCGATCGCTTGGCAACATCATGAATGGAACCGTCCTCATTGACGCGCTGCACCAGTTTGTAAACCAAAGCCGCCGTCGGGATGCCCGAACCAGTCACCATCTTGGTGCCCACCCCATAGGAATCGACAGGAGCAGCCCCGAGGGCGGCAATCGCGTATTCGTCCAGGTCATTGGTGACTGTAATCTGGGTGCTTTGTGCATCTAAAGAATCTAGTAGTGCGCGTACCTTAAAAGCCTCCGCCACCAGGTCTCCGGAGTCCAAACGGACGCATCCCAGTTCTCCGCCGGCTTCTCTCGCCAGTTTAACCCCGCGTTTAACTGCACGCGGAACATCATAGGTGTCCACTAAGAGAGTGGTGCCCGGCCCCAGGTTTGCTAGTTGCGCCCGGAAGGCGTCTTCTTCGGAGTCGTGAATCAAAGTAAAAGAGTGCGCAGCGGTTCCGATGGTGGGAATCCCGTAACGCTTGCCAGCTTCCAGGCAGGAAGTCCCCCTGAAACCAGCAATATAGGAGGCGCGGGCGGCTGAAACTGCGCTGCGTTCATGAGTGCGCCTCGCTCCCATATCTACGCAGGGGCGTCCGTGAGCGGCGATAGTCATTCGCGAGGCCGCGCTAGCTACCGCGCAGTCATGATTTAGGATCGACAGTAATAGGGTCTCTAATAAAACGCACTCCGCAAATGTGCCCTCTACCTGCATTAGGGGAGAGGATTCGAAATAGCATTCCCCTTCGGTGTAACCGCGAATGTTTCCCTTAAATCTATAGGATTTCAGGTAATCCAGGCAGTCATCAGAAACTATTTTTTCCCGTGACAAATAGTCGATCTCTTCACTTGAAAACTCAAAACGTTCCAGAGCCTCAATAATGCGGGCATTGCCAGCCATCACTCCAAAGCGACGCGCCGGGGGTAGACGCCGGCCGAACAGCTCAAAGATAGCTCCCCGATCCCAGGTTCCTGACTGCAAGGCAGCATCCACCATGGTCAGTTCGTACATATCGGTTAGCAAAGAAGTGGTAACTGAAGAACTCATGATCTTAGCATACTCACAAACCAGATATAATCCAGTTTTCGACTTATAGGCGGAAACAAGGTTCTGGGCTCGATTGTAGATGCAGAAATAAAAATAATTTTCAAAACCTCCCATTCCCTGCGCCTTCCTAATAGTCTGGAAGTATGGTTAATGATCTGGTATCAGACCCGGGTACTCCGCCGTACTCGGACAGTACTCGCCTAAAGCAGTGGCGGGTTACTATCTTGCGAGATCCAGTTAACCAGCCCCGATATGTAGAAAGAGTATTAGCTCACCAGTTTTCAATGTCGCGGGAAAAAGCCAAGCGCATCCGGCTAGAAATTTTTAACCAGGGACAAACGGAAGTTGCCGCCGGTACTCGCGAACGAATGGAAGCTCTAGTGCAGGCGTTGCACGGTTATGGTTTGCGCGCTACCTTGGGCGGACCGGATTCACAATGAATACCTTTCGTCCCGTTCCCGGAGGGTGGGAATGCCAGATGGGGGCAGTTGAACGGGACTTGTTCCTGCAAGCCATTTGCGAAGTGCGCACCCTACTAGATCCGCCGGTCTTGCCATTTGAAATCACCACCATGTTAGGGGAGGGCGAAGAAGAAACCTCCGGCAGTACTATGCATCTTGAAAACGCTTCTTTGGATCGGTTACTCCCGCCCGGATCCGCCGATGAGGCAACCGCGCAAACTATGCGTGACTTGACCGATTCGCAGTTACGTACTCAGAAAGCTGAACGCTTGGATCGTCTCTACTCTTTGCTGTCATCACAAACCGGATCGGTGATCGTGATCGAAAACGGGCAAGAGTGGGATTGGCTTAGCGGAACCAACGATGTGCGTCTGGCCATATCTGGCAAAATTAAACTGGGAGATAGCGATGAAGGTGCACAGCACAGTTCTCTCGAATCTTCGCAGGTAACACCGAAATCAAGGGATGAAAAATTTGAAGAAGTCCTGGTTTCATCCTTTTATGAATGGCTCTCTGGGTGGCAAGATTCACTGTTGCAGGCGATAGATTGCTGGCCGCGGCCTAGCTAGGCTGTTTTTTGTGACTAATGAAGCCGCTATTGGTATTTTTGACTCCGGAGTTGGGGGACTAACGGTCGCGCGCGCAGTTCTTAATGTGTTGCCACGCGAAGAGATTCGTTATGTAGGGGATACTGCCCACACTCCATACGGGGAAAAAGAGCTGGAAACTGTGCGGGGCTATTCCCTGTCGATTATGGATTCTCTGGTGGAATCCGGGGTAAAAATGCTGGTAATTGCCTGTAATACTGCCTCGTGTGCGGTGTTAGATCAGGCGCGGATTAGATACCAAGAAGAGCAGGGAATACCAGTAGTCGAAGTGGTACAGCCCGCAGTTGAACATGCGGTTACCCGTTCACGTAACGGCAAGATCGGAGTCATCGGCACCCGGGCAACTATTGATTCCGGGGTATATCAGAGGAAGCTTTCAAAAATGGGGGCGGAAGTTTTCACCCAAGCGTGCCCGCGTTTCGTTGAATTCGCAGAAGAAGGTATCACCGCCTCTCAGGAACTATTTGACGTTACGGAAGAATATCTAACTCCTCTCAAAGAAGCAGGAGTAGATACTTTAGTTCTCGGTTGTACCCACTACCCACTGCTAGAAGGGCCAATCTCCTATTTCATGGGAGAAAACGTCTCCCTGATTTCTTCTTCCTCCTCAGTTGCCAGAAAAGTTTATGGCGAACTGGTGGAAGCAAAAATGTTGCGTCCCTTTGGGGCACAAAAAGCAGATCACCGCTTTATATGCACCGAAACTAAAGAGAGTTTTATCGCCCTCGCCTCCCGAATAATGGGGGCTAACTTTAATGGAATTAAAGAGGAGGAAATCACGAAATGATCCTGACAGTGGTAGGGGTAACCGGTTCCATGTCCGGCCCGGCCTCCCCGGCGTCTTGCTATCTTTTACAAGCAGAAGGAACCGACTCTCTAGGTCTGCCCCACACCTATTCGGTAGTTTTTGATTTAGGTCCCGGCTCTTTCGGACAGCTGTGGAACTACACGGATCCGACAAAACTAGACGCGGTAGTACTCTCTCACCTGCATGCGGATCACTGCTCAGATATAGTATCGATGCAGGTACACAGGCGTTGGCACCCTAGGGGAGAGCTAGGGCCGATTCCCGTGTATGCCCCCAAGGGGGTAAAGGATCGAGTGCGCGGCCTAGATGGTTTTAGTCCCCGCGACGACTTCAGCTCAGAATTCGAATTCCACCATATAAAGCAGGGACGAGAATTTAATGTCGGTCCCTTGCAGATTAAACCCTTCGCGGCTTGGCACTCGGTTCCTGCTTTTTCTTTCCGGGTCACCGGTCCTGGTAAGAACGGTCAGGCGGTTTTCACTTATTCGGGAGATTCTGATGAGTGCGACACCCTGGTACAAGCCGCCACCAACTCGGATCTATTCCTCTCTGAATGCGGTTTTACCGGGGAAGATGAGGTTCGCGGTATCCATATGTCGGGGGATCGAGCCGGCCGGGTGGCACAGAACTCGGGAACCAGCAAGCTGGTGCTCACCCATATTCAGCCCTGGACAGACCCAGAAGTGCCGTTAAACGAAGCAAAAACTACCTGGCGCGGAGATCTCGAAATTGCTCGCTCCGGGATGAGGTTCGAGCTTTAGGATCCCCAAGTAGGACGTATCTAGTTAGGGTCGTGCTTGAGCAGGGGTAACGTTTCCTCCTAGTTCAATAGTGGCAGCGATTGCAGGGGCGAGGGCGCGGAAGGCTTTGCCCCGATGTGACAGAGCATTCTTTTCACTCGGACTTAGTTCGGCATTCGAATGCTGCTGATTTTCAGCTATAAAAATCGGGTCGTAGCCAAATCCGCCTTCACCGCGGGGCGCAGTAAGCAACTTCCCAGTCATTTTCCCGAGGCAGTGTCGCTCTAAGCCAGCCGGCGAGACTAGCACTGCCGCACATACAAAACTGGCGCCACGATTTTCTGCAGGTACGTCCGCCAATTGGTTGAGTAGTAACTCTAGGTTCGCTTGGTCATCCCCATGATGCCCACACCAGCGTGCCGAGAAAATTCCGGGAGCACCCCCTAAAATATCTACGCATAGTCCCGAGTCATCAGCAACTGCCGGCAAGCCGGTTCGCTGTGCTACTAGACGGGCTTTTATCAGTGCGTTTTCAGTGAAACTTACCCCGTCCTCTACCGGTTCTTCGATCCCCAGCCCCTCGGCTCCCACAATCATTTCCGGAGAAAAACCGGGGATTAACGGACAAAGAATCTCGGCAAGTTCGCGTACCTTATGGGGATTATGGGTGGCGAGGATCAAACGCGCGCCGGGAGGTATTTTCACGATAGTGCCTCGGTTTGGATGCGGGAAATCTCTTGGATTCCTTTATCGGCCAGATCCAAGAGCTGGTTCAACTGGGAACGATTAAAAGCTTCGCCCTCGGCAGTCCCTTGGATTTCAACGAACTTTCCCGAGCCGGTCGCCACGATGTTCATATCGACATCCGCGCGCGAATCCTCTTCATAGGGCAGATCTAGCAGGGCGTTTCCTTCAATAAATCCTACCGAAACCGCACATAGTGAATCGGATAGCACCTTGCCGGGACGGATCCATCCTTTTTCTTGTCCTACTTTTATGGCATCCACCAAAGCCACATAGGCGCCGGTAATCGAAGTCGTGCGGGTACCGCCATCAGCCGATAACACGTCGCAGTCCAGCACAATGGTGTTTTCTCCTAGGGCGCTCATATCTACTATGGCTCGCAGGGAGCGGCCAATTAAACGTGAAATCTCATGGGTGCGTCCCCCGATTTTTCCCCGTACCGATTCGCGTCCCGAACGAGTGGAGGTGGCGCGTGGCAGCATTGCATACTCAGCAGTCACCCATCCCAGGCCAGAATCTTGCCGCCACCGCGGAACCCCTTGGGTCAGGGAGGCATTGCAGAGGACGCGGGTATTTCCGCAGTCAATCAGCACGGAGCCTTCGGCCTGTTTTGCCCAGCCACGGGTAATTGTTAGCGGTCGCATCTGGTCAAAAGCGCGTCCATCGGCGCGTACAAACTTTTCTATACTCACGTTTCCGATTATAGATGACTGCGGTTTTTGGCAGCATTGGCACTCCGGCTCGGCACCTCCGCTTTTTTCCCATGGCTGAGATACTAGGCGAGGAAAGTGCAGCAAGTTTCAACTTTCCGGACAGTGATTGCGGTAAATAGGAGGATAATAGCCGCCTTCCCAGAGGGACTTAATTTAGGCGCGTAGCAACAGACTTCCTGCAATTTAGAATCGACATTTGCGCGTCCTCCAGATGCCGCTGGCCGGTAAAACGGATAGGTTAGTGTTTATGGATAGTCCTGCTCTTTCGCGTTATCGCATCGATCTGGATACGGGTTGTCGCCAGTTCGTGCATGTACCCAGCCTACTGCGAGAGGGCGCGACGGAAGTTTTTGCGGTCTCCGATCGGCGTCGGGTTCTCTTGCCGCTAAGTGACGGAGTCAGTGTGGCTCCGGAAATAACGGCCTCCCGTTTCCACGTTTCGGCTCCTTTCGGGACGGGAAGCCTCTACCGTCTTTCTAGCGGTGAGCGGCAGTTTTTAGGACAAATACAGTCCTGGGATGAACGTTACCAAGCAGGCAAAGCCTGGTACTTGGGCAGAAGCGGTGCCACCAGCCGAGTTGCCCTGTTCATTAATGACCATGAACTGGCAGGACTTGCTGAACACACGGAAGCATCTCTACGACTAATTCCCTTACGTCAAGTGGGAGCCTTTTTAAACGGTCAAGATGCGGCCATTGCTACCCACGCGACTTGTCTGGGACTCTGGCACTTGGACACTAACTATTGTTTGCGTTGTGCCACGCGACTTGAAATCGCGACCGCAGGTTGGGAACTTCACTGTCCTAGGTGCAGAGAAATTTTTTACCCCCGCCAAGATCCTTCCGTAATCGTTGCTATAAATGATGAGGCCGACCGGTTGCTGCTGGCACATAACTCGGCTTGGGAGGCTAACTTCTATTCGGTGATTGCCGGCTATGTAGAAGCCGGGGAATCTTTAGAGGGCGCGGTTCACCGGGAAGTTGGGGAAGAAGTGGGACTGGAAGTCGATGAAGTACGCTATCTTACCTCTCAACCTTGGCCTTACCCGCGTTCGCTAATGTTAGGGTTTTCTGCTCGCTCACGCACCCCCTATTTTATTTTGGATGAAACCGAGGTCGATCGTGCGTTGTGGGTAACTCGCGCCGAATTCATGGAGTTAGTGGCCAGTAGGCAAATCAGTCCTCCCGGGCCGTCCACAATCGCCTCAAACTTGATTGAAAACTGGTTGGGCTCACCAATTGTTCGTCCCCCAGCCAACTACCTATAAGCTGATTGACGTGGAGCAGGCAGAAGAACTTTTAAAACATTTAGACCCTGATCAGGCAAAAGCTGCCAGGGCTTTGCGGGGGCCAGTATGTATTAGGGCGGGTGCGGGCACCGGTAAAACTCGGGCGATTACCTATCGTATCGCCTATGGGGTGCGAACCGGGGTCTATAACCCCTATTCGGTTTTAGCCGTGACATTCACGGTGCGGGCAGCGGCAGAAATGGGGTCGCGTTTGCGGCTACTAGGGGTGCAGGGCGTGCAAGCGCGTACATTCCATTCGGCTGCTTTGCGACAGCTTAGATATTTTTGGCCCACTGTCATCGGTGGGCAGTTACCAAAACTAATAGAAAATAAATCTTCGCTGGTAGGGGCGGTAGCTGCCCGGCTGGGACTCCCTAAAGAGCGGGCGGCAGTACGTGATTATTGCGCAGCGATTGAAATGGCCGCGGTGAGTATGGTCAGTCCGGAAGAATATGGAAAATGGGTAAAAAGTACTGGGACACAGCCGCCGGCGGGGATTTCCACTTACGATATGGCTGATATTCTGCGCGGATATAGCGAGGCTAAAAGAGAGCGATCCGTTATAGATTTTGAAGACGTACTGGCTTTGACCTGTGGAATGATCGAGGAACGTCCTGATATTGCCCAGCAGATCCGCTCCCAATATCGCTTCTTTGTGGTCGATGAGTATCAGGATATTTCTCCCCTACAAAAACACCTGTTAGAGCTGTGGCTGGGGCAATCAAATCGTGATCTTTGTGTAGTGGGGGATGCTGCCCAAACCATTTATTCTTTTGCCGGTGCTACTCCGGAATACTTAGTGAACTTTGCTGAAGAATATCCCGGTGCCCATACGGTTACTCTTTCTCGAGATTACCGTTCGACTCCGCAGATCGTCTCCCTGGCGAACGGACTGGTTAATCGAGATAAGCAAACCAAAAAACAGGCAGTAAAGCTCACCTCGATGCGCGATTCTGGTAGTGCGGTACAGTTCGATCGCTACCCAGATGATGAGGCCGAGGCGACAGCTATCGCGAAAATGATTAAGGAACGAATTGAAGCGGGCATTCCCGCTAGTGACATCGCGGTTCTATTTCGCACCAATGCCCAATCCAGCATGTTTGAAGCGGCTTTGGCACATAAGGATGTGAAATATTGGGTGCGCGGCGCAGAAGGATTCTTTAAACGCCCCGAAGTTTCCACCCTCGTAAAACAGGCAAGTGTGATCGCCCGCCGCGGGGCGCAAGGCAACCTCGGAGAAATCGTGGCGGAATTAGCTAGACCTCTCGGGTGGTCGCAGCAGGCTCCTGACACTCAGGGGGCGATCCTCGATCGTTGGGAGGCGTTAAATACCCTGGTCGCACAGGCACAGCTCAAAGAGGCAGCGGGATTATCACTGCCCGCTCTGGTACAGGAATGGCAAGAGCTTGCCCAGGCGCAACTTGATCCTTCTGGCGGGGGAGTTACTTTGGCTTCCATCCATTCCGCCAAAGGTTTAGAGTGGAAAATTGTTTTCCTGGCGGGAGCCAGCGAGGGGCTGCTGCCGATCACTCAAGCGAAATCAGGAAAAGAACTGGCGGAAGAACGCCGCCTGTCCTATGTGGCCGTAACCAGAGCGCGCGATGAGCTATATGTTAGTTATGCGGAAAAACGTTCCCTAGACCGTAAGGCTACCCGCGCCTGTTCCCGGTTTTTCTCTCCAGTGTGGCCGCGGGAAGAAACCGCGATGAAAACCGTACGTACCCCCAGCACTCGTAAAGATACTAAACGATTCTTAAATGAGGCCAGTCAGGAAGAGCAGGAACGCTTTGAACGTTTGCGGCATTGGAGATTACTCGTGTCTCAAGGACAGGGGAAACCGGCCTATACAGTGTTTTCGGATACCACTTTGCGTGATATTGCCCTTGCAAAGCCGCAAACCCTAAAACAGTTGTCGTTGCTTAGAGGGATCGGTCCGGTCAAGTTAGAACAGTTCGGGGCGGACGTTCTAAGAATTTTGCGAGGGGCGGATCCCGATCAGGTTGCTCACCAGCAGTTGCAAAATCTTTTGGACTAGTCCCGCACGCAACCGCACTGGGGGTGGGGTTGCCATTGCCGCAGCTGAGGTAGGGGATCCGCGAGATTGAAAATCCAAGATGCTCCGGCTAGAGATAACGGAAGCCCAGATAGATAGTTCAATATTTCTCGCACCGCAAAGGCACTGGCATATTCGGCTAGAGCAGTGTCGACCATTACCGGAGCAGCGCAGGCTAATTGGGCAGCTATCCGCGGCCACTCCGGATCGGCATCTCGTTTGGCTAAATGCTGACAGTGTAGGCAACAGGTAGTCCCGGGAATAAACAAAGGGCCAACTTCAATCTCGGTTTCCCGTTTGATAATCGGCAAGTGAGGGACTCCCCTGTTAATGCAAGCCTTCGCCCAGGCGGGATTAGTAAGGTAGGAATTGATAGCAACTTCTATGGTTACCGCTTTATTGGGCAGCTGCTTGTTAACTCCCAACACTAACGGTGCCACATCTTGACGCATAGCTCCTAGATAGTCATCTTTGTAAACACACAGATCACGGGTTTTTACTTTGCTTTGATCGCGTAGAATCAGCGAGTGTATCCCGCAGGCTACCAGCTTTCGAGTCAGGGTAATTCCTAAAGGGCCCAGTCCGCTGACTCCCACCAATGCCTGCTCGCGGCTCTTGATTGCGCTATCTGAGCCGTAGAGGTGATAGGCGCAAGCACAATCACCATCTGGCACCTGATGCTTGGCAGCTAGCCCTCCATCTTTGAGAATTTGGAGAATGTCCTTGATTTCTTGCTTGTTTTCCGGAAAGCGACGCTCTAAATGGGAGTTATACCAGCTTTGTTTCTCAAACAGCCACTTGAGAATGGCGATATGAACCGGGCTGAGTCCCTTAACTAAGAAGCCATTACGCCCTCCAGTGCCAAATTGTGCTTGACCACCGGAACGAAGCAGCATTACCGAGCCGTTAATCAATCTCATGCTTCCAGCATTCCAGAAGGAAAAACGGTGACGCTAGAGTTAGTTAAAAACTGTGGATATATTATTATTAAACTCTATTTAGCTGTGTCTGCCGATGGGGAATCGTTTTCATCATCCCTATCTGCGCGGCCAGAATCCTCATCATTTTCATGCCCAGTGGATCCCTTTGGTTCGTTTTCTGAGTCGTGATTGCCGCCCACCAGTTGATCACCCTGGGAATCCACCTCGGGGGTTAACCCTTGTGCCCATCCCAAAGTACCAGAAAGCAAAGAATCTAAATCCTGATCTACCTGGTCTTTTACTGGTTCTTTCCCGCTTTGGCTCATAAAACTCTCGGGATCGGTTAGATCTTGCAGAGTCGGAATCATATCTGGATGTGACCAAACTTGATCGCGCTGGCGCATTCCCTGTTCATTCAACAACCGTGACCACAGTGAGGCGGCTTGCCGGGAGTACTTAGGTCTCAGCTCCATCCCGATAAGCGGTTTTAAGACTTTCTCTATCGGGGAAGTAGTTGCGCGCCGCCGGCGTAGCAATTCCCGTAACTGGATGACATGGGCAAGGTTAGGCATACACGCTCGCGTGGAGACCTCGTCAACCCACCCTTCAATCAGTGCCAAGACGGTCTGCAAATCTTCCATAGCTTGACGCTGGGTTGCGGTTTCTTCAGATGCAAAAATATCTACCGGCAGACCCAGCCGCAAATTTGCGGGATCAAAGTTCCCCAATGGTAGGCCGATTAAGCCTTCTTGCTCTCCCAATTGTTCTTGCAGGCGGTCCTGTAAATCCCGCACTGACCGGTCGATAGCTTCCGGATCGATCCGAATTTCTTGCGCATACCGGGCAAGCAACCGCGACAGCTTGTGGCGCAGCCAGGGAACAGAATGGAAAAGACGCGCATGGGCGGCCTCGCGTACCGCCAGATATTGGCCGACCTCTTCCTCGGTAATCTCTAAATCCTGGGCAAAGTTGGTGATATTTACCGGCACCAGTCCCATGATTTTTTCTTTCGCCAAGGGAATACCGATATCAGTAGAACCAAAAGCAACTTGCGCTATCTGTCCCATAGCTTGCCCAATCTGCACGGCAAACAAGCCAGCTGCCAGGTTCTTTAGTAGAGAATTGGGATCCATAGGGCCGATAATTTGTCCGATACCCGGAATTGCGGCCGAAGCTTTCATCTCTTCGGTATCAATTCCTTGCCGCTCAAATTGTTCCGCGATGGCCTCGGTAAATGCCCGTACCACATTGGCAATCACCGGTTCGGTCAGGCGCTGCCATGCGGGAACCGTAGCTTGAATCCATTCTCGAGGCGTCCACGCCACCCGTTCACTAGCGGTCGGGCTCAAGGTAGTGACCGTGTCAAGCCACAAGTCTGCGACTGAAAGCTGTTCGCGTACCTTCTGAGCCTGAGCTGCGCTAGTGGGAGGAAAACTGGGGAGGCGGGAAGCGGCGACTTCCACCGCTGCATCCCAATTCACGGCTTCTTTGCGAGGGGTAAAGAAATGCTTTAATTGGCTGGCTCCGAAGCTGGATCCGCCGGGGAAAGGAAAGGGCATCGCGGTGCCGGCGAGCTTTTCGGGGTCGATTCCATTTGCTTGTAGCTGCTGAAAGGCGTCTTCAGCGGCCTCTTCTCCCAGCATTTTCTTGAGGATTTGGAACCATTCCGGTCGCTGCTCCTGGCCGTTAGCTTCGCTCAAGTGCTGCCCACCCCCTAAAATAGACTACGTTCTTAAGGGTATCGGTATTGTGAGCTGGGGACTAGGCGCGCGGGATAGTTTCGCCTTGGGCAAAGCCGATTTTGAAACTTCGGGAAGGAGAAAGGGTGACGAGTAAACGCTCTGACAAGTCGCGCCGGCAAGGACGAATTGGAAAAGCCATGATGACGTTGTCCGTTATCGGATTCTTGGTTCTTGGCTTTGCCATTCGCGCGCCCTATGTAATCGAATCTCCCGGGCCAACTTTTAACGTTCTTGGCTCCCAGTCCGGTCACGGGGAGATCATTAAAGTTGCGGGGGCTAAAACCTATCCCACCAAAGGACAGTTACGGATGGTAACCGTTTCCCTGCGCGGAGGTCCGGAAACCCACGTTACCTACGCGGAAGTCCTGCTGGCGAAAATGCGATCAGATAGTGAAGTATTACCCGAATCTGCGGTATATCCCGCGGGGGCAACTGCCAAACAGGTACAGCAGGTTTCTCAGGCACAAATGGAGGATTCCCAACTGAGCGCAAAAGTAGCGGCGCTTAGCGAGTTAGGCTACCAAGTTCCAGCCAAGTTTAAAGTTACCGGAGTGGGTGAGGACTCCGATTTTCGGGGAAAACTTAAAGAGAACGATATTTTGCAGGAAGTTACCTTTCGCGGCAAGACTCAGGCGTTGAATCAAGCTAGTACGCTTTTCGATATTTTGGAGGGCGCAGCGCCGGGAACTACCCTCGAATTTAAGGTTCAGCGTGCGGGGAAAAATCTCTCGATTAGCGGGAAAACCCGCAAACCTACCGATGGGCGTCGTGGCTCCCAACTCGGTATCTATCTAGATCCCCAAGCAAAACTGCCGGTAGATATTAAAATCGCTCTCCAGGAAGTGGGAGGCCCCTCGGCGGGAACTATGTTTGCGCTAGGAATAATCGACCGGTTGACCACTAAGTCCTTGACCGGTGGGAAAGAGATCTCTGGTACCGGCGCAATTTCCTATGGGGGACAGGTGCTGGCAATTTCAGGGATTCCTCAAAAAATGGCAGGCGCTAAAGAGGACGGCGCTCACTGGTTTTTGTTGCCACGAGCCAATTGCGGGCAAGTAAAACCCATGGAAGGAATCCGGGCGGTACCGGTACAAGATCTAGAGCAAGCACGTAAAGTTAGCCTGCAAATCGCAGCCAATAATTTTAAGAATCTGCCACGCTGCCCGGCTCGCTAACTAGCTCCGCTAGTTCGGCATCACTAACTAACATCGCTTTTAATACTGCTAGTAGTTCGGGGACGATATTATCGCCTTGCGCCACCATATCGTCACTATCTTCGCTGCGTGCCCTAGAAGCGCACCAAGTATTTCCGTCACGGGTAGCGGCGGCTACAATCCGCACGTCTTGGCGGGTGGGATGCGCAAGTAAGAACTTCTCCCGCTCCTTCGGGTCTTCAGGCGCTTCGGCATCGGCTTGGGGAGAAACCAAAAAACGTTCCATCGCGACTGCCACTCCCGCCACGTCCTCGCCAAAAACTAGATGCCCGAGAGTATCCATTAGATCTGCGGGAGGAAGATGGTCTTGAAGGACTGCGGTTAAATGCTGCGGATTTTCGGATAGGGCTGCGCGCAATTGTTTTGCCTGAGCTCCTTCCATTTCCGCCTCTAGTTGCGGGAAAATATCCTTGGTGGGTACCAGTGCAAATAGACTCGGGGATTGATCCCATCCCAGCTGAGCTACATCTTTTTCTAGGGAGGAAACCGCTAAGCGCAGGGATAACCCTGCGGCAGATAAATCCGATGAAGTGTCCATGCTGCTATATTCGCATCTTTGCCAAGGTGACGGCTAGTCCACTTTTCTGGGGTGAGTAAAAACCGCAAACGTGAAAGAATGCGTTAAGGCAGATGTTTAATAGAACCCGGAGGGGCTCGTGAGTAACGATTTATTTGGAAATCTTGGCTTCGGTGGTGGTAAAGGCGGTGGTTTTCCCGGCTTTCCCGGTGGATTTGGAGCTGGTAAAGACGGTGGAAACGGTCGCGGCGGCTCTGGAGGAGCCGGTGGCAATGGAAATAGACCATTGCCGAAAATAAAGTTTAAAAAACCGGGGCCCCTTGGTATCGCTATTGGCGTAATCGTGGCACTAGTGGTGGTGCTGCTGGTGGCTTCGACAGTGTGGACCGAGGTTCTGTGGTACCGCCAGACCGGGTATCTGCGGGTGCTGCTTACCCAGTGGATTGCCGCTGGAGGAATGTTTATAGTGGCTTTCCTGATTGCGTGGGCAGTTTTGGCGGTAAACTTGCAGATTTCCTACCGTAACCGCCCGGAAATGGGAACTATCGCTTCTTCTATCCGGTCATATCGTTCCACTATTACCCGGCATCACCGCGGTATCTTCTTAGGAATTCCGGCCTTGATTGCGCTGTTTATGGCAACCGGGATGGCTGCTAGTTGGCGGCAAGTGCTGGTGGCGTTCACCGGCGGTTCTTTCGGGAAGAAAGATCCCCAATTCGGTTTTGATATTTCTTTCTTTGTGTTCCGTTTGCCGTTAATCGATATGGCGGTTACCTTTTTACTGACTCTGCTAGGTATTTCGCTAGTTGCCTGTCTGATTTCCTACTACCTATTGGGGGCAATGGCAGTAACTCCCAAAGCTAAAGCTACTCGCGGTGCCCGTATTCATATGGGTATCTTACTGGCGATCTCTTCGGTGATGGTGGGGATAACTTACGTTATCGACCGCTGGACTATGGTTTATGGGCAGAACTCGCCGACTGATGGTGCTATGTATACCGATGTGCATGCGATTATTCCGGCACGTACGATTTTGGCGGTTATCGCTCTGATTGTGGCGGCACTGTTTGTGTTCGCCGCCTTTAGGGGGGGATGGTATCTGCCGGCCGCGGGCATTGCGGTAACCGTGGTATCTGCCCTGGTGATTGGGGCGGGATATCCGTTTATTATCCAACAGTTCCGGGTTCGCCCCAACGAGCGGGAGCTGGAAAGCCAATATATTGACCGTAATATCAAAGCCACTTTGGATGCCTTCGGGATGAAGGATCTGGATTTGATTTCCTACGACCAGGTCACTAATGAAACCAGCGCTAACCAACTGCGTCAGGATGCTGACTCTACTCAGCAGATCCGGCTTTTAGATCCGGAAATTATTTCCCCGGCGGTACGGCAGATGAAACAGTCGCGCCCTTACTATTCTTTCCCGGATCAGTTTGCGGTTGACCGCTATAATTTCCCGGATAAAGACGGAAAAATGGAAAAGCGCGACACCGTGATTGCGGTACGCGATATTAACTTGAACGGGTTGGCTCAGTCTCAACGTAACTGGGTAAATGACCACACGGTTTACACTCACGGTTTCGGGGTAGTAGCCGCCTACGGTAACCAGGTGACCTCCGAAGGGTTGCCTTCCTATTGGGAATCTTCGCTCTCCGATAAAGAGTCAGGTGACATCGGCGATTACGAGAAACGGATCTACTTTTCGCAAGCCTCTCCCGAATACTCAATTGTAGGCGCGCCCAAGGGGGCGGATCCTAAAGAGTTGGATTACCAAGACGCAAAGAACAATAAACAGGTTTACACCACTTTCGATGGTGACGGCGGACCTCAGGTTGGAAGCTTCCTGAATAAAGTGCTCTATGCATTGAAATTCCGCTCAACAGATCTATTCTTCTCTGACCAGATCAACAGCGAATCGCAGATTCTCTATGACCGAGATCCGGCTAAGCGGGTAGCGAAAGTGGCTCCCTATCTCACCTTGGATTCACGGGCATATCCTGCGATCGTGAATATAGATGGCAAGAAGGGCGAGAAGAAACGGCTGGTGTGGATTGTTGATGCCTACACCACCACTGATTCTTATCCGTATTCTCAGCATATTAACCTCACGGATGCCACCGCCGATACGGCGACTGCGAGAACTGCCCAGTTCGCAGTGCAAAATAACGTGAACTACATGCGCAACTCGGTAAAGGCTGTGGTGGACGCCTATGACGGTTCAGTGCAGCTATACCAGTGGGATAAAGAAGATCCGATACTGAAAGCGTGGCAAAAAATTTATCCGGGTCAGATTAAGCCGCTATCTGAGATTAGCGGGGATTTGATGAGTCACTTGCGTTACCCCGAGGATTACTTCAAAGCCCAGCGATCTTTGCTAGCTAACTATCACGTCACCAATCCTTCAGAGTTCTACACCGGTGGTGACCAGTGGAAACTATCTGAAGACCCCACGGCTACTTCTCGTGACCTGGAGGGATCTGGCAAACTGCAGCCTCCCTATTACCTAACGATGAAGATGCCCACCGGTAAAAACACCGATCAAGGGAGCGCCGAGTTCTCCTTGACTTCCGTGTTTATCCCTGGTGGTGAAGGTCGGCGCGCCGCCATGGCAGGATTCTTGGCTGTCGATTCTGAAACCGGTAATGAGAAAGGTAAGGTGCGCGAAGGCTACGGCAAGATGCGGCTTTTGGCTTTGCCTTCCGATACTACTGTTCCCGGCCCTGGACAGGTACAAAACACCTTCAACTCCGATCCCGAAGTTAACCGGGAACTGAACCTGCAGGATCAGCAAGGCTCTAGAGTTATCCGCGGCAACCTACTGACTTTGCCAGTAGGTGGCGGCCTGCTCTATGTGCAGCCGGTCTATGTTCAATCCACCGGTACCACCCAATATCCGCAGCTGAGAAGCGTATTGGTTGGCTTCGGTGACAAAGTCGGGTTTGCGCCTACCTTGAAAGAAGCCCTAGATCAGGTATTCGGGGGAGATTCCGGGGCGGTTACTGCCTCCAATGACGGTAATAAGAAAGCTCCGGCAGCAAAAGGTAAAGCAGGAGAAGCAGCTACTAAAGCTCCCAGTGCGCAAGAGAAGCTGAACACGGCGTTGCAAGATGCCAAGAAAGCGATGGCGGAAGCAGATAGCGCGATGAAATCTGGGGACTGGACGAAGTACGGTGAAGCCCAAAAGTCTCTAAATGACGCGGTTTCTCGGGCAGTCGCTGCTCAAGATGAGGGCGCCAAGACTGCGAAGTAGCCGCTAGCAGCACCAGCGCCATAGTTAAGGGGGCCAGGTTGCCAGGTAAAACTGGCAGCCTAGCCCCCTAAGTATTGGGTTGTAGTAGCTAGCAGTCGCTCTTAGCTAGCGGCAGCTACTCCAAGCTGGCTTCCTCCTACACCAAAATCTTGAAGATCTGAGAGGAAGGATCTATTTCTTGTACCTGCAGGGGAGAGGCCGCCATGCGTTTGCGCAGCCCCTTAATATCACTGGGATCTGGCAGTTCAATCCCTACCAGCGCCGGACCGGTATCCCGATTATTCTTCTTGGTGTACTGGAAATAAATAATATCCTCACCCTCGCTGAGCACATCATTTAGGAATGAGCGCAAAGCCCCCGGCTCCTGATTAAAAGTAACCAGGAAATAGTGGCGTAAACCTTCGTAACGCCCGGAACGCTCGGTTACCTCCGCGTAACGGGACAGGTCATTATTGCCGCCAGAAACCAGGCAAACCACCGAGCCATTAGGGATCTGGGGTAAAAAATTGCGTGCCGCGGCTGACGCGAGCGCCCCGGCTGGTTCCGCAATAACGCCCTCGGAATGGTAGAGGTCGAGCATCTCGGTACAAACCGCGCCCTCGGGAACCACCACAATATCATCCACCAGTTCCCGCACAATCTGATAGGTCAAATCTCCAGCTCTGCCCACGGCGGTGCCATCAACAAAAGAATCTACCCGATCTAGGGAAACCGGATTTCCGGCCTCGAGCGCCGCTTTCATCGAGGCCGCGCCTGCAGATTCCACCCCCACAATCCGAATTCCAGGACGGTGGGCTTTGAGCCAAGTCGCCATTCCGGCGATTAAACCGCCACCTCCCACCGGAATTAAAACCATATCGGTATCGTCCGGCAGCTGGGAGTCTAAATCCACTGCAATACTTCCTTGACCGGCAATTGTGTAGGGGTCGTCATACGGGTGTACATATACTTTGCCCCCCTCTTTAGCCGCCTTAGCTGCCACCCGGTTAGCTTCATCGAAGTCCCCGGCCACGATCACCGGATCCACCCATTTACCTCCGATAGTGGCAATCCGTTTGCGTTTTTGCCGCGGAGTGGAGGCCGGCAAAAAAATCGTGCCTTGTATTCCCAAATGTGCACAGGCATAGGCAACTCCCTGGGCATGGTTGCCCGCCGAAGCGCACACCACCCCAGCTTTGCGTTCGTCCTCATCCATAGCTGCCATGCGCACATAGGCACCGCGCACTTTAAAGGAGCGACAAATTTGCAAATCTTCGCGCTTAAGATAAACCGGTCGGCCAACCTCTGCGCTCAGTCGATCGCTTTTTTGCAGTGGAGTTTTCGTAGCTACCTTGGCTAATACCCCGGCAGCTACCTCTATATCTTTCGCGGTAACTGTGCTCATCGTCCCTCCCGTAATCGATAGTTAATAACCTATCGAGTTTTACTTCGCACGTGTCTTTAGCTTTCGCAATCTGGCATCAAAATCTGGATGGATTAGGCTAAAGGTATGACTAATAACCTGAAAGATCCTTTAGTGTGGATCGATTGCGAAATGACCGGACTCGATTTAGAGAAAGATTGCCTGGTAGAAGTGGCGGTGATTATCACCGATGGGCAAACTAATATCGTAGACGAGGGGATCGATCTGCTGATTAAGCCACGGGAAGGCGCCTTAGACAATATGGGGGATTTTGTGCGCGAGATGCACATTAAGTCCGGTTTGTTAGCAGAGCTGGAAACTCCGGCGGCGCTAGACCTAGCAGAGGCCGAAAAACAGGTTTTGGACTATATTAAGCGTTTCGTGCCCGGAAAGGGGCAGGCATTATTAGCTGGGAATTCGGTAGGCACCGATAAACAGTTCCTGGAAAAAGAAATGCCACAGGTAATCTCACATTTGCATTACCGGCTAGTGGATGTTTCTTCGGTAAAAGAACTGGCGAAACGCTGGTATCCGCGCGCTTTTTACCATGCGCCCGAAAAACATGGGGGACACCGCGCCCTTGCCGATATTCGCGAATCCATCCAGGAACTGCGTTACTACCGCAAAGTACTCTGGCCGGCCGGGGAAGGGCCTTCTAGCGAGGAATGTGAGGAGGCCGCGAAAGAGGTTTTGTCGCAAGGCTTGGGCGCCTAGGGGATTTTGGGACGAAAAATCTCGGATCATCTACGGCCTAAAGTTTTAGAAACCGGGGATTTAACCGACAAAAATATTGCAGGGTAAACCATGCTTACCCAGGGTTTGGCGCCCCCGACAGGAATCGAACCTGCAACCTCGGGATTAGAAGGCCCTTGCTCTATCCTTTGAGCTACGGGGGCTGGTTGTTCCTTTAGTTTATCGAGAAATCTCCCGGGTGCTAATTCCTTGTCCCCAGGGCAAGGTAATCTTCTTTTTCCTGGTGGCCAAGATTTCTTATTAGAAAAAACCGGTACCGCTTTGCAACATGGTGAGGTAACCAACACTAGGAGGAATCATGAGCAAAGCAAATATAGAGGTTACTTTTACCGGCTGGGTAGCAACCGCGCCTACTTTTCATCGTCCCGACCCGACTAAACCCGAAAAGGCACTGAGCACTTTCCGGGTGATGCACACCCCGTATTCGCGTGACAATCAAGGAAATTGGCAAAAAGGGGAGTCGCTCGCGGTTCGGATAAAAGTTTGGGGGTGGGGCGCGCACTATGTGTCTCGTTCTATTCGGGTGGGGGATCCGATTATTGTTTGCGGGCGTTTGATCCGCTCTAAATGGCAGGATAAAGAGCAAGTTACCCACTACGGGTTAGAGCTAACCGCATCTTCCCTGGGACATGACCTGACTATGGGAGAGTCTAACTTTGTGCGGATGATAGGAGCACTCCCAAAACGGGGGAATTTTGCTACCCCCAGTAAGGAAGGGGAGGGCTCCCTGGCAGATCCCGAGGGCGAGTTTGAGAGCACTGGGACTGCAGAGCCCGCGGGAACACAAGCAACAGAGGTAGACCCTGCAGGAACAAAACCGGCACCAGCTGCAGGTGATCAGGTGATTGCTGATCCTAACACTGGGGAGATCCTCACTGCGGGGACAGGAACTACCTCCGGGAACAAATCGCCCGCACCCTCGGAAGAAAGCGTCGGCGAAAACGCCCTCGACCCGGAAGGGGAATATATTTTAGAGACTGTTTTCAGCGGAGAGGCCGCCTAGTCGCCACCTAGTCGTGCGGGGGTTCGCTTTGCGTTTTTAACTCCACTATTCTGGGTATTAGAACAATACCGTCTGGCAGAAAGTGGCAGCAGTGGCAGAATTCATTTACCAAATGATCCACACCCGCAAATCTTTAGGTGACAAGGTCATTTTGGACGATGTGACTATGGCTTTCCTTCCGGGAGCCAAAATCGGCATGGTCGGCCCTAACGGTGCCGGCAAATCTTCGATCCTCAAAATTATGGCGGGTCTGGATGAGCCTTCCAATGGGGAGGCACGACTTTCTCCCGGCTATACCGTAGGGATCTTGATGCAAGAACCCGAATTGGATGATGACCTCACGGTTAAGGAAAACGTGGAGCAAGGAGTAGGTCCGCTAAAAGCCAAACTCGATCGTTTCAATGAGATTTCCGCGCAGATGGCTGACCCGGATGCAGATTTTGATGCCCTAATGGAAGAAATGGGTACCCTGCAGACCGAGATCGACGCTGCCGATGGTTGGGATGTGGATTCTCAACTAGAACAGGCGATGGATGCCTTGCGCTGCCCTCCCCCGGAAACTCCGGTTTCGGTGCTTTCGGGCGGGGAGCGCCGCCGGGTCGCCCTCTGCCAGTTGCTATTAAAAGCTCCTGACCTGCTGTTACTGGATGAGCCCACTAACCATTTGGATGCCGAATCCATCCTGTGGTTAGAAAAGCACCTGCACTCTTATAAGGGAGCAGTCATCGCCATTACCCACGACCGTTACTTCCTAGATCACGTGGCGGAATGGATCGCGGAAGTTGATCGCGGGCGTCTGTATCCTTACGAAGGTAACTATTCGACCTATCTGGAAAAGAAACGGGAACGCCTGGAAATCCAGGGGCGCAAGGATGCGAAACTAGCGAAGCGGCTAAAAGAGGAACTGCAGTGGGTGCGTTCTTCAGCGAAGGGACGGCAAGCTAAATCTAAGGCACGTTTGCAGCGCTATGAGGAAATGCAGGCAGAGGCCAAGCGCACCAAGAAACTGGACTTTGAAGAAATCCAGATTCCGCCAGGTCCCCGCCTGGGAACCGTGGTTTTGCGCGCCGAAAACCTGTGTAAAGGTTTTGGGGATCGCGAACTAATCAAGGATCTATCTTTTAGTCTGCCCCCGAATGGAATCGTGGGGATTATTGGCCCCAACGGGGTGGGGAAAACCACTTTGTTCAAGACGATTGTAGGGCTAGAAGAACTCGATTCGGGAACTCTTGATATCGGAGAGACCGTAAAAGTCAGTTACGTGGATCAGAACCGCGCCGGGATCGATCCCGATAAGACCCTATGGGAAGTAGTTTCGGATGGTCTGGACTTCCTGGACGTGGGGGGAGTGACCATTCCTTCCCGCGCCTATGTGGCCTCGTTTGGTTTTAAAGGTCCGGATCAGCAAAAACCGGCCGGGGTGCTTTCTGGTGGGGAGCGCAACCGTTTGAACTTAGCGCTTACCCTAAAGCAGGGCGGAAACCTGCTGCTGCTGGACGAGCCTACCAACGACCTGGATGTGGAAACCTTGGCCAGCCTGGAAAATGCGCTGCTGGAGTTCCCGGGGTGTGCGGTAGTAATTACCCACGATCGCTGGTTCCTCGATCGAGTAGCGACGCATATTTTAGCCTGGGAGGGGACTGAGGATAATCCTGCGAACTGGTACTGGTTCGAAGGTAACTTTGAGTCTTACGAAAAGAATAAAGTTGATCGGCTAGGGGCGGAAGCAGCGCGACCGCATCGGGTAACTCACCGCCGTTTGCGCCGTGCCTAGCGGAAGTAAAGCTGCCGATAAATCACCTAGGAGAACAGGGACAGCAAATGAGCGAGAGCCGAGATCCGCTGCAAGAACTGGCGTGCGCCTGTGGAGTCGCGATTGATTACTGGGATTACTCCGGAGTCCACCGCGTAGTTTCCGATGACACTTTACGCGCAGTCCTCAAGGCGATGGATATTGACGCGGAAACGCCTGCACAAGTGGCGGCCTCGCTAAAAATGATTGAGGAGCGTCCCTGGCGGCGGGTGCTTCCCGAATGTATAGTTACCCGCAACGATGACAACTATTGGGTGCGAGTACACGTTCCTCATGGTAAAGCGGTAACCGTAACTATGCATTTTGAGGAGGGCGGATCTTGGGATTTGCCCCAGCTGGATGTGCTAGTTGCGCCCCGGGAAATCAACGGGGTGTTAACTGGGGAAGCTACTTTCAATATTCCCCCCGGGCAACCTCTGGGCTGGCATCGGTTAACCGCGCAAGTGGAAGGGGATGAACGTCCTTACACCTGTCCGGTAGCAGTCACGCCCGCGCGGCTCGGGATGCCTAATCTGCGTGGGGGACGTGCCTGGGGAGTCATGAGCCAGTTCTACGCTAACCCTTCTGGTGATTCTTGGGGGATTGGGGATGCGTCAGATTTGGCGACTATCTGTAAATGGGTGGCTTCCAAGGGAGCGGATTTCTTACTGATTAACCCGGTACATGCCTCGCAAGTATCATTCCCCTTAGAGAACTCTCCATACCTGCCGTGTTCGCGTCGTTTTTGGAATCCGATCTATATTCGTCCCGATGCGATTGCAGAGTACCACAAACTTTCTGAAAAGAAGCGTAAAACAATTGCGCAGCTGCAAGCCAAGGCGCAATCTTCGCTTAGCGAAGCGATGCCAGAAACCCATCCGGGAGTTTCTGGTTCCGGTGCTGATTTCTTTAGTGGCGATTTAATCAAACGCGATCCTGTCTGGAAACAGAAACTGCGCGCCCTCGAGATTATTTATGAGGTTCCGCGCTCAAAGGTACGAGAAGCCGACTATCAAGAATTCTTAGAGGAACAAGGACCGGCTTTGGAACAGTTTGCCACCTGGTGTGCCCTAACCGAAAAATACGGTTTAGAGCTACCCGAAAAGTGGCAGACTCCCGATAGTACCCAGTTTGAAAAAAGCGGAGAAGAGCTGCTGCAGCGACGCGATTTCTTTAAATGGTTGCAGTGGGTTTGTTATCGTCAGCTCCGACAGGCTCAACAGGTGGCAGTGGATGCGGGCATGAAGATCGGGGTAATGCACGACTTGGCGGTAGGGGTACACCAATTGGGAGCCGACCACTGGAGTGACTCGAAAGTTTATGCGCAGGGGATTTCAGTGGGAGCCCCCGCGGACATGTATAACCAGCTAGGTCAGAACTGGTCACAGCCTCCTTGGCGCCCCGATCGCCTGGAACAGCAAGCCTATGAGCCCCTGCGACGCACGGTAGCGGCGGCTGCCAAAATGGGAGGTGCGCTGCGTATCGACCATATTATGGGGCTGCTGCGTCTATGGTGGATTCCCGAAGGGATGCTCCCTAAAGATGGCACTTACGTGCGCTATAACCATCAAGCGATGGTGGGGGTTCTCCTGCTGGAGGCTTACCGGAATAATCTGGTGGTAGTCGGCGAAGATTTGGGTACGGTAGAGCCGTGGGTGCGCGAATACCTGCGTTATCGGGGCATTCTGGGCACTGGAGTGCTGTTCTTTGAGTTTGATGCCCCCGACCATTTAATGCCCCCGCAAGATTACCGACGCGAACAACTGGCGGCGGTCAATACCCACGATATGCCTCCGGTAGCTGGCTATCTTACCGGTGAAGATCTGCGGATACGGGAAGCTTTGGATCTTTTGGATTCTTCTCGCGAAGATGCGGAAGCTAACCAGGAGCGGGTTTTTGGGGCGGTACGCCGTGCGCTGATCGAATATGCGGGTCTAGCCGAAAATGAACGCGATATGGGCGAGATTATTAGCGCCCTGTACCGTTATGTCGCGGCTACTCCCGCGCAGCTGGTGGTGTTGACTTTGGCGGATGCGGTGCAAGAGCAGCTAACCGAGAACCAACCGGGGACTGAGTTTGAATACCCCAATTGGTGTGTTCCTCTGCGTGATCAAGCTGGTAACACTAGATTTTTAGAGGACGTTACCGCTGACCAGTTCGCTAATCAGCTTTTGGAGATGCTAGAGAAAGCAGTACACCCCGTATAGGGAATTTCTGGACCATCTAAAAGGAAGCTAGGACGCAGTTTTTGCGTCAAGGTAGGGCAGTAGTTCCTCGAGGTGATCGGCTACTAGGTCGGCTCCTGCTTTTTTGAGTGCTGCGCGGCTGTGGCTGGTAGCCACCCCGAAGATCCGGCCGGCTCCAGCCGCGCGTGCCGAGATCACTCCGCTGCTGGTGTCTTCGATGACAATGCAGGAGGAGACGGGGAGCTCTAGGGTTTTAGCCCCCTGCAGGTAGGGTTCGGGGTCGGGTTTGCCGGCACAAATATCTTCTTGGCTAATCACTTTTAAGTTAGCGGGGGCTTTTAGGAGCCGCGCGGCTAAATGTGCCCACTGTTTCCAGGCGGAAGTAACCAAACATTTTGGTAATTCTAGCTGCATTATTTCAAGGGCACCGGTAAAGATCCGTGGGGGATCGCGGCGAATATCCACATAGGAGCGGGCTTCTAGTCCTAGTTTTTCGGGGTCGAGGCCGCTCCAGGGGCCGGGTTCACTTTGAAAAACTTCTGGGCCGGGACGCCCTTTGAAAATATCCATTTCGCTGTCGCTAATCTGCCAGCCTTTGGCTTTAAACATTCGCCTATAGGCAGCCAGATGAGTATGTTCAGAGTCGATGAGGGTGCCGTCCAGATCAAGCAACAGGCCTTTAAAAGAATTACTTTTGCCAGGGGTGGGGATTATCGCGTCCTCAGCAGGGGAGGATGTGGACAACACTTTAGGGGAGTCAGGGACGCTAGTTTTTCCGAGAGGATCCATATTACCGGTGGTTTTAACGCAGTTTTTCCATGTCGGCGGCTAGCTCATCGGCTACCGGTCCCACGACTACCTGAACAGTATGATCGATTTTTACGATCCCAAAGGCTCCGCAAGTAGTTAATACTTCCTCGTCTACCTTTAACGGGTCTTTTACTGCTACTCGCAGGCAGGTGGTGCAGGGTTCAACCTTGGTAATGTTTTCGGCTCCCCCCAGCCCTGCTAGCAGCTGCTCCGCCTGCTCCACGCGATCCTCCCCGCCTCAATCTAAAGGATTAATGGTTCAATAGAGAGATTACCATTAATGCCCAACTCGCTTTTGACCATGAATTAAAGCCCTCATGGAGGCCAGGGTTCCACCGCCTTTTGATGAGGTGGAACCTCAGGCGGACGGCTTGAAACCTGTCGTCTTGGCGACGGTCTTACCGCAGTTTTCAACTATGGTTCTCCGTTAGACCGACTAAAAGATGATACGCCCATGCGAAAATAAGGACATACTTTCGCGTATTTGTGTCAAATTAAGGACATACTTTCACATATTTGTGCTAAAATCAGGATATAAGCTACAAGGAGGGGTATAATGGAACGTTTCCTCATGGATCATTTACTCGCCTGGAAAGAATCCTCTCGGCGCAAGCCCTTGATTTTGAACGGTGCCCGTCAAGTGGGGAAAACTTGGATACTGCGCGAATTTGGCAAACGCAATTTCAAGAACGTTGCCTACATTAATCTTGACCACAATCCTCGAATGAGCGCCCAGTTCGAGGCGGGGTTTGATACGAAACGATTACTCCGCGCCTTTGAAATCGAAACTGGCGAAACCATTTCCCCTGGGGAAACTCTAATAGTTCTAGACGAAATTCAAGAGTGTCCGCTAGCGCTCACCGCCCTCAAATACTTTTGTGAAAACGAACCTCGACAAGCGCTAGCAGTTGCCGGATCGCTTCTGGGGATTACTTTTCACTCTGGCAGCGGGTACCCGGTAGGGAAAGTTAATACTCTGAATCTCTATCCTTTAAGTTTTCGAGAATTTTTGGACGCCACCGGCAACGACAAGCTGCGCGAATTAATCGATGAGGGCGATAAAGAGATGCTTAACAGCTTCGCGCCCAGGCTGATATCACTCTTACGTCAGTATTACTTTATCGGGGGGATGCCTGAGGCGGTTGCCACCTACGTTCATACCGAAAGTTTCCCAGAAGTTCGCGAAGTGCAGCGCACTATCTTGCAAGGATATGAACGGGATATGTCCAAGCATCTTACCGGTTTAGATATCCAAAATGCCCTGGAACTGTGGCATTCCATTCCGGCGCATCTGGGCAAAGAAAATAAAAAGTTTATTTTCGGGCAGATTAAGGAAGGGGCGAGGGCGAAGAATTACCGGTCAGTGGTTACTTGGCTAACCCAAGCCGGGCTAACTCACAAAGTATCACGCATAAAGAAGCCAGGGATTCCTTTAGCTGGATATCACGATCCGTTAGCGTTCAAGTTATTCCTGGTAGATGTGGGGCTGCTGGGGGCAATGTCGGATTTGGATGCCGCCAGCATTATTGATGGTAATGCGATTTTTACCGAGTTCAAGGGGGCTCTTACCGAGCAATACGTCTGCCAACAGTTGATTACCGAAGGTGAATCCACAGCTTACTACTGGTCGGCAGATAATTCTCGTGGTGAAATTGATTTCCTAGTGCAAAGAACCGGGCAGGTTTATGCGCTGGAAGTTAAAGCCGAAGAAAACCTGCGTTCTCGCAGTCTGCGCGCCTTTAGTGAACGCTATCCGCAGGCCACCCGGCTGCGGCGTTTTAGCCTCTCTGGTTTTCGCAACCAAGACTGGATGCAAAACGTGCCCCTTTATGCGATTGGAAATCCCCAAAACTGGGAGTAGCGGGCGCGGTTTGCGGGGGCTAGGGTCGGAAAGAGAGGAAGATATATGCGACAAACGGATATGGGTACATATATTCATTTCTATGATTCCCCGCTGGGCGAGCTGGTAATGTCCAGCGAGGGCAGCGCGCTGATCGGGTTAGGTCTAGCGTCACAGCAGGCCGCCGGGGCAGCTATTGCGGGCAGCCACCCTCAGGAAAAATCTTTGCCGATATTCCAAGAAACCGCCCGCTGGTTAGATACCTATTTTCGAGGACGCGCGCCCTCGTTTACCCCAAAGCTAAAGCTCTCGGGTTCGGACTTTCAAAAACGGGTTTGCGAAATCATGCTCACCATCCCGTTCGGGGAAACCGTTACCTATGGGGAAATCGCTGCCGCGATCGCGCGCGAGAGAGGTATTCCCCGTATGTCGGCGCAGGCAGTTGGGGGAGCAGTAGGAGCAAATCCGATTCTGCTAATTGTTCCTTGCCACCGGGTAATCGGTGTGGACGGTAATCTCACTGGTTATGGCGCGGGCATGGAGCGAAAAATTCAGCTGCTAACCCTAGAAAAAGTCGATATGACGAATCTGTTTGTGCCCAAGAAAAAATCGCTAGCAAAGAAACAGTCGGTACCAAAGAATCCGCGCCCCCTCAATCGGCAGTAGGTGCCTGTGTTTTTACTCAACGAGTAGACAACCCGCATATATCATCGTCCGGAGGGCCTAGCGCGGTTCAAGCTCATGGTTGGTGGACTAAAGGGAACTGTATAGCCACAATCGCCACTATTTCTGTTCAACTTCAAAAAAGAATCAATGGAAGGTGGGTTGATGTCGGAAAGCGCGGAAGGGGAAAATATAGAGCAGGGGGTGGGCTTGGGCAACGTGCCACAGCGCGCTACACCTGCCGTGGGGTAGCGCTCAACAAGTTTCGCGCTTGGGTAGATGTCGATGTGCACGGCCTATTCGATCTTCCGGGAAAAGGCTGGTCTCGCACAGTTAATGTCAGATGCGGTTAACACCTATCTTTAACCTCGGTTTCAAGCCAATCTTCAACGTCGCGAATAATCTCCTCACGAGCATTTGGTTTCCTTGAAACATGTTCGCTTCCGCCCCGAAATACGCTATAGCCAGAGGGGTAGGTTTCGTCAGGGCAATCTAGCCAAAAAACAGAGTACCCAAGAGAGGATGTTTCAACCTCAAAGGTAAATCCTCTAAGCTCTACTTGAAATCTATCTGGTTCGGACACGAGCTTCCTTCCTTTTCCACGTGGGGACTTAAACGGTACGCGATATTGCTATTAAAGTTCTGCAATTGTAAGGCGTTATCGCTGATTTAAGCTTTAGCGGGGCTGGAGGGCAAGGTCGAAGCCCTGGGCGCGCACCGCATTTAGCATTCCGCGGCGCAGGGGAGCGTCCCGGAGCATAATCCGGGTGAGGCTATCGGTGAAAGTATCCGAGCGCTGGCCGTGTGCCCGAGTGTCATAGTATGTAGTCATTTCCTGGTCATAATCCGCGAATGCTTCCAGGTAGGACCCTTCAAAACAGTTATAGGAGTCCTCGAACATGCGCAGCTCCAACGGCATTCTGGGCTTTAATTGCGGTTGTTGCCCCGGGTAACCAAACATTACCCCCAGGGCGGGGAAAGTCAGTTTCGGGAGCTGCAAAATCTCAATCATTCGCGCCGGATCATTCAAGATTGACCCCAAGAAACAGGTACCCAACCCCAGGGATTCGGCGGCATTCACCAAGTTTTGCGCCATTAGCACCGCATCGGTAAACCCCTGAAAGAACCCGTCCATACCGTGCACATTCGCTGTGTCCTCACCTTTTTCCTCCACGATTCGATAGGAACGGTACAGGTCAGTGAGGAAAATCCACAGCTGGGGAGCATCGGCAATATAGTCCTGATTAGAAACCAGAGAAATCTGCCGTTTCTTTTCCGGATCGTTCACTTGAATAATCGAAGCCATTTGCACCCCGCAAGAGGTGGCGGTACGCCGGGTAGCCTCTTTTAGCTGCGCTAATACCTGTAGCGAGATTGGTTGAGCATCAAAACGCCGCACCGAGCGGTGTGCCAACTGGTTTTGAATAGTTTCAGACATGAGTTCTCCTAAATCCTCGCCCACCTTCGCAACCGGGGCTGCCGGTTTCCTTGCCGCTAAGTTTAACCTACCTGCTGGTTAACTCGCAGAGGTGACCGGGTGGGTAAGATAGCCGAGGACGTTAAACGGGGGAAGTCATGATTAGACCGATACGAAACTTTCAAAGAGCCGCGATTGACCATCCCCATGCCCAAAGCCTGGCCGGTCCCCGGGGGTATTTTTCTGTGGCCGACACCTGGTCACTGTCGCAACATTTAGTGCTTTACCTGCAAGAACGTGGGGTAGCGAGCGGGGATCGGGTAGCGATTTGCAGCGCGAACAGTGAATACCACCTGTTGCTGTGGATAGCCTGTGACCAGATGGGCGCGGTGTTCGTTCCCCTGGCTAAAGCCGCCGCGCCTGCTGATTTACGAGCGATGGTGGCCGACTGCGCTCCGTGCCTGCTCTTTAGCGACCAGGAGGGGGAGCAGCCACTAGAAGTTACCGCCCCCGCTGTCGCCGAATCCGTGTCCTCCCCGGAGTGCGCCCTAAATAATTCGCAGGTCATAAACCTGGATCAGCTGCATGAACAACTCCTAGCTGCCCATCGGGAGCAACCTTTTTCTCCCGGGGAACTAGCCGGCGAGATTGCTCCGGTAGCCGAGGGTTCTCTGGCGGCGATTATCTATACTTCCGGGACTTCCGGTAGGCCGCTGGGGGTGGAGCACTCCCGCGAAACCATGTATTGGGCGTGGGCTAACTATCGTGACGCTTTTGACTACCGCAACTCGGATACCGGTTTGGCGCTGGCACCGTTATCCCATATCGGTGGCTTTAACGGCACCACTAACGATATTTTTTGCCACGGCGGAAAAATAGTAGTGATCGCGGGATTTTCTCCGCTTACCGCTGCCCGGATTATTTGCGACGAGCAAGTCACCATCGGATTCGCAGTTCCCACCATGTTCACCGGGATGCTGGATGCCCTAGAAAAAGAAAACGGCGAGCCACTGAAAGAAAATCCCTTCCCGCGTTGGCGGCGTCCTCTGATTGGAGGTGCGCCCCTACCTGCAGCCCTAGCCCGAAGGATGGAGAGACTTCAGCTGCGTCCTATCCAAGTCTGGGGGATGACCGAAACTGGAGGCGCCGGCTGCTATCTGGGAATAAACGAATCTTTGCAGCACCCGGAGGCCGCTGGGCGCCCCTTCACCTATTCTAAGCTGACGGTGCGCGACCAGGACGGAAAGCTGCTGCCCGCTGGTCACCAAGGGCAAATCACTATCGGTGGCCCGCATGTCTGCAGAACCAACTATCCGGGCAAAGCCATCAGCGCTATTGAGGGACAGATAGAGACCGGGGATATTGGCTTTATCAGCGAGGACGGTTTGCTGCGTCTTAGCGGACGGCAAAGCGACGTAATCATTAGCGGCGGGGAACATGTTTTCCCCGCGCAGGTAGAGGACGCGCTCTCGACTTTCCCCGGTATCGGGCAGGTCGCGGTAATCGGTTTGGAGGACGAATACTGGGGGCAGCGAGTCTGTGCAGTAATCACCGGAACCGCCACCCTCGAGGATATTAAACCCTTCCTAACCGGCAAACTAGCCGCCTACAAAATCCCCAAACAAATTATCCAGGTAAGCGCGTTGCCCCTAAACAGCGCCGGAAAACTATCCCGCCAAACCCTCCGCCACTCACTAGCAGCTCGCGGAGAATAAACTTTGTCTTTCTGGACGGAATACTCCGGTTAGCGAAATCTAAGCGGAGCGTGACGGTAGCTGCCCAGTAGGGGCGGTCACGGGGAGGAAGGTTTTCCTCCTGCCCAAGAATTCGGAAAAAGACCGTAGGCATTTTCCGAATTCTCATGCCCACCGCGCCCACTCGGATAAAACTTACTCCCCGCGACCACACAGGTGCGCGCAACTGAAAAGCACTCCTCACACCGCAAGCGCTCAACCCCAAAGGAACGGTTAGTCAATAGAGCTATCACATATTTTACTTTTATCTTTCAGGCCGGGAAGCTCCCCGCTAACCAAGCAGCAACCTAATCGTGTGAAGGAGTTATCGCCGGGAGAAGTGAGAAGTATCCGCCCAGCAGGATAGCTCCCGACTAAACGAGCTGTAACAGGAGCGTGGGGGCAGTTTTTGCCGAAGGGTAGGCCTCGGGCACTAAATCCGTGAAAACGCGGATGCGTTTTCCGGATTTCGGGGCGTGAGGTAAAAACTGCCCCCACGCGTATCCAACAAAACTAGTTAGTACGAGACGCTAACAGCGCGGAGGCTTCTTGGCGCGCGGTACCTTCCTCGCCAAGTTGTGCCAGATTAGCGGGGAGCTCGCGGCCTTTCGCCTGCATGGCGCGTGCCCACAGCCTACCTGCCCGGTAGGAAGAACGCACTAAGGGGCCGGCCATTACTGCCGAAAAGCCCAGTTTATAGGCATAGTCGGAGAGTTCTACGAACTCGGCGGGCTTTACCCAACGGTCTATCGGGTGATGTAGGGCAGAGGGACGCAGGTATTGGGTGATGGTCATAATGTCGACTTTGGCATCTTTCAAGGCGCGCAGGGTGGCCTCGATTTCTTCGCGAGTTTCTCCCATTCCTAATATCAGGTTTGACTTGGTAATTAAACCGGCATCGGAGGCAGCCTCTAAAACTTGCAGGGAACGCTCGTAGCGGAAGGCGGGGCGGATCTGCCGGAAAATCCGGGGCACGGTTTCTAGGTTGTGTCCGAATACTTCCGGGCGGGACGAGAATACTTCTTCTAGGGCGCCCCAGTGTCCGCGAAAGTCATCTACCAGCAGTTCTACCCCGGTATTGGGGGATTTAGCGTGAATTTGACGGGCGGTTTCCGCATACAGCCAGGAGGCTCCATCGGGGAGGTCATCGCGGGAAACCCCAGTGACCGTCGCGTACCGCAGCCCAAGTTCAGCAACCGAGTCCGCAACCCGGCTCGGTTCCTCCCGGTCGTATTCGCTGGGGCGGCCGGTGGCGATATCGCAAAAGTCGCAGCGCCGGGTACAGATCGCTCCGCCTATTAGGAAGGTGGCTTCTCGGTCTTGCCAACATTCATAGATATTGGGGCAATTGGCTTCGGCACATACGGTGTTTAGTCCCGAGCGGCGCACCAGGTGTCGCATATCCATATAGTTTCTTCCCGAAACTACCTTGGTTTTTATCCACTCTGGTTTGTTTTCGATCGGGCTTAGCGAGTTCCGTGCCTCTACCCGTAATAATTTGCGTTCGCCCACCTCAGGAAGTGTAGACATTTTCGCCCTCCTGCCCTTGTTTCTCACCTCTAAAGTAAGGGGTGTCTAAGTTACGGCGCAACCCGGCGATTACTGGTTCGCGCATAGAGGCCACGGTTTCGCTGCATCCTTGTTCGTTCATAGAAGTTACCCAGGCATCGGCGAGGCCGCAGGGAATTATCCGGGCGAAATCGCTAAACGTGGGATTCACGTTGAGGGCGAAACCGTGCATAGAAGCAGCCCGCGCAGTATGAATCCCGATGGCGGCAATCTTCTTATCTATTTCTCCCGGTTTCAATACCCAAGCTCCTGCTCGTCCCTTGATTCGCTGCGCGCGAATCCCGTAGGGTTCCAAGGTGTCGATTACTACCTGTTCCACCGCGCGAATAAAACGAATAACATCCAAAGGCTCGGGTAGTTTCACAATCGGGTAGCAAACCAGCTGCCCCGGGCCATGCCAAGTAACCGAGCCGCCCCGATTCACTTCGATCACCGGTACATCTTTATTGGGTACATCTTCCGGCTTGGTGTTGCGTCCCACGGTGAAAGTGGGGGAGTACTGCACTAAGAGTGCCGTGTTTTCCCGCATCCCCGCCGCCACCTCGGCATGTATCTGTTTATGCAGTTTATCGAGGGCGCGATAGTCCTGCAGCTGCCCGGTTAAATCAATAATTTGCACGCCTTACAGCCTACCCGCTTTAACTGGTTTAATCGCTCCGTGGAGGGGGTAAGCGGGAACTATAAGCCAGCAACGAAGTCGGCCAGGATTTCTTCTACCTGGCGAGTTTCCACCAAGAAACCGTCATGACCAGACGACGAGGTTACTTGCCGGTACCTCGCTCCGGGGATTTGGCGCGCTAGTTCCGCGCATTCTGTTACCGGGAATAGGCGGTCAGAATCTACTCCAATCACTAGGGTGAGGGCGGAAATGGAGCCGACGACGCGGCGGGTACCGCCGCGCCCGCGACCGATATCGTGAGTGATCATCGCGCGAGTTAGCGCCCGATAGGAACCGGGATCAAAACGCCGCGTCAATTTTTTCCCGTGATAATCCAGGTAGGATTCCACGGCGTAGCGTCCTCCTGCCAGGGGATTTTCGCCTTTTTGGGGGCTATGCCCAAAACGAGTGTTTAACTCGCCGGAAGTGCGATAGGTGGCGTGCGCGATTTGCCTCGCCAACGCCATACCCGGGTTACCTGCTTCTTTATCGGCTGATAGGTAATAGTCTCCGCCGGCAAAACTGGGGTCTAACTCTTGGGCATTTACTTGCATATGTGCCCAACCGGTCTGGTCGGCGCTGGTCGCTGCGGCCGTTGCGATCAGCGCCAATGCCCGCACTCGCTGCGGATAGAGGCACGCCCACTCGAGGGCACGAAATCCTCCCGCAGACGGGCCTACCACCAGTGCCCACGACAGTATTCCTAGCTGTTTGCGTAGCTTGTTTTCTGCCCGCACCTGGTCGCGGGTAGTGATTTCGGGGAAACGAGAGCCCCAAGGTAATCCGTCAGGCGCCGGCCAGGCAGGGCCGGTAGACCCTTGACATCCGCCCAGGCAGTTAGGAGCCACCACAAAGTAACGGTCAGTATCAATCGGTTTGCCTGGCCCTACTACCCGCTCCCACCAGCCGGCAGTGGGGTGTGCCGGGCTTTGCAATCCGATCACATGAGAATCACCGGTCAGAGCGTGTTCAATCAAAATCGCATTAGAGGCATCGGCGTTTAGCTTTCCCCAAGTTTCATATGCCAGGTAACCCCCAGTCAGGCTGCCTCCGCTTTCTAAAGGTAATTCCCCAAGGGAAACGAAGCGGCGGTTACCAGGATCGTCACCAGGCAGCCAGGCGGGATTATTTGCCCAGTTAGTACCCGGATATTGCCCGCGGGGATTAAAAATTTCGGTTTTTGTCCTGCCGGTGGTTTTTTCTTTTAACGCTGTAGACATTGAGGTTCCTCTCAGCTAATACCGGATTCCTGTCTTTTATTCCTAAAGCACAAGCGCCACTTATTTCTTAATCGCCGCGAATCCGGCTTCCAGATCAGTGATAATGTCTGCTACGTCCTCTAGACCGACTGAGACTCGGATCGTGGATTGGCTGATACCAGCCGCCGCCAACTCTTGTTCATTAGCCTGCGAATGGGTGGTGGAAGCGGGGTGGATAACCTGGGAACGTAGATCCCCCAGGTTCGCCACGTTAGTTAGTAGCTGCAAAGCATCCACGAAGGCCTCCCCAGCGGCGCGGTTCCCTTTAAGGTCAAAAGCTAGCACTGCCCCCGCACCTTTAGGCGCGTATTTTTGTTGTAAATCATGGGTGGGGGAAGAGGTAAGCCCCGAATAGTTAACCGATGCTACCAGCGGGTGTGCCTCTAAGAACTCTGCTACTTTTTGAGCGTTCTCCACATGGCGCTGTACCCGCAGTGACAAGGTTTCAATCCCGATATTTACTAGGAAAGAGTTAAAGGGACTGGCCGCAAATCCAAAGTCGCGCAGCCCCTGCACCCGGGCTTTAGTAATAAACGCGGCCTCACCGAGGTCTTTATAAACCAAGCCATGATAGGACGGATCCGGCTGGTTAAACTGGGGGAAACGCTCTGGATCAGCTCCCCAATCGAAAGAGCCGCCATCAACGATTACCCCTTGGATAGAGTTCCCATGTCCGCACAGGTATTTCGAGGCCGAATGCACCACAATATCGGCGCCCCACTCTAGGGGACGGGTCAGATAGGGGGTGGCTACCGTGTTATCCACAATGAAAGGTACTCCTACCCGTTTTGCAACCTCGGCTACGCTCTCAATATCCAAGAAATCATTTTTGGGGTTAGGAATAGTTTCGGCGAAGAACGCAATAGTGCGTTCATTGGTTGCTGTTTCCCACTGTGCACCGTCGGTAGGGTCGGTAACAAAAGTGGTGGTGATGCCGTAGCGGGGCAGGTTATTCGCCAAGAACGCCAGGGTTCCTCCATATAGCGAGGGAGAAGCCACAATATTGTCTCCTGCCTGGGCTATCGTCAAAATAGTCAGCGCAATCGCGGCGGCTCCCGAGGAGGTAGACAGGCCTCCCACTCCGCCTTCTAGGGAGTTAACTCGCTGCTCGAAAACCTCATTAGTGGGGTTATTTAGACGAGTGTAGATGGGGCCGGGTTCTTTTAAGGCGAAGCGATCCGCACCCTGTTTCGCGTCCTTAAACACGTATCCGTTGGTTTGGTACAGCGGAGGCACCGGAGATCCGGTTTCTTTATCGGGACGGTATCCGGCGTGAATCTGGCGAGTATTGAAACCCCAGTTTTGCTTAGTCATTTTTATTTATCCTTTTCAGTAGATTTGGGTTTTTGAAACGTTTGCCAATAGTCCACTTTGGATAAACAAAAAGCCCGGCAAGGCAGTCCAAAGGGACTTTCTTTGCACGGGCAAACGCGTCGCCGCCTAGGAGCGGACTGAGAAGAGCTGACCGTGCGGGTCAGCTGAACATTCGACGTGTCATGCCCCCAAGATAACCTGGGGCTGACCGCCAATAGCAAGCCAATCTTAGAAGTTGAGAACTAAGTCACTATTTCGATAAGAGAAAAATTTGCAATTCTGCGTCCTGTAACGGCTGAAAAAGCTGTCCTCAAAGGTTAATCTGGAGGAAAGAGTAACCGTAAAGGAGAAATCATGAGCAATGACAGCTTGCCCAGTGTAGATACCAATGCTGACCCGGTAGTTACCTGGAATGTTCAAGAGGGCGCGATGGTGGCTGCCAAGCTCGACCCCAGGGCGGTGTGCCAGTTCTTTAGGGAACAAAATATCGTTGCCGAGGCAGATTGGTTTCCCGATACCCCGCATTTGCTGGGAGTAAATGTGCTCCGTAACCAGGCTGACGGCCTGGCATCTTTAGATGAGGCAGATGAACCGCTGCGGGTGGGGGCAGCGCTCCCGGAAGTGGTAGAACTACTGGCAGAAAAGTTTGCTGCCGACGTTTCCATCGGGGAATATCATGCCAATAAACTACCTTCCGATATGCCTCTTCCCTCCCGGTCAGGTGATAGGGAGCAACCAGTGCGAGTAGTCGAGATTTCTTCGATGCCGGTTTCTTCAGTTCCGTTTTGCGCGGCTGCGGAAGGGAAAACCCTGGGGTGTGTGACCCTTCCGGAAGGCCGGATTGCTCTGTGCTATGAAACGATTCGCGCGGATATTGTAGAAGGTTCTTTGATCTCCCGGATTCCCGCGGTGGGACTGTACGTTTCTGCCCATGATCAGCGGGTGGTGGCAGTTACTTCCGATGAAGTTGCCGACCCAGAGAAACTGGCAATTCACTCCTGGTTACTACAAACCCAGGTGGTTCCCGGAGCAGTAGAGAATCCCGATCCGGCACTGGAAGAACAGATCCGTGAATACCTTGGACACTCCTCCTCGCCCAACCGGATTGCTGAAACCGCCGGGTGTGACGCTCACCAATTAGCGCAGACTTTCAAAATTGCCGGTCAAGATGGAATGGTGCGGGCGATTGAAGTTATGGGGCTACCAGCTGAGGCCGCCGCTTTCCTCTATGGACGACTTGAGTTAGAGGATGTGCCCGGGATTGAAATCTTCCATGAACCTGGCTGGGCTCGTGCCATGGGGCACAGCGTAGATATGCGGATATTGCATTCTGACGAGGACGCGAAAACTCCTTTCGGTATCCTACGGAAGCTGGAAATAGAGCACCCCACTTTGATGAAAGTGGCAAATGTTGCTCAAATGGCAGTAGGGGTGGGCTTAATTGGCGCTGGCCTAATCGGTCTAGCAGGTAAGAAACGTTTCTCAAAGCTTTCCCTGCTGGGCGGCGTGATGCTTGGTGTTGATGGTGGATTGCGTTCTTCGGTGATACACCATATGGAGAACCGGACAGTGGGCGATCTCTAACTTCCTACGCGCTAGTTAGCTAGCTGCCTATCTTATTTGGGTTCTAAAAGCCTAAACATACCTAGCACGTTAGGGGCGAGATACTAATGGGGATCCCGGCGCCCATCTTTTAGAGAGCGCAGGAAAGCGATCCGTTTTTCATGCCGCGCGATCATCTGATCAATCAGGGCGCTTACTTTCCCCCGCCAGGGTTTTCCGCTTTGGGTTACCAGACGAGACCGCCACAGCGGTGCTTGCCCCAGTGCTAAATGATCCGGTAAAGAAGTGTCGGCGGGAACGTCAAGATCCACGGCTCCGCTGAGCCGATGATGTGCCCAATCCAAAGTTAGCGGCTCCGATAAGGATACGTAGTTGGGGCGTTCAGTAGCGTGTACGTCCTCAGCTTCGCTAACTCTGAGAGCTTTAGGAGGATTGGCGATAAAAGCGCAAGAAATCAGCATCACTCGGGAAAGCAAGTTAATCCACAGCAACAGGGTGGCAATGGCGGCAAAAGAAGCTAGCAGCGGGTTATCAACTGAGCCTACTGCTGAGGTTCCCAGAGACCTTATCAAAGAAGCTACTATCCCAAAGCCTGCTAGCCCCCACCAAAGATCAGTTTTTGGTGCTCTAACTAGTGCCACGAAACGAATCAAGATCCAAAGGATCAACCCATCGATAGCGGCACTAATTAGAAAAGAACCGATCCTGATCATCATGGAGGCGAGTGTAGATTCTAGTCCGATTGCCGAAAATACTTGAGTGCCGATAACCGTATGCGCCAAGGTTAAAATCCCGGTTGTCCCCACTCCCAAGGCAATAGCCACAAAGCCTAGTAAGTCGCGTAGCTTTTCGCTTGCCACCCCAGAAGGCACCTGATCAATTCCAAACATGGCGCGAATGGAAGACTTCATGGCGCGCATCACCGAAGTCGCGGAAAAAACTAATACCACGACCGCCACGATTCCGGTTATGGAAAAAGAGGTGGAAATTACCAGATCGGAGGGATCAACAATCCCAGAGGATCCTTTCCATTCCAGTACTCCAGGAAGGGAAGATGCGAGGGAGGAAAATACCGCATCTTGTAGCTGGGGACTGCGCCCCAGTACTCCTAGCAGCACGGTGATTCCAATAGTTAGGGCAGCAGCGAGAGAAAAGATCGCAGAATACGCGATACCTCCAGCCAGTAGCGCGCCGCGACCATTACCGTAACGCGTAAGAGAACGCATAATCCGCAGACGTTGTAACCAGGAAACAAATAGTTTGGCTTTATCTATAAAACCGGATTCAGCTTTCACCTCGGTAAAACTAGGTGAAAATTGCTCTGGGTGGCGGTCGCGAACGGAAAGCCCGGGGGAGTTACTAATACTTCTCATACTCTCAATCTAGCGGTTTTGCTGAGGTTAGTCGCATTCATTCAAACGAACAAAAGCGCGCGAAGAAAAAGACAAATAGCAACAAAATAGGATAATCTAGAGGAAAGTTTCCTCTATCAGCGGAGAGAGCCATGCTAGCGCATCAGCGGCACGACGAAATCTTACGGCAAGTAAATAGTAACGGATCAGTGCGGGTTACCGATCTGGTAACCGAGCTGGGCGTATCGGAAATGACCGTGCGCAGAGATATTAGTCTGCTCGCAAATCAAGGGAAATTAGAGCGCGTTCATGGAGGGGCGGTTCGTTTGGAAAGCGAAAGCTTGCCTGCTTCAGCCAGCGCTGCTGCTTCTAGCGACGAAGAAAAGATACTGGCTGAAGCGGCGGCTGAAACTATTCGCCCGGGCTCTAAGCTTTTTATTGGTGCAGGTGGAAGCGGTCGTTGCCTCGCTAAAATAATTAGCGAAAGTGAAATCTTCTCGTCTTTGACAGTGGCTACCAATTATCTGCCCGCGATGCGGATTCTTGATGCAGCCCAACAGGTGCAGCGAGACAACGGTAAAGCTCACTCTGAGATTGTTTTTTTCGGGGGACAACCGGTAGATCATGAAACCTTAGGTTCTCCTAGCGTGATTACCGCCTACAATTTTCATTTTCATTCCGTATTTATTGAAGCCGAAGGTATTGATGCTCAAACTGGTCTTAGCTGCAATAATCTAGATAAAGCAATGCTGGAAAAAGTGCTAATCGAAAACAGCGAGTTCGCCACCATTATGGTGCCAACCCCAGCATGGCGAAGGTCGGCGCTAGGAGTAGTTTGTCCCTTAAAACAGCTTTCACGAGTAATATCGGTTAGTGCCCCACCTAGCGGAATAGCGGAGAGCCTCACCGAGGCGCAAGTAATGGTGGATATTTGCCAGCCCTAGTCGAGCCTAATCTTCACTCGGACTATGCGCGATAGTTTTAAATTATGAGCCTACATGTAATTATTCCTGCCGGAGGTCCTGGAAGTCGTCTTTGGCCGGTTTCACGAGTTGGTAAACCTAAGTTTTTACTCGATTTACTGGGGGAAGGGCGCACTCTCTTGCAAGCCACCGTTGACCGACTTTCGCCCCTGGCATCGTCGCTAACGGTAGTAACCGGCACCAACCATGCCGAGACCGTTGCCTCCCAAAATCTGAATGCACGGCTTACAGCGAGTGCGAAAGAACAATACCGGATCCTGGAAGAGCCCAGTCGAAAAAACTCTCTCGGTGCGATCGCTTGGGCGGCGGCCACGCTACAAGAAAAATATGGAGCGGTGATTGCCGGGTCTTTTGCCGCTGACCACGCGATAAAAAATGTTGCCGTCTTCCGCAACGCCGTATCGGCTGCGGTTAAGGCGGCAAGGGAAGGGAAAATCGTAACTATAGGGATAGCTCCTAGCTATCCTGCCACTGCTTATGGTTATATCCTCGCTTCCGATAGGGTATTAAGCCCGGACAATAGCCAGCCGCAAGTCTTTGACGTAAAAAGGTTTAAAGAAAAACCTTCACGATCTCAAGCCGCGAGTTATCTAGCGGCGAGAGGTTATTTTTGGAACGCCGGAATGTTCGTATTTAACACCGAGGTATTCCTGTCACACCTTAATAGTTTGCATCCCCATTATTATGAAACGATCCAAGAAATGGTGCGAGTGAACCCGGGGACTGCCGAATTTACTGAGCTTTGGGAATCACTGCCTTCCTATCCCATAGACACTGCCATCGCAGAACCAGTAGCCAGCGAGGGTGGGGTAGCGGTAGTCGCTGCCGACAACTTCGGTTGGTCCGATGTGGGTGATTTCGCTTCTTTGCGCCTAACTATTGCTGGTGATACCCCCGAAAACTCCGTTGTTCGCGGTAGCGGCGAAACTCAGTTGCAGGCCAGCCCGGGAGCTTTTATTGATCATGATGGTAAAGAAAAGCTGGTGGTGTTGGGAATACCTAACGCGGTAGTAATTCGCCGCGCAGATGTAACCCTGGTTACTACTGCCCAATATGCGCAAGAGCTAGGGGACGTGGTGGCAGGACAGGGGGAACTGCAGTGAAACTATGGCGCCAGCTAGGGGCAGCGTTGGCAGTATCTTTGAGCCTATCTGCTTGCGCCGGAACCAATGTGGCACCAGCTGGTTACATTAATGCGGCAGATTTTCGTACCTGCCTGCTTACTTTAGGTGAGGGGGGAACTGGTTCCATTATTGATAAGGCCATAACTGCGCTAGAGGATGGTAAAAAACGTTTAGGGGTAGCTTCACGCCGCACTAGTCTCGATTCGCCAAAGGAGATTGAAAAGGCTATTGCTCGCGATATTTCTGCCAACTGCTCGTTGATTATCGGGGTAGGAGAAGCCTTTGTCCAGCCTCTAACGGAACAGGCAAAATATCATCGGGCGCGCCATTTTGCGCTGCTGCTTCCTCCCGGGACTACCGCCCAGGCGACTCGCGAAAACTTGGCCATCATTACCTACGATTTGAGCCAACCTGCCTATGTAGCTGGGTTTATCGCGGCAGGTACTTCCGCAAGTGGAAAAGTGGCAGTAGTTGCCGGAGAGAAAAACCAGATTAATAGCACCCTGATTTCCGCATTTTCCCAAGGAGTTGCTCGCTACAACTCAGAACAGGAACAGGAAAATGGGAAATCTCTAAAAGTTAAAGTTATCCCCGGGGGAAACCGCTTCTATCTGGGAGGAAAAGCGAATAAAGCGAGAATAAAATCCCAGACGGAGGCGTTAATAAAACAGGGTGCGGATGTAATATTTTTCGCGGAGGGTGCGCAAAATCCCGCTGGTTTAGAAGCCATTATTAAAGCGAATGCAGATAAAGAACAAGCTGAGCAGGCGGCGGAAGAAGCTAGTAGGCAAACCGCAAAACCTACCGAGGGAGAAAGCCCTAGCTCTACCCCCTCGGAGAGTTCTCCTACGCCTAGTGTCAGCGCGTCTACTGCCAGTGGACAGATAATCGATTCGGTAGAAAATATAACTGCAATTTGGTATCTAACTGATGGACATGAAACTTATTCTAGACTGCCGGGAAGGCAGCCTCCGGTTTTGACTTCAATTGTTCCCAATCTGTCTGAGGCAATGATTTCTCTGATTGAAGAGGCACGTAAAGACAGATTTGCGGCAAACTCTACGCAGATCGTCGGAACCTACCGGAACGGATGGGTAGGACTAACTCCGTTTTATGAGTACGGCTCTACTGTCCCTAATGAGGTAAAGAACAACTCGCAGATTATCGAGGAAGAATTCCGCCAAGGAACCCTGAAACTCTAGGGGTTTTGAGGCAGCGGTAAGTAACCTAAGTAACCGGGGCAGGGTGCCAGCCACGAACCTGCGGTTTACTGGGTGGGAGGGCGAGCTAGACTTCGTCAGGGTAGAGCTCGTGAATAGCTACCGCTAGATCGATAACTTCCTGTTTACTCATCTCGATCACGAGGCGTCCGCCCCCTAAAGCAGGTAGACGTAACACGACTTCCCGGCCGGCTTCGGTGCGAACTCCGTCCTCGGCTACTTCTAACGGACCATCTCCGGTTCGTGGTTTCATTGCGGCCATGCTAACCCCCAGAGAGCTAAATAAAAACGGCTGAAACAGCGATTACCTAGCTAATTATAGCAGATGAAGACTTTTACCCGCCTTGCACCTCGGCTACGCCTTGGTGATCCCGGTTAGGGCAGGCCAGGGAAGCTAGTAGTAAAAGTGGACGCTAGGGAGCAGAATTACAGGTCTTCGGGAGCTTTACCGATAATCTCTAGAGCTTCGGCGGGGGTATCTACCAGCTGTATGGACGCGAATTCCTCCTCCGTAATCATTCCCAACCCGATTGCCTGCTCTTTTATCCAAGCAAGTAGACCACTCCAATAGCTGCGTCCTACCAGCACGATGGGGAACGATTGGATTTTTCCAGTTTCCGCTAAGGTAACGGCTTCGAATAGCTCATCTAAAGTACCGAATCCCCCCGGTAAAACCATAAACCCTTGCGCGTATTTCACGAACATGGTTTTGCGAGCGAAAAAGTAGCGGAAATAAATCCCCAGTGAAACCCAATCGTTGAAAACTTGCTCGTGCGGTAGCTCGATTCCTAGTCCCACCGCAATGCCTCCGGCCTCGGTGCAGCCTTTGCAAGTGGCCTCCATTTGTCCCGGTCCGCCGCCGGTAATCACTGCCCAGCCCGACTGAGCTAGGAGTCGGCCAGTTTCTTCCCCCAAAGCATATTCTGGGGCGTCAGGCGACGTGCGGGCGGAACCGAAAACTGAAATAGCTGGCCCTAGTTCCGCCAAGGCTCCGAATCCCTCGATAAATTCGCTCTGAATTCTCAGTACTCGCCAAGTGTCATTGTGGAGCCAGTCAGTATCCTTTTGGGGACTAAGTAGCCGCTGCTCCGATGTCTCGGTAGGCATAAGGGCGTTACTCATTTGGATGGGACCGCGGCGGTACACGCCATCTTTTTTAAAACTTCTCACTCGCGAAGCATACCAGTAAGCAGTTGAACCCTTAGTTAACACCACCGAAACATTCGGTAGCCCGCCACTGCAATAAAAGAAAAAACTGCTAGTAGTGGCCGGGCAGCGCTTACCTAAAACGTTCCCTCAAAGGGGAGAAAGCCCGCCAGCCTACTCAGGTGGGCAATAAACCCCCACAGCTAGACCATCACCACAGGTGAGCACATTGGCAATGAAACGTTCATCGTTCAGTAACGCACTAACGGCTTGCCGCATTTGGGTAGTTTCCATTTCGCGGCGCGCCGGGTCTCCTACCTGATCCATCCAGAGGGCGTGCACGATTGCCACCATACCGCCGGGACGTAGAATCCGAGTTGCTTGTTCAACATAGCCAGAAATTTCCCGGACGTCTGCATCAATCACCACCAAGTCGTAGGCGGCTCCTGCCATGCGGGGTAATACTTCCAGGGCGTGACCATTGATGAGACGGGTACGATTTGATTTCTGGGTGGCGAGTCGGAAAGCGGTGCGGGCTGCTTGCTGGAACTCTGATTCGGAATCAATGGTGGTAAGTACTCCGTTCTCAGACATTCCAGCCAGCAGATATAAACCCGAGACTCCCGCCCCGGTACCAATTTCGAAAACAGCTTTTGCGCCACAGGCAGCCGATAGCATCCGCAAAGCAGCTCCGGTGGCAGGAGAAACCGGGGTAGCCCCCATTTCCACCGCGGCAGTTCGAGCCGCCGCGGTGATTTCGTCCTCAACCACCTGAGACTCAGTCCAGTCCCAACTTAAAGCTTTGTTGTTATTCATTACGACTTCCTCGCTAGCGGATTTACGCTTGCAACCAGTTTACGTAACCAGCTCCGTGACTTACAGGGGTTTAACACCCAGGTTTCGTCCGGCAAGTGAACGGGTACGCTTAGCCAGGGCCTTGGCGACCTGGTTAATAGCTTGGGAGGCCGGGGAATCAGGATGCATAGCTACTACCGGAGTTCCTTGGTCAGATCCTTCCCGCAAAGCGATATCTAGGGGGACGTTCGCCAAAACGGGCACTTCGTATCCCAGTTGAGCGCTGAGGCGTCCGGCCACCATGTCTCCGCCGCCGGTACCGAATAAATGCAGTTTGCTGCCATCTTCTTGCGGAAGATATGACATGTTTTCGATTACCCCGATGACTCGCTGTTCGGTTTGCGCTCCGATAACTCCGGCGCGCTCGGCAACTTCTGCCGCCGCCACCTGTGGGGTAGTTACCACCAGGATTTCTGAACCCGGCAGCAACTGGGAAATCGAAATAGCGACATCGCCGGTTCCCGGCGGCAGATCCAGTAGTAGTACATCCAGGTCGCCCCAGTAAACATCCGCTAAAAACTGTTGGAGGGCGCGGTGCAGCATCGGGCCGCGCCAAACTACCGGCTGACCGTCCGGAACGAACATTCCGATAGAAATCACTTTTACTCCGCCGGCAACCGGGGGAACAATCATGCCGTCAATCACCGTAGGTTCTTCCGCGACCCCTAGCATTCTAGGAATTGAAAAACCATAAATATCAGCATCTAGCACCCCAACTTTGAGGCCTTGGGTGGCCAGAGCTAAAGCCAAGTTGGCAGTCATCGAAGATTTACCGACTCCGCCTTTACCAGAAGTAATCGCGTAGACTCGGGTCAGATTATCGGGTTGGGTAAAGGGAATCACATTTTGTGGCCCCGAAAGCTTTTCTTTCAGCGCGGCTCGCTGTCCCTCATCCATGACCCCCATTTCTACTGTCACCGCACTTACGCCGGGAACTTTAGAAACTTCCTCTTGGACATCTTTTTCAATTACCGACTGCAGGGGACAACCTGCGATAGTCAAGTCAACACTGACTTTGACCGCGCCGTCCTCGCCAATCGAAATTTCGCGCACCATATCTAGGTCGGTAATTGACCGTCCTAGTTCGGGATCGATTACCCGACTGAGTGCCTGCCTAATCGCGTCTTCGTTTAACTGACTCATGCCCTCCATCCTATATGGCGCAAGCCAATACCTCACTTTTAGCTAAGCTAATGGCGATACCGCTGCAGGCTCGCCTCAAAGGACTCTTTGGGTATGTCTGAACGGCTCAGGAGAGGTTCTTGGTGTTCGGCTTTACCGGTTAAAAAAGTGATTATTCCTGGGTTTCGCGCCGTTGCCTCTGGGATTCCTCTTCTTTGAGCTCATCTAAAAGGTCGCGAAGTTCGCCGCGCACAAAATCTCGGGTTGCCACTTCCGACATTGATAGGCGTAGAGAAGCGATCTCCCGGGTGAGGTATTCGATTTCGGCATGATTCTTTTCCGCGCGGCGGCGGTCTTGTTCCGCAGAGACTCGATCGCGGTCATCTTGCCGGTTTTGAGCCAACAAGATCAGGGGAGAAGCATAAGAAGCCTGCAGGGAAAGCATGAGAGTCAGGGCAGTAAATCCCAGGGATGCACTGTCAAAACGCCAGGCCTCTGGAGCCCAGGAGTTCCAAGCTAGCCACAAAACTACGAAAACCGTCAGGTAGACCAGGAACTGCGGGGTTCCTTGGAAGCGAGCGAAAGACTCGGAAACTTGTCCGACGCCCTCGGACTGTAAATTGATACGCGGGATCCGAAAACGACGTTTCCTTTCGCGGGGAGTGTCAAGCCTGTCCGCCATCTTCGATCCTTTCTCTTTCCATAGCTAAATCGGTTTCGTCTTCGTCCGCATCGCGCCAATCTTCAGGTAGGAGGTGATCGAGGACGTCATCGACACTGACTGCCCCTAAAAGATGGCGATTCTTATCAACTACTGGAACCGCGGTTAGGTTATAGGTAGCAAGCAGCCTGGTCACGGTGCCGATACCGGCAGATGGATCCACTCCCTTAAGATCGTCATCTAGGATCTGGCCCACCAAGGTTTGTGGTGGCTCGCGTAGGGCTTTTTGGATATGGACTGCCCCCAAGAAACGGCCGGTCGGAGTCTCGGTGGGGGGACGGCACACGCATACTATTGCGGCCAGCGCCGGGGGAATATCTTTGCGCCGCACGTGGGCTAATAATGTGGCTACATCCGCATCAGGGGGCAAAATCACGGGAGTGGTGGTCATCAAGCCCCCGGCGGTACGTTCCCCATAAGCCATTAGGCGCCGCACATCCGCCGCCTCTTCGGGTTCCATTTCTGCCAATAAAATCTGCGCCTGTTTTTCGGGCAGTTCATTGACCAAGTCGGTGGCATCGTCAGGTTGCATCACATCCAAAATATCGGCGGCTCGCGCCACATCTAGAGAGGTGAGGATAGAGACTCGATCTTCTTGACCTAGCTCTTCTAGCACGTCAGCTAATCGGTCATCTCCCAACTGTGCGGCCACCTCTAAGCGTCGCTCTTCAGGGAGATCAGCCAGGACATCTGCCACATCGGCGGCTTTGGCGTCCTCCAACTGAGCTAATAGGGTGGTTGCCTCCTGGGGGAGTACTGATTTACGCAGGTGAGATACTTCTGAGGGGTCAATTAGCATGGTTTCTCCGCGACTAAGAGCCAGTGCAGAAGTTACTCGTTGCACATAGAGTTTGGTGATATACCAGTCACGGCGATCGTCCTGTTCCATACACATGTCCTGGATTTTCACGTCTCCAGAACCATCTCGCATAGCCAAGACCCGATCCATTAGTTCACCCATTACCATGGTCTCTGCTACCCGCTGTTGGAACTGACGAATATTAACCAATCCCGTGGTGATAACTTGCCCAGGTTGGATCGCCACTATCCGGGTTACCGGAACGAACACCCTCCGGTGCCCGGCCACTTCGACCACCAAACCCACCACCGTGGGTAGGCCGGTAAAACGCAAAACAATAATTACATCGGTTACCCTACCGATTTCATCTCCTACCGGGTCAAATACGCGAGTTCCTGCCAGTTTGCCAATGAAAACGCGGGAACCGATGGGTTTGATTGAATGCTTGGCGTGCTCCATATCTCTAACTCTACTTGAAGATTCCAGCGGGCAAGACTTTAGCCAAATTGAGTAATCTCTTTAGCGGAAACTACTCGTTTGTTAGCAGGTCAAGCGGGGTAGCTAGATTCGCCGGCGGCAAAATTTACGGGCATTACGGGCATTAGTTTTGCATTGTGTCGATCCTCAATAGACACTTAGGCTATGGCTTTTCCTCTAAATCGTACGGTAACCGCAGCTTCCCAGGGGCAGGATTTAGCGATCTTTTCGTCGAAAGAAGACGTAGAAGAAGCCATTAATTACTTAAAAACCAAAGATTTCCCAGTGCAGCAACTTCTGGTACAAGAACGCGGGCTAACTCGTTCCAATCAAGTAGTTGGGATTGTTACCTGGCCGAAGGCGCTCCTCGCTGGGTTTTCTCGCGGCCTGATGATGGGAATTTTCTTTGCACTATTATTTGTGCTTTGGAAACCTTCCTGGGCGATTTTTGCGCCCCTAGTGATTGCAGCTTTCGCGCTTCTGACCGCAATTGAGCGTCTAGTTGCCTGGGCGTTTCGCTCTTCAGATGCCGGGTATCCGATCGCCTATGCCTCCTCTCTTATCGGACAAGAGCACGTACTAATGACCGCTGCCGATTACTATATTGCCCGGCGTCACCTCCTGGATGATTCCCGCTTCCAAGCGGCAGTAGTGGAACCAGATGCCCCTAGCCACGTCGATGATGGCCCTACCCAGTTCGGATCTCGCCTTGATGAGCGTCCGCGTTTCGGGGTGCGCCTGAGTCCCCAGGCTCGCAAGCAACTACGGGCTCAGCAGACACAGGTAAACGAACAGGATCCCGCCACTGGCTCAAGCAGGCCGAAGGTAGCTGCTGCGCAAACTCCTAAAACGGATGCGAAGGATCTAGTCGGGAAGCCCATAGAGGGGCAAACCGGGCAGGCGGATCCCGAAAACAGTGAGCTAAACGACGCTCATTAGTACTGGTAGCGGCCTCAGGGGTATATTTAAAGAAGTTCCGGCGTTGCGACCCTAATCCCGCCGGTTTTTTCATGCCCGAGTTAGCGTTCGGAAACGAATAAGGAGGCGCGGATGAAGGTTCGCCAGAATTTACGAAATGTGGCAATCGTTGCCCACGTAGACCACGGAAAAACTACCTTAGTAGACAAAATGCTCTGGGAATCGGGCGCCTTCGGTGACCATGCGAGCGTAGAAAAAACTGGCGAACGGGTGATGGATTCTGGCGATTTGGAACGGGAAAAAGGGATCACTATCCTGGCGAAAAACACCGCCGTCCATTATGCGGGTAAAGCTGCGCAAAATGTGGGAGTCAGTGAAGGGATCACCATTAACGTGATCGACACCCCTGGGCACGCTGATTTCGGGGGAGAAGTAGAGCGCGCCCTCTCGATGGTTGATGGGGTAGTGCTGCTGGTAGATGCGGCCGAAGGGCCCCTGCCGCAAACCCGATTTGTACTGCGCAAAGCGTTGGCTGCTCGCCTACCGGTGATCGTGGTAATTAATAAGGTTGACCGCCCAGATTCTCGGATACAAGAAGTTGAAACTGAGACCGTTGACCTGCTATTGGCCTTAGCACAAGACCTGGTTGACGAGGGCGAAGAAGTAGATTTGGATTCCTTGCTGGATGTTCCGGTGCTTTATTGTTCAGCAAAAGCAGGATGTTGCTCCTGGGAAAAACCGGCTCGCGGGGAACTGCCAGGAAGCGACCTTCACGATCTGTTCGACGCCATTATTAACCGGATTCCTGGACCGGAATACGACCCTGATGCTCCCTTGGCTGCGCATGTGACTAACTTGGATTCTTCGCCCTTCCTAGGACGCCTAGCTTTGCTGCGGATTCACAACGGTACTTTGCGGCAAGGAGAACACGTAGGTTGGGCACGCCATGACGGCTCAATAACCGATGTGAAGCTAACTGAGCTGCTAGCCACTTTTGGTTTGGAACGTAAAAGTGTTGAGGAAGCCCATGCCGGAGACATTGTGGCGGTCGCGGGCATTCCAGAAATCACCATTGGGGAATCCTTGGTGGATCTAGATAATCCTCAGCCTCTACCGCTGATAAAAGTAGATGACCCGGCTATCTCGATGACTATCGGTACCAACACTTCTCCGCTGGCAGGCCGGGTTAAAGGGCACAAACTCACGGCGCGGCAAGTTAAAGATCGCCTAGATCGCGAACTCATCGGGAACGTGTCCTTGAAAGTACTGCCCACCGAACGCCCGGACGCCTGGGAAGTACAAGGGCGGGGAGAACTGGCGTTAGCAATTTTGATTGAGCAGATGCGCCGGGAAGGATTCGAGCTAACTGCCGGTAAACCTCAGGTGGTAACCAAAGAGATTGACGGGAAAACCTATGAGCCGATGGAGCAAATGACTATCGATGTTCCCGAAGATTACCTAGGTAAAGTCACCGAACTAATGGCGGCGCGTAAAGGAAAACTGCAGACCATGTCGAATCATGGTACCGGTTGGGTGCGCCTGATTTTCCGGGTACCGGCTCGCGGTCTTATTTCTTTCCGTTCTAAGTTCCTAACCGAGACTCGCGGCTCGGGGATTGCTTCTTCTATTGCTGACGGTTATGCCCCTTGGCAAGGCACAATTACCCGTCGCCAAAGCGGTTCTTTGGTGTCAGATCGTGCCGGAAAATCCACCCCCTATGCCCTGATTCAGCTGCAAGAACGAGGAAGCTTTATTATTCAACCTGGCAGCGAAGTCTATGAGGGACAAGTAGTGGCAGAAAACCCGCGCGGGGAGGATATGGATGTCAATATCACTCGCGAAAAGAAGCAAACCAATATGCGTTCTTCTACTGCCGATGCTTTCGAAGGATTGGTACCTCCGCGGGTACTTACCTTGGAGGAATCTTTGGAATTTGCGGCCGAGGACGAATGCGTGGAAGTTACCCCCGAAGAGATCCGGATTCGCAAAGTGGTATTAAGTGCGCAGGATCGTTTCAAAATTGCCTCCCGCAGACGCCGTCAAGAACGCGGTGAATAGGTGATTTTTAAGTCATTCGGGGCGGCTAGATTTTTGGTGGGGGAGGAACCCTTTTCCCGGTAACCATTTTTTCTGCCGGCACTGTCACCGGCCCTTTTCGGGTTAGAATAGTGACGCTATCAGGGCTTACGTTCAAAACTTCCCCGAGGGCATCATAGAGTCCGTCTGCTTCTCTCCGGCGCAAAACTACCCGTTCGCCTACTTTCCAAGATAGCCAAGGTAGGCGCGGTGGCGGTTTCTGATTGCCCACAAACTTCATAGTGAGATACTAGCAATATCGGAACCTAAGGAGAATATATGACTTACGTAATCGCTGAACCCTGCGTAGATGTTAAGGATAAAGCCTGCGTCGATGAGTGTCCCGTAGATTGTATTTACGAGGGTAAACGCTCGCTTTATATTCACCCTGAAGAATGTGTAGACTGTGGTGCTTGCGAACCGGTATGTCCGGTTGAAGCCATTTTCTACGAAGATGACTTGCCGGAAGAATGGGCAGATTACTATCGCGCTAACGTAGACTTTTTCGAACTTAAGGGCTTGGGGTCTCCGGGAGGAGCCTCCAGTGTGGGTGCCACTGGCTATGACGATCCTATGATCGAGAAGCTACCTGCCCGCGAGGAATAATAGTTTCCTGCGCCACCTTGCGGTTTTTGTTTTTACCTGTGGACATGGCGGGTGGAGCCCAGGCAGCTGTCATAGGGTGAATGCATGAAGAACAGTGATTTGCCGCGTTCGCTAAACCTGCCAGTTTTTCCCTGGGATTTATTAACCCCCTACCGGGGAACTGCCGCCGCTTTCCCGGGGGGAGCCATAGATTTATCTATCGGAACCCCGATTGATGATTGTCCAGCTAGCGCGAAAGCAGCGCTGCAGGCCGGTGCGGATAGTCCGGGTTATCCTGCAGTTGCCGGCAGTATCCAGCTGCGGCGTGCCATTGTTGGCTGGGCGCGCGGGCGGGGAATCAATTGCATAAATGAGGACTCATGTCTGCCGACGGTCGGGTCTAAAGAACTTATTGCTTCTCTTGGCTGGCAATTGGGAATAGGTCGGGGAGACAAGGTCTTATTCCCCGAAATTGCTTACCCTACTTACGATATTTGTGCCCGACTTGCCGGTGCCCAAGGGATCGCGGTTTCCCGTGATATTTCCACTTGGCCACGCGACGCCTCGTTAGTGTGGATAAATACTCCCGCGAATCCTACCGGTTGGGTGGCGAAAAAGAACTGGCTGCGGGAAGTTGTTTCTTGGGCACGCGAAGTAGGCGCCGTGGTAGCTAGCGATGAGTGCTATAGCGAATTGACCTACCGGGGAGAAGGGCCGGCGCCCTCGCTGCTGCAAGAAGACATCTGTGGAGCCAGCAGCGAGAATCTGCTATTGGTTTATTCGGTGTCAAAGGAATCAAATCTGGCCGGTTACCGGGCGGCTTTTGTGGCGGGGGATCGGGCTTTGATTTCAGCGCTGCTAGCGGTGCGAAAACACTGCGGACAGATAATGCCCTCTCCGGTACAGACCGCATTAACGCAGGTATTATCGGAACGCTCACAGGTTAAGGAACAAGTGGAACGCTACGGGCGCCGGCGCAAAGTGTTGGCGGCGGCGCTCGAACAAGCGGGTCTTAAAGTTGCTGAGGAGTGCGAGGCCGGGCTTTACCTGTGGGTTTTTGATCCCGCGGACAAGGCCGATGAAAATGCTGAGTTGCGGGCTCCCGGTAGCGGGGCAGATTGGCGTTTGCTAGATCGTATGGCGCATCTGGGGCTGATAGTAGCCCCGGAGAGTTTTTACAACGCGCGGCCAGGATCTCATGTGCGAGTGGCGCTTTGCGTTAGCGATAACGACATTCAGGAGACTGCCAAACGTTTAGTGAAATTTGCCTAAAAATGGTAAAGTCTTTAAAAAAGGTTGTATTCTTAAGGGTATTAAGTCCTATAGAATGATAGTGGGAAGGCGATAAGTCTCCCTTTTAGGGAAGGTTATTAAAATGGCAGGAAATCAAAATAACACCCCAGAATCCAATGACTCCGGTCGGCTACCGGGAGTGTTGGAGGTGGGAGGTAAAACCATCGAGTTCCCACCCGTACAAGCAACCTGTGGTGATCAAGGCATCGATGTTTCCAAGCTGCGTAATCAAACCGGGCTAGTGGCGCTTGACCCGGGCTTTTCCACTACTGCTTCCTGTACCTCGAAAGTTACTTTCATTGACGGTGGTAAAGGAGTTTTACGTTACCGGGGCTACCCGATTGACCAGCTGGCACATCACTCCAGTTTCCTGGAAGTTGCCTATTTGCTGATCAGGGGGGAACTACCCACGCCTTCGCAACTAGACGAGTTCGTACGTCGAGTAAAACGTCAACGCTTGCTGCATGAAGATTTTCGGGCATTCTTTACTGCCTTCCCCTCTGATGGGCACCCGATGGCGATTTTGCAAGGTGGCATTGCCGGGATGGCTACCTATTACGAAGAAACCTTCGCGGATGTACATGATCCGGAGCTGCAGGATATTCAAGCCGTGCAGTTGCTGGCAAAAGTGCCGACTATGATCTCGTATATCGCTAAGCGGGCGGCGGGTCTGCCATTACTGTATCCCGATAATGAGCGTTCCTATGTAGAGGACTTCATTCGCTTGACCTTTGGTTTACCGTATCAGTCCTACGATATTGATCCGGCGATTATCAGAGCGCTAGAAGTACTCTTTATTTTGCATGCCGATCACGAACAGAACTGTTCCACTTCCACCGTGCGGTTGGTCGGTTCTTCTAATGCCAATATGTATGCCTCGGTTGCTGCCGGAGTGGGGGCTCTTTCTGGACCGCTCCATGGTGGTGCGAACGAGGCCGTGTTGCGGATGTTAATCAATATTCGCGACAACCATCTTTCTATTCCCGAATTCGTGGAGAAAGTAAAGAACAAAGAAAAGGGCGTAAAGCTGATGGGCTTTGGCCACCGTGTCTATAAAAATTATGATCCCCGGGCAGCAATCGTGCGGGAACAGGCACATAACGTTCTGGATCGGATGGGTAAAAACAATGATCTGTTTGATTTAGCGATGGAACTGGAAGAAGTTGCCCTCTCAGATGATTACTTCATTGAACGTAAACTCTATCCGAACGTTGACTTTTATACTGGTCTAATTTATTCCGCTATGGGCTTCCCCACCAAGATGTTTACCCCGCTATTTGCGCTTGGGCGTCTGCCGGGTTGGATTTCCCAATATATAGAAATGCTGCATGATCCTATGACCCGTATCGGGCGTCCGCGCCAGGTATACCAAGGCGAGCCACAGCGGGACTATGTGCCACTGCGGATGCGGGAAGCAAAATAGTAACCCCTATTTAGTCAGGATGCGGGTGAGGTCGCGCGAGCGGCCTCACCCGTTTTACAGTTCATCGATATGCTAGATTATTGACCAGATTTAGCGTAGGAGGATTAATGGCCGAGCACACTGCATCGCTATCTGCAAATGAACTGGCATTTAACTCCGATCCTCTTTCTCCGTCCCCGGCTATGCGCGCCGGGCGAATTCCTCGCCTGTCCAGCCTGGAAGTTCTGGTATTTTCACTGTTAGGACTGGTAGCTTCTTGGCAATTATGGCGAACCGAAATAATTCACCGCTCCCAGCCAGAACGAGGACTAGGTTGTTCGATAAATAATGTGCTGGATTGTCGGGGAGCCATGGATTCTGCGGCCGGGCATCTTCTCTTCGGGATCCCCAATTCCATTTTCGGGATGGTACTGTTTGCAGTGCTCACCGTAGCGGGAATCTACCTGCTGTGTGGAGGACGATTGCCTAAATGGGGACTGATGATTTTGGTTTTAGGAACCAGTGCCGGCTTGGGAGCGGTGCTGTTCTTCCTGGCGACCTCGATATTTCAGCTGCGTTCCCTGTGTCCCTACTGCTTCTTAACCTGGATGGCAACTATTTTTCTCGCCTGGCTGTCCTTCGCGCTCTGGGTGAGAACAGTGGCTAGTCCTACTCGCCCGCTAAAGGGTGCGCGCCGCATATTAGTAGGGTATTGGTGGTTAGGTGCTCTGCTTTGCATAGTGGTAATTGTTGCGGTGTTATTCGCGGTATTTGGTCTGCAGATTTTCCGTCTGTAACCTAAGGTTTAAAACGATGGACAGGAAATCAAATTCCGAGCAGACCGGGGACGAGGCAGTAACCTCGCGGGTAGTGCAGGACTATTTAAAGCGTCTTTTAGGAGCTACCGAATGGGGAGGAAGCGCCCTGTCAGTATCAGGGCTGGCTCAAAAAATGGGGGTAGCCCCCTCTACTGCCTCTGAAAATGTGCGCCGTTTAGACAAGTTGGGGCTGATCACTCACGTTCCCTACCGGGGGATTACCCTTACAGAAAAGGGGGAAAAATTAGCTTTAAAGATGGTGCGAAAACATCGTATCCTCGAAACTTATCTGCACCAGAAACTGGGGTATCCCTGGGATCAAGTCCACGCGGAAGCAGAAGAACTAGAACACGTCGCCTCCGATAAATTAATCGCGGCCATGGAGCGGGCGCTGGGCAGTCCTCAGGTGGATCCCCATGGAGATCCCATTCCCTCCAGTGATGGGCTCTTACCTAAAGTTTCGATGGTGCCGCTAGGGCAAGCTCCCTTAAATAACCCGGTAACAGTTGCCCGCATTAAAGATAGCCAGGCCGAATTGTTGCGCTTCTTAGAATCGGTAGGGGTAGTTCCCGGTTGCCAGCTGCTACCTTTAGAGAATATTCCGGAAGCTGGAATAATGCGCCTAAAGGTAGCAGGAAAAGAGATTACCTTGGGTAAACCGGCAGTAGCAGCAATTTGGGTTACTTCCTAATCTTCCGGCGCTATCGCAGTTCTTCCCGCGCCGGCTAGTTGCCGATAATTTTTAAGGTAGATCCTTTTTCTTTTGCGGAGATAACCTGAATCTGATCCGCGATTTCACCGCGTAACGTGTCCACGTGACTAATTAACCCCACGGTTCGCCCAGAAGCGGAAGTATTTCTTAGCGCCTCCATTACTAATTCGCGTTTACTGGTATCCAAAGTACCAAAACCCTCGTCAATAAACATTGACGAGATCTCTATTCCTCCAGCTTCCGCAGTTACCACTTCGGCAAGTCCCAGCGCTAACGAGAGGGAACAATAAAACAGCTCTCCGCCCGAGAGCGCCGATATTTCACGGACTTTATCGGAAGAGTTATCGGTGACAGCGAGGGATAATGCCTGGTTACGACGCCGGGAAGATTCAGAGTCGCTACGGGAAAGCTGGTAGCGTCCTCCAGAAATTTTTCCTAAATGCGGATTAGCGGCACTTAAAACTTCTTCAAAACGATCTAGGAGTACCCAGGTAGCTAGGGGGGCGCGCAGCGCGGAACCTTCTTCACCTCTGGCTAGATTTGCGAAGGCGATTAGGGTGGCAGAATCCTGGATCGATTCCAAATAATGGGCAGCATCGGTTTGCAAGTCACTTACCGCGGCCTCTACCGCATGCAATTGCTCTTGAACTTTCGCTAATTCTGTCTGCTTCTGTTGGAAAATTTCTGCCTGGGCAGTGGCTTTTTCCGTTAGGGCTCCTAAATCTGGCAGCACAAAGTCTGGGGCTCTCAGTTTTTGCATCCGGTCAGCCTTCAGCTTTACCTGGTTGGTCTGAAATTCCTGATCCCAGGTCTGTACGACAGTTTTTATTTCTTGGTATTTCTCTGCTTCCAATAGGGCAGCTTGCGCCGCCTGAACATCTGGGAAGCGCGCCCCAAGTAAAGCTTTCTCTAAATGTTGGCGCGCTTGCGACAGGTTGCCTAGGGCTTCTTTGGTGCTGGTCAGGTTCTTTACCAGTAACGCCAGTTTATTTTGGTCTTCACTTAGGGTGCGTTGTCGAGCCAAAAGGTTGCTTGATTGCCCGGAAGCAGTAACTTCGGCGGTTATTTCATGAATCTGGTTCAGCGCGTTAACGTACTTATTTTTTTCTAGGTTCGCACCGTTAACCGAGGCTCGTACCAAATCCCGATACTGCTGAGCCTGTTTTTCCATCTCTGCTAACTGCCGGTGCACAGCTTTTAGCTCTTTTGCTTGCGCCTGCAGGTAGGCGACTTGGGAGTCAATTGTTTGTGCGTTTCCGGGCCAGCTTTGCCGGAGCCGCTGGATTTCATCCCGCAAACGGTCACGTTCCTTTCTTAGCTGGTCTTTTTTTTCTTGTAAAGTAGCCTCTGCCCCGGTGAGCTGGTCTTTTAGAGTGGTTAACCCGCTGAGGGACCGCTCCTTATTCGCGTCCCCCAGGGCAGGATCAGGATGTGAGGAAGAACCACAAACCGGGCAGGGAGTGTCCGCTTCCAGGCGAGAAGCCAAAAGAATCGCCGAATCCACGAAAAAATCGCGCTCATATTCGACAGCGGCCGCCCGCCTGGTCGCCACCTCTTGATCTAATGCCGGAAGTTTATTGACCTCGCTTTGAAAGCGTTTATAATCTTGCAAGAAATGCTGGCGTTCCCCCTCGTACTGACGTAACTGGAGCTGTTTTTGCCGGGCGTCCTCGAAACCTAGTTGTTCTTTTTCTAGGCGCAGCTGCCGAATCCGTAGCGTCTGCAACTGCGGTGCTAACAGCGTGAACTCTTTAGCAGCTTGGGCGGCAGCTCGGGAATGATCTACATAGCCTTTGCGAGCATTGGTGGCGGCATCTTCTAGGGTCTGGAGTTTTTTCTGCCGTTCAATCAGGGGCGCCAGTAACCCCAGCTCTTTAGAATTGTCTTCCTGTTGCTTGGCTACCTTTACCCTTAGGTTGTCTAGGGAAGTTTCTGAGGTCGGTATCGGGCAAGTATTAAAAGGCGCGGGAGAAGTCTGTAGAGCTGTTACCAGTCGTGCCTTTGCGGTGGCTAAGTGTTCTTGATAGCGGAGTTGTTCCTTGATTTCGGCATCCACTAGTTTTGCGCGCTCGTGAAGTGCGATTTGTTTTCGATTAGTTTCTACGCCTTGCTGGCGTTCCTGAAGCTCTTTTTCTTCCGCTAATAGGCGAGTAAGTTCTTGGAAGTCCTCCCTGAGGATTTTTGCTGCTTCCTTTTTTTCTAAAGCTGCTCGGTACCGGTCTCCTGCGGTTTTTACCTGTTGGCTCTGGGTGCTTAGCCATTGGTAAGAGTGCTCGGCTGGCAACGGGTAGTAAGGTTCCCAAGATTTGATTAAATCTTCGTCTAAAACTTGCGGCAAAGCCGAAAGGGTATCGACTAAGGTATCTAATTCGCTGCGGGAACTGCCCACTGATTGCGCCAATTTATTCCAGTTATCAGCGAAAATCTCTAGCTTGCTGACAATAGTTGTCGAGCCTACTTGAGCACTAGTTTCCGCCTGCCGGGCGCGCTCGATGAATTCTTTTTGCATCCGCTCAAAGATTTGGGTGCCAAAAATTTGTTGCAAAATTTCTTGGCGCTCATCTGAGGACGCTCGTAAGAAACGAGAAAAAGCCCCCTGTGGCAAAATCACGGTCTGCAAAAACTGGGATTTAGTTAGCGGCAGGATTCGGGTAGCTAACTCCTCATTTACGGTTCGCGGTTGTGAAGCGATCGCATCGCCCGGATCGGCATCCTCACTGCTCAGGCGCCACAGGCTTGCCTGTGCTGGTTGCGAGGTTGTCCCTGATCCGCGTTGTTTAGGTCGCTCATATTTGGGGGTGCGCCAAATCCGGTAAAGCTGTCCGCGAGCCTCAAAATCTAGCTGTACCCAACTGATTTGGTCATCACCCGCATAATCGGAGCGTAGACGGCTTTTTGAGGAGTTAGATTCCAAAGCCACATCGTTATAGAGGGCGAAAACAATCGCATCCAGAATCGTAGATTTTCCAGAACCAGTGGGGCCGTGAATCAAAAACAGACCTGAGCCGGTACCCAGTTTGGTGAAATCAATCGTTTCTTTACCGCCAAAAGAGCCTACGGCCTCGAAGCTGAGTTTTAAAATCCGCATTTAACTCTCCTCTCGCACCTGCTCATAAATCTCTTCTACCAGTTGGCTTTCGCTTTCGGTAAGCTCTTTTCCGGCTCGTGCTTGCGTAAAGAAATCTTTAGCCAGCGCGGCGGGACGGTAGCGATTAACTCTGAGGGAGCGGTGTTGTTCCTCCAAATTCGCCCGGGAAGTTTCATGTAAGATAGCTAGGGCTTTGGGAAAACGCCGCTTTAATTTGGTGACCAGATGGGCTGGCCGCTCCGGGTCAGTAACCGTAATTTCCAACCAATAGCGAGTGAAGTCTTCATAGCGGGGGTTGGTCAACAGGTTTTCAAAAGAATCTTTGATGCGGCCTACCGGTCGAAATACCGGGGTGGATACTAGCTGGGGATTCAGATCCGGGGCAGCAGTATCTAACAGCACCACCGATTTTGGGGTGTGGCATTCCGAAAAAGAAAAAGTAATCGGGGACCCGCTATAGCGTCCCGCAGATCGGTCGGTATGCAGTTTTTGTGGCACATGTAAATGTCCCAACGCGAGATAATCGGGTGCCGCTAAATCGGAAGCTGATTCGGGATCGGTTTGCCCGTAGCGTTCAAATACTTGCAGGGGAACCGATTGCACAGTCCCGACGGTGATGTCCCGTTCACTATCACTGGCCGCGCCGCCGACTGCGAAAGCGTGTGCCATAACCATAGTGCGGTCAACGCGAGGAAGACGGCGTTGTGCTTTCCCCACCCGGCGCATGGCGGCCGCCACTACCGCCTCGTGCGAACGTGGCAGGCGCGGAAGGGAATCTTCATCCGGATTATCTACTGTTGATTCGGGATCTTCCGCAGGTGGCGCTCCGTCATAAAGACTGGTACGCACCATATCTGGGTTAAGATAGGGCAGTCCCCAAACCCGCAGGGTTTCACCGGAGTCCGCGATTTCCACTGGGCGGGTAATATCTGCTAAAGCGGTGCGCAAATATAGGTTCCCGTGTACGTACGGAGCTAAAAATCCCAGTCTTTCCGCAGAATCATGGTTGCCGGGAGTCAAAATCACTGCGGTTAGCCTAGTTAGTTCCGCTAACGCCTGGGAAACAATCTCTAAAGATTCCAGCGAGGGAATAGCGCGATCAAAAACATCTCCGGCTACCATTACTGCCTGGACGTTCTCCTCACGTACCAGTTGAGTGAGGAAAGAAAAAAACTGGCGATGAGCCGCAGATAAATCTTCCCCATAGAGCGTGCGTCCCACGTGCCAGTCAGAGGTGTGGATTAGCTTCATACCATCGATATTACTTATTTACTGGCTAGGCACCGGGGCTTTCAGGTGCGATATGTTTATAGATAGTAAGACTTCCAGGAGGCAAACCGATGGAATCAGACTCGCTGTTTTCTCCGGGTCGACCGGCACTAATTGTCCCGCTGACCGGTACAAATCAACCCGAACTGCGGGGGCAGATTTCTCGAATTCCCCAGGCAGCCGATCTGGTCGAGTGGCGATTGGATCTGCTCCGGGACTACCGCAATCCTGGCTACTTGCGGGAAATTGTGGAGGCCGTGGCTCCGATTATCAAACTCCCGTGGCTAGCGACTTGCCGTAGCGTGGCACAGGGGGGAGGCGCACGAATGGTACCCACCCACCAGTTTGAAACTATGAAAATGCTGGTGAAAGCGGGAGCTAACGCCCTCGATATCGAGGACGATTTTCCTTTGGCAAGAGAGGCTTTAAGCTATACCCATGACCGGGGGGTAGTGAGCGTGCTTTCTCGGCATTATTTTGCGGTGGCGGAAGCCGAAAAAATGGATAACGAAAGGATCTATAACTGGTTAGCTACCGCCCACGAACGCGGGGCTCAGGTAGCAAAACTGGCGCTCACGATCACCAGCGCCCGGCATCTGTTAGAGGTTTTTACCGCCATGGAAAACTATTATCGGGACACTGCTGGCCAGCGGCTATTTCTAGTCGCGGGTATGGGGGAGATCGGTACCACTAGCCGCCTAGTTGGTGGAGTGTTTGGCAACTGTGCCACTTTCGCGGCGCTTCCGGGCGCAAATCCCAGCGCCCCGGGACAAGTAAGTGCCGCCTTACAAGCAGAAGTACTATCCGCACTCGGAAAGAAAGAATCATAAAATGAGGAACATTGGTGAGGACGTAGGGCTACTACTAGAAATCGTAGACCAGGTAGACCGGTATACGTTAGCGCATTTTACCCAGCGCGACTATCAAGTGTATGAAAAAGCTGATCTGACCCCCGTGTCTGATATTGATCGCGGTGCCGAGCAAATGATTCGCCAGGCCTTAGCGGCAGCCCGCCCTGATGACTTGATTTACGGGGAAGAATACGGGGGCAACCTTGCCGCAGCTAACCAGGCTCGCTGGATTATCGATCCCATAGATGGCACCAAAAATTTTGTGCGAGGAGTGCCAGTCTGGGCAACGCTGATTGGTTTGGAACTTGCCGGCGAAATGGTGGCATCGGTAGTTAGCGCCCCGGCTCTGGCTCGCCGCTGGTGGGCAGGTCGCGGCGTAGGCTCGTGGCGTTCCTTTAACCGTGGGGAACCACAGACTAATCGAGTATCGAAAATAACGGATTTAAAAGATGCTTCTTTTAGTTATTCCTCCCTTTCCGGATGGGAAGAACGCGGCAAATTGCACGCCTTCTTGGAGCTGACTCGAAAAGTGTGGCGCACCCGTGCCTATGGAGATTTTTATTCCTATATGTTAGTGGCCGAAGGCGTAGTTGACGCCGCGGCAGAACCGGAGCTAGAAATCTACGATATGGCAGCTTTAGTGCCTATCGTTGAGGAAGCTGGCGGGTGTTTTACCTCACTGGAAGGCAAAAAAGGGTGCGTTGGTCGCAACGCCTTGGCGACTAACTCCCAGTTACATCAGCGAATTTTGGCTATGTTGGGAGGCAAGTAGGCGGCGGAAGGATGCTACCCGCCGTGCTTGCGCGGGATCGGTTTTTTCCAGCGCGCTCAACTGGCACCCCGGTGAAGACTGCCAATGAGTACACAGTTTCGGACAGCCGGTGGCTACCTCTGCCAGATCCGGGAAAGCGGCCAACAGATCGTCCTCGCTAATATGCGCTAAACCGAAAGAGCGAATCCCGGGAGTATCAATCAACCAGCCATTGTGGAAGGGGAGCGCCATTACCGAAGTAGAGGTGTGGCGACCGCGTCCGGTCACCTGGTTAACGTGTCCGGTGGAGCGTTCAGCCTGGGGGATCAGCTCATTCATCAGCGAAGATTTACCTACACCCGAGTGGCCTACCAGTACGCTGACCCGCCCAGCCAGCAGCTCGGATACCTCATCGATTCCTTCGCCGCTTTCTATACTGGTTACCACGCTAGGAACCTGCAAGGGACGGAAAAGTTCTAACAGTGGCTCTGGGGAGGTCAGATCAGATTTAGTAACCAGCAGTAACGGTTTGATTCCGGCGCAGTAAGCGGCAACTAATAGCCGATCAATCATTCCCGGACGGGGCAAAGGATCAGCGCAGGCGGTACAGATCGCCATTTGGTTAGCGTTGGCTACCATGGGTTTTTCTTTCGCCCCGGGACTATCTTCTGCGGAGCGGGTTAGTTCTGTTTTTCGCGGTAAAACCTCCACGATCCGCGCCAGAGAGCCACTTTTTCCACTTAAATCTCCGGTGACCCGTACCTGATCCCCGACTACGATACCGTGCCTACCTAGTGCGCGGGCTTTTACCCCCACCAATTTGGTGTCTCCCATTTGCACGTGGATACGACCGCGATCTACTGCGAACACAAAAGCGGTGGGACTAGCAGAATAATCCACTTGCTTTTTTGAGCGACGCGGTTTCGAGCGGGCAGGACGAACTCTAACCCTGGGATCGTCGGTACCAATATCACGCCGCGCCATCAGCACCGGCCAACATGGCTTCCCAAGTCTCAACAAAATCTGGGAAAGTTTTGCTTACGCACTCAATATCTTCAATTTGTACCCCAGGAACCTTAAGGCCGATCAGAGCAGCAAACATGGCCATTCGGTGATCACCATAGGTTTGTACTAAATCACCATGTAAAGGTGCCGGAGAAATCCGGAGGGTAGTTTCACTGGCTTTGGCTTTACCCCCCAAGCGTTTAATTTCCGTTTCGAGGGCGTTTAAGCGGTCAGTTTCGTGTCCGCGCAAATGCCCGATCCCGGTAAGTTTTGAAGGCTCCACCGCTAAGGTACACAAGCTCGCCAAAGTAGGAGTTAATTCTCCTACCGCTTCTAAATCACATTGGGTGCCACCGATTACCCCACTGCCTTGACAAACCAGGTTGCCTTCGGGCGCGCGGTAAATTCGCGCTCCCATAGGAGTTAGCAGTTGCCGCCAAACATCCCCAGGTTGAAAAGTTTTAGCGGGCCAATGGGGAATACTAACTTGCCCGCCACAAATCATGGCGGCAGCTAGGAACGGTCCGGCATTAGTTAAATCGGGTTCGATATGGCGCTCGCCGCCCTGTAAGCGCGTAGGCCGACAGCGCCAGAGATGACGAATCTGGCGAGTATTCCAATCTCCGCTTTCTCCACCCAGGTTTTCAATCTGCCCGCCACAGGCATTTACTTCCGCTACTGTCATTTCCACGTGACGGATAGAAGGTAAAACCGAGTCGACCTCAATTTGAAGCTCAAAGGGGAGTGCTGGTGAGATTAGCAGCAGGGCAGAAACATACTGGGAAGAAGCAGAAGCATCAATTTGCAGCTGCTGCAGTTGCTCACTGGCAATAAGCTGACCGCTAATAGTGAAAGGTAAATGCCCCGGCTTGGGCATATCGCTAAATTTGGCGCCCAGCTTAGTTAAGGCATCTAGCAAGCCCTTCATAGGGCGGGCGCTGGCAGCATCATCGCCTTGAAAACGTACCGGCTGGCCACTAAGCAGCGCTACCGGTGTCAGGAACCGCATTACCGTTCCGGCCAGACCGCACTCGATAACCCCGGTTTGGGGAGATAACTGTGCCGGGGGAGTAATTAGGAGTCCTCCCGCTTGCTTTTCTACCTGGGCACCAAACTCTTGGATACCGGCAATCATCAAGTCGGTATCCCGGCAGTGTAGCGGATTGGTTATTAAAGTTGGTTCTTCCGCTAGCAACGCTAACACTAAGGCGCGGGCAGTTAAAGATTTAGAGGGCGGAAGGGAGATTACCGCATTTAGCGGGGCACTTTTAACGGGCGCATTCCAGACACTCAAAACTTAGTCCTGTCTAGTGGGAAACACTTCAGAGGTTAGACCGGCATGGAGCGCTAAACCTTGCGCAATTCGTAAGGCATCAACTTTGCCCGGCTGCCAGCCATTGACAATCGTAGCGGCTCCGTTGGCTAGCACCAAGGCACTAGTTGCTAGGGGAGAACGACGAGTGGTTGCCATCCGCAAAGCCAAAACAGCAACGGCCGCGCCGCAAACTTTCGCAATAGTTTTCACATCGTTTTTGGTTAGAGGAGGCAAACCGTTCTTTTCCATTACCTCTAGGTGATGTTGGGCTAAGCGTGCATGCTTATCACTGTTACGAATCGCGTCGATCCCCTCAATCATCAAAGGCGCTGCTATGAGCGCGCGAGAAAGTGCATACCTTTTAGCCATGCTTCTATTCTTACCTAAGCTGCTGGCTATTTCTAGCTTCTGGGAGCTTAATTACCCAAACTAATGTTGCTGAAACCAAGCTAGAATGGAGTTAATGGAAACTGAAATCCTAGAGTCAGAGCGGGCAGGCACGGCGGCGTTACCTAAAACGGTAGCGCTTGACCGCGGGAATAAACCTGCCGGCGAGGACGGGAATAGATCTGTGTCGCATCCCTTAGCTGCCGGTGATAATAATGTGCTCCTTTCGGACCGTTTCAGCAAAGAAGCCCTACCGTTGTTAGATCAGCTTTATGCCGGAGCGCTGCGACTTACTCGAAAACCTGCAGATGCGGAAGACCTGGTTCAAGATACCTATATGCAGGCTTTTCGTAAGTTTAACCAGTACCAACCAGGCACCAATCTAAAAGCCTGGATGTACCGGATTATGACTAATACTTTTATAAATCAGTACCGTTTAAAATCCCGGCGTCCCCAAGAGCACGGATCTGGAGAAATAACTGATCAAGCACAGGTAGCGCAATCACTGCATCATGGAGAGGGAATGCCCTCTGCCGAGACTACCGCTTTGGAGCGCCTACCGAATGAAACTATCCAAGCGGCCTTTGAAAAACTTTCGGATGAGCATCGGGCGGTAGTCTACCTGGCGGATGTGGAACAGTTCAGCTATAAGGAAATATCGCAGATTCTGGGAATCCCCCTAGGTACTGTAATGTCTAGGCTTCATCGAGGGCGCAGCCAACTTAGAGAGGAACTATCAGAATATGCCCGCGAGTACGGAATCGGGGTGAAGTAATGAACGAGCAGCCATGTGGGCGTGATCTCTTTAGACATGCCACGGAGGAGTCCCGGGAACTTAGTGAGGATGAGGCACGCCATATTGCTGAATGTCCTTGTTGCCGGAGAATCCTAGAGGACGAAGCGGCCGGCATCTCTTTGTCTTTACGGCGCTGCCTGTGTCACGGAACCGTGGCTCCTTCGACCTTACGGACTCGGATTGTGGAGAGTCTGGCGGTATATATGCAAACGGATGGGATGCAGATTGCCTATGAAGAACAACGCTACCTAGAAGATTAACCTTGGAGTTGTTGGATTTTCTGGGGATTTGTTTCAATATTTTTTTCGCAAGCATCGTCAGTTTTCGAAAACTTGGGATTATATGTAAAACTAGGGACGTTGTTTATTAATTGGGAAGGTGTAAAAGATGTCTAAACGTGGACGTAAACGCAAAAGCCGCCGTACCAGTGCCGCCAATCACGGCAAACGGCCCAACTGCTAAGAGCTTTAGCTACCGCTAAATCATCGCGGTAAAAGTTTTGGGGGGTGGTGACGAAAAGTCACCACCCCCCAAAACTTTTAGCAGCGAACTAGGCGAAAGCCTTCTCCATTAGCTCGGCGTTCTCCGCTTTGTGTAACTTGGAATTACCGGCTGCCGGAGAGGCCGCTTCCGGTCGGGAAGCTACTCGCAGACTCTTGCCGATAGCTCCGGGAAGGTGTAAGGACATAAAAGGCCAGGAGCCTTGGTTTTCTGGTTCATCCTGTACCCAGGTGAGCGGCAAATCTCCCCAGGTGTTTAGAACTTCCTGCAGCTCGGCTACCGGGAGCGGATACAGCTGCTCTAGGCGAACGATCGCGGTATCGAAACGTTCGCGCTTTGCCCGCTCTTTCACCAAGTCATAGTAGACGCGCCCGCTACACAGCAGTACGCGGGAAGGCTGACTTACCTGCTCGTCTACTTCGCCAATAACCGGTTTGAACTCCCCGGAAATGAAATCTTCTACCGGGGAAGCTGCCGCTGCTAAACGCAGCAATTGTTTCGGCTCGAAGGCAATCAAGGGCTTACGCGGGCGCTTATAGGCTTGCGCGCGTAGCATATGGAAGTTATTCGCCGGATTTGAGGGCTGACATACCCACATATTTTCTTGGGCGCACAGTTGCAGGTAACGCTCAATGCGTGCCGAAGAATGATCCGGGCCTTGACCCTCATAACCATGCGGCAATAGCATTACTACTCCCGAACGTTCATTCCACTTTTGGAAAGAGGAAGAAACGAACTCGTCGGTAACTGCCTGACCACAGTTAGCAAAGTCCCCAAACTGAGCTTCCCACAGCACCAAGGTTTCCGGAGATTCCACTGAATAGCCGTACTCGAAAGCTAGCGGTGCGTATTCGGATAGTGGAGAGTTGAATGCCTGGAAAGTTGCTTGCTCCTCAGTTAAGAAATTCAACGGTGTCCATTCACGCCCATTTTCATAGTCGTGAATTACCGCGTGACGATGGGAGAAAGTACCGCGACGTGAATCTTGCCCGCCGAGACGAACATTGGTGCCTTCCATTACTAGCGAACCATAGGCCAACATTTCGCCCATTCCCCAGTCGATCTTGCCTTCGCGCGACATGACTTCCCGCTTTTGCAATACCTTCATAATCTTGGGGTGGGGGGTGAAGTTCTCCGGCACCCGTACCTGGGATTGGCCGATCCGCTCAACCTCTTCGCGAGTGATTGCCGAAGTCCAGCCGATCATCATCCCTTGACCGGGCTGTTGCGAGGTCGGCATCACCCAGCGGGTATCCCCGCCAGGGTTGGTAGTGTCATCATGCCCTTCGGCGTCGAATTCTTTCTTTTCCCGAGTTTCTTGGAAAATCTTGTTCAGATCATCGTGGTATTCCTGCAAAGCCTCTTGGGCTTTTTCTTCGCTTAAATCTCCGCGCCCAATCAAGTTGCGGGTATAAACCTCACGCGTGGTGGGCAGGCTATCGATTAAGGAATAAAGCACCGGTTGGGTCATGGAGGGGTCATCGCCCTCGTTGTGTCCGCGCCGACGGTAACAGACCATATCGATGATTACGTCTTTATGGAACTCTTGCCTAAAGTCGAAGGCTAGTTGGGCTGCCTTCACCACGTCCTGTGGGAAATCCCCATTAACGTGGAAGATCGGAACCTGCAAACCTTTAGCTAAATCGGTGCAGTAACGGGTAGAACGCCCCGAAGTCGGCCCGGTAGTAAATCCAATCTGGTTATTTACAATAATGTGCACGGTGCCGCCAGTACGGTAACCGCGCAACTGGGACATGTTTAGGGTTTCTTGGACTACGCCCTCGCCGATAAAGGCGGCATCACCGTGGATAAGAATCGGCATTACCTGGCTTTCTGCATCTTTTCCGCCCCCTAAACGATCTTGTTTAGCGCGAGTGATGCCTTCGGTAACCCCATTGGCCGCCTCCAGGTGGGAGGGATTCGCGGTCAGGGACACCAGCACGCCTTCGCCCTCGCCAGCAGAATAAATCCCCTCGGTTCCCAGGTGGTACTTCACATCCCCAGACCCCTGGGTCGAGTTCGGATCCAGATAGCCTTCAAATTCGGAGAAAATCTGGCCATAAGATTTACCGGCCACATTAGACAGCACATTCAACCGGCCACGGTGAGCCATCCCGATAGTGATTTCTTTTACACCAGTCCGTGAAGCACTAGATAGCATCTTGTCTAGCAGCGGAATCAGGGATTCTGCGCCTTCTAGCGAGAAGCGTTTTTGCCCCACGTATTTGGTTTGCAGGAATGTCTCGAAAGCTTCGGCATGATTGAGCATACTGAGCACATGCATCTGCTCATCTTTCGAAAGCTTCTTCGAGGGTTTTTCAATGCGGCTTTGTACCCAGCGGCGCTGAACCGGGTCTTGAATATGCATATATTCGATCCCGATAGCCTGCGTGTAGGTGGCGCGTAGTTGCTCTAACAGATCCCGCAAGTTCATAGTGTCGCGGCCAGCGAAACCACCAGTAGGGAAGACACGATCCAAATCCCAAACGCTAAGTCCATAAGATCCGATAGACAGATCCGGGTGGCGGCGCAGGATTTGCTGCAGCGGATCGGTATTGGCGGCGAGGTGTCCGCGGGAGCGGTAAGCATGGATCAATTCCGCTATCCGGGCAGGTTTACCTTTTTCTGTTACCTGATCGTAGTTGAAATCTCGTTCCCACTGATAAGGCGCATGAGCTACCCCTAAAGTGGAGAACACGCGCTCAAAGAAGCCGTCATGGCCGGTAAGTTTCTGTTCAATAATCCGCAGGAACTCTCCGGAGCCGGCACCTTGAATCACGCGGTGATCGTAGGTGGAAGTCATGGTCATGATTTGACCGATGCCGGCGTTGGCCAGTTGCGAAGGCGAGGCTCCGGCCCATTCTGCAGGGAACGAGGTAGCGCCCACTCCAATGATGGCTCCTTGACCAGTCATTAACCGGGGAACTGATTGTTTGGTACCCAAGGTTCCGGGGTTGGTTAAGGTAACGGTTCCTCCCGCAAAATCCGCAGGTTTTAGGGAACCGGCACGCGCCCTTTTAACTAGATCCTCGTACGCGTCAATGAATTGCCGGAAATTTAAAGTATCGGCCTTGTGAACTACTGGAACCATTAGCGAGCGGGAACCATCTTCCTTGGGAAGATCGATCGCTAGTCCGAAACCGACATGCGTAAACTTGCGGATGCAACCATGGCCATCCTCGTCCTTTTCAAAGCGGACGTTCATGGATGGCATTTCGACTAGCGCTTCAATAATCGCGTATCCGATTAGGTGGGTGAAAGATACCTTACCGCCGGTAGTGGCCGCCAAATGGGTATTTATTACTTTGCGATTTTCGATTAACAGTTTGGCGGGAATCTCGCGGGCAGAAGTAGCGGTGGGAATCTGGAGCGATTCATCCATATTCTTAACTACCGCTTTAGCTACCCCGCGGAGGCGCTCTACCGTATCTTCCTCGTCACTGTCACCTGCCGGTCCTAGATCCAGAGCGGTTTTCCGGGCGACGTAGGGAGAGGTCGGTTCTGAGGCGGCCACCGGGGGAGCGGGAGGCAAATCGGAACGAGTTACGTCCCGGGCACTTACCGCTGAGCCGGTTCCCTTCACCTTGTGAGGCTGCTGTTCTTGGGGTTCTGGCTCTTTTATCTGCTCATTGCGTGCTTCCAAAGCGGAGAAGTATTCTCTCCAGTCTTCGGGAACCGACAGGGGGTCGGCGCAATATTTGTCATAAAGATCATCGATGATCTCCTGGTTGATCGGGCTTACCGAATGATCCATTTGATCTTCCGAATTGGGCATGGCGCTTCCTTTTCTGGATGGTGACGGAGTGTCCAATAAGATACTAAGCCTATTTAGTTCGAAAGTCCTAGCATTTCTCTCGATATTGAGAGAGTTTATGTAGACTTTACTAATGTTGGTGCATTGCTATTAAAATAGCTTACGAATTGCCTACTTGAAGAGGTGTTTTTGATATGTCCTCCCCGGGTCTGATGATGGTGGTGTAGTTGCCTGATAGCGTTTATTACCTGTTAATGGTGCTTTTGGGGGTCTTACTGACTGTCGGTACCGCCCTGTTTGTGGCGGCCGAATTCTCCATGCTGGCTCTCGACCCCACCCAAGTCGAGGAGAGGGTGAAACGTAAAGAAAAGGGAGCCGCCGGAGTTCTAAAAGCTTTGCAGCATTTGTCTACCCAACTTTCAGGGGCGCAAGTGGGAATCACTCTTACTACCATCCTATTGGGGTATACCACGCAGACGGCGCTTACCTCTTTGTTTACGCAGTTATTACAGGACATAAAACTGGCGGCCTCTCTGGCCACGGCCATTGCGGTGGCGGTAGCTCTGATATTGGTCAACGCCTTTTCTATGGTGTTCGGGGAGCTGTTCCCCAAGAACCTGGCGTTAGCTAAATCTTTCGAAGTTGCACGGGTGGTAACTCCCCTCCAACGCGGTTTTACCGTCCTATTTAAGCCGATAATTATGCTTCTTAACGGGCTGTCTAACCAAGTGGTTCGCGCTTTGGGGGTAGAACCTTTAGAACAGTTATCCTCCGCGCGTTCAGCTTCGGAACTAACGGCGATGGTTCGCCACAGCGCCGAAGCCGGTACCTTAGATTTATCCACTGCCACGATTTTTACCCGCTCCGTAGGCCTAGGTAGGTTGTGTGCTCGCGACGTGATGACTGACCGGAGACGGATGGAGTCTTTAGAGGCTTGGCAAAGCGCCGAGGACGTGGTGGAGCTATCACGGCGCACCGGGCACTCTCGATTCCCAGTTATAGGCGAGGACGCCGATGATGTTCTCGGTTTGGTGCATCTACGGCGCACGGTGGCGGTGCCTTTTGTTAAAAGAAAAAACGTGCCAATTACTGCCCAGTCTCTCCTGGTAAAGGCACTACGTGTTCCCGAAACCGTCAGGCTAGCACCGCTGTTAGTGCAATTGCGGGAAGCTGATCTGCAAATGGCGATTGTGGTGGACGAATATGGGGGTACTTGCGGAATCGTTACTTTAGAGGATGTAGTGGAAGAAATCGTGGGAGAAGTGGCTGACGAACACGACTTACGCCGGCGCGGTATCCGCCTCGAGGGTGATAATAAGTGGTTGGTAGATGGCACGTTACGTCCCGATGAAATAGCTGACCGGATTGAGGTGTTGCTGCCAGATGATGGTCCTTATGAAACTATTGCCGGTTTGATCTTGGTCGTTGCCGGTAAGATTCCCCAGGTGGGGGAGAGCTATAAGGTGCGTGGTCATATCTTGACGGTGGCAAAAATGGAGGGGCGTCGGATTGAGAAAGTGCTGATCAATAGCTCCAATTCCGCTTCGGGAACTCGACCTACCACGAAACTTACCGGGCAGGATCCCCGTAAAGGGGGCGAAGGAAATGTCTGATTGGTTGGCACTGATAATCGCGGTGGCGTTACTGGCTGCAAACGCGTTTTTCGTGGCCGGAGAGTTTGCCGTCACCTCCACCCGGCGCTCACAAATTGAGCCTTTGGCCGCGCAAGGTAAACGGGGGACGAAAGCTGCGCTATGGGCGGTAGAGCATGTTTCCCTGGTTTTAGCCGTAAGCCAATTGGGGATTACCTTAGCTTCTACCGGGTTAGGTGCCGTAGCCGAGCCAGCATTAGCGCATTTAATCGCGCGTCCGCTAGATTTCTTCGGAGTATCGCCCTCTCTTACCCACCCCATCGCCTTCGTGTTAGCACTGATAATCGTGGTATTTTTACATATTGTTCTGGGAGAAATGATTCCCAAGAATCTCACGGTAGCCACATCGGTGCGGGTCTGTCTGGTCATTTCTCCACATTTGGTACGGATTGCCCGGGCAGTACGTCCTATTGTGCGTGCCCTCGATGAGAGCGCTAACTGGTTAGTGAAAATACTGGGGATAACTCCTCGTTCGGAAGTTTCTCAGTCGTTCACCATTGAAGAAGTGGCGGCGATTGTCGCAAAATCCACCGCCGCCGGAACCCTGCACGATGATTTGGGATTATTGTCGGGAACCCTGGAGTTTTCTAAAGAGGATGTACGTTCAGCGATGGTTCCGCGCGCGCAACTGGTTACTTTGGATTGGCCGCTAACTGCTGCCGATTTTGAAGCTGAAGTGGCAAAAACCGGGTTTTCTCGTTTCCCGATTAGTGATGAATCTGGTGACTTGCAAGGGTATTTGCATCTTAAAGATGTTATTTTCGCTGATTCTAGCGCTGCTCGTCAGGCGCCTCTGGAATCTTGGCGAGTTCGGGTTCTCCCGGAGGTTTCCCCTGATGAAGAAGTAGAGGACGCATTAAGAGTTATGCAAAAAACCGGGGTTCACCTGGCTAAAGTCAATGAAAACGGGCAAACCATTGGGGCTATTTTCTTAGAAGACATTTTGGAAGAATTAGTGGGAGAAGTCCGCGACACTATGCAGCGAAGCGAAAACTAACTCTGTTCCGGGTGGGGCCGCAAATGCCGGATTAGTAGTGGCTATTGCGCTAATATCCGGGGTTGCCTATGCGCTCAGCGCTAGACCAAAGCCGAAACCTACTGCCGCTGCTTCTATTCACAGCACCCAAGCTACCGCCTCCGAGACTCCCACTCCCTAGGTTACGAGAGTGGAGCTGCCAGCTGGTGGCGACTGGCGATGGGAAGGTTAGCCAGGTATTAGATAGTGCTCAATGGGAGCGGCTGTTACACAGCGATGGTAGCCATTTCGGACTTGCCAATTACCTGAATAATCAGTTTTATGTGCAGACTACCGTTGAAATATTGACGATGGATTTGACCGGGAAAAGCGTGAAAACCCTAGAGGAAGTGCCTGACATAGTTTCTCTGGCAACCGATACCACTAAGCTGAATTGGATCGCCTGGAACCCCAGCGAGAATAGCTCAGATGCTGGAGTAGTGCTAACTACCGGGGCGCTTCCTAACGAATCTGAAAGTGCCCAGTAGTTTAAAGATGACTAGAGGGATAGGCCTAAGCGGTACGCGAGGGGACTTATTGCAAGAATAGCTCTACTTCCAGAGGGTAATGTTAGGCACGCTGGTAATGCGACAGGTCGCGACTGCGATCATCTTTCCTCAATGTTACAGCTGAAAGGAGTTGCTCTGGATAAATCGTTATAAATTCGTTATTATTTCAGAGTTAGTTATTTTCCGGAGGAACAGCAGATGGCCGAGTCGGTTACCCGGCGGCGCTCTCGAGGCGCCGAACGGAGGAGAATACGACGTTTTCGGCGCTACGCTGCGGTTCCCCGTACCCTCGTGATTCTAGCTTTAGCAGCAGTTACTATCATTGCGCCGTTAACCGGATTCGTGCAGGCTAATAAACCTGGCTCTATGATGGCTCAAGTCTTATCTGTGCACACTGACGGCGAAAGCTGGGCGGGCAGTGTCCACTCTCTGGAAGCGGTAGATTCCGAAGAAGGGCTGGTTCCAGTACCGGCAGCCGGAACTCGGGCTCGGATCTTAAGTGCGGATCCGCAATGTCAATTCTCAAATGTGGGATCGGGTAACCGGGCTGCTCAAACTATGTCTAATGAGGGCGCGATTCTATTTCCCTTGCAGCGGGGAGTCTTTCACCAATCTTCTCCCTTCGGGGAGCGTATACACCCGATATCTGGCATATTGAAACTACATTCGGGAACGGATTTTGCAGCTCCCGCGGGTACGCCGATCCATTCCCTAACCGATGGGGAAGTAGATTTTGTCGGCTCCATGGGTGGGGGAGGCAATACAGTGCGGGTTAAACATATTATCGAGGGGGAAACTGTTTACTCCCAATACAAACACATGCTTCCGGGCTCTTTTGCGGTGACAGTGGGACAAGAGGTTAAGGCTGGAGATCAGTTGGGGGCAGTGGGCTCTACCGGGAACTCTACCGGCAATCACCTGCATTTTGAGATCATGCCCGGCAATGAAAGCAACTATGTTGATCCAGTTCCCTGGCTTGAATCCCATCATTTCCGCTACCTGGGACAAAAATGCGAATAACGCCCCAAATTATTGCCCATAGAGGGGGAGGCGGAGAAACCCTAGAGAACACTCGCGAATCCATCGGCTACGCACTTTCTCAAAAGGTAAGTCGCTACGAAACCGATGTACGTGCTCTTAAAGATGGCACTGTGGTGTTGCAACACGATACCCAGTTAACAAGTCCTTGGGGTGATTCCCGTACAGTCGGAGAGCTTACTTCCCAAGAATTCTTTGCGCTTCGCGGACCGGCAGGACAGCGCCCGATTTCGCTAAAAGCCGCCCTTGAAGATTTCCCTACCTTAACCTATAACGTTGATATCAAAGAGCCGGGAGCCCTGGAGGGAGCTTTACGGGCAGTTAGCGATACAGATGCCTGGGAGCGAATAGTGTTTTCTTCTTTTTCCTCCCGCACTCTGACGAAGCTACGAAAACGTCACCCGGGGGTGCAAACCTGTTTATCTCCAGTTGAAGTTGTGCAGGCGCTTGTCGCTTCCCACAGCGCCAGTAAGCGGCACTTTGATTCCACCGGTGCTTTCGCTCAGGTGCCCCTCAAATGGAAAGGCATCACCGTGGTAGACCGCGTTTTTGTCTCCTGGTGTCATAGCCAAGGAATTAAAGTAGAACCTTGGACAATTAATCAGGAAACTGAGATGTTACAGCTAGCAGACCTGGGTGTAGACGCGATCATGACTGATTATCCCGCGCTTGCCAAAGCTACAATTACTGCCCGCTCAGCTTACCTACCCTGATACGCTTAAGGCATGAAAATACATGTTGCATGCGATCACGCCGCATTTGAATTAAAAGAAGCTCTAGTCAGTCACCTTCAGGAAAAAGGCTTAGACGTAATTGATCACGGATCTAAGAAATACGATGCTGAGGACGACTATCCCAATACCTGTATTCCTTGTGCCGAAGCAGTCCTGGCAGATAAAGGATCTTTAGGGGTAGTTTTAGGGGGCTCCGGTAACGGTGAACAGATGGCCGCTAACTGCGTTAAAGGGATTCGAGCAGCCTTGGCTTGGAGCTTGGAGACTGCCAAACTTGCCCGGATGCACAATAATGCCCAAATCGTGGCGGTAGGTGCGCGCATGCATGAGATACCAGAGGCCTTAGCAATAATCGATGCGTTTATTGCGGAGCCTTTCACGGGGGAGCAGCGGCACCAGCGACGTATCGATTTAATGGCCAAATACGAGCAAGAAAACTAGACGCCGTGCCAACCAGGTAGATTTCCTGCCGTCAATGGACGGCGGGAAAAACTGTGAGTACGAATAATAGGGGGCGGGCGGGAGGGGGGGGGGCGGGCGGTCCCCCCCCCCCCCCCCCCCCCCCCCCCCCCAACCCCTATCTTTCTATATATAAATTAAA